>JAIXUU010000328.1 GCA_027483405.1 Planctomyces sp. | reverse complement strand
GGGTCGCAGTCACATCCCAGTAGAGACCATGCTGAAGTTGATATTCCTTACCTCGCTCGCGCCCGATCGCTTCCCAAATCCAGGCGACAAGAGTCCGCAGTGCCCGGCAATGTTCGGGATTGTCCAAGACCTTGGCGAGATCAAGTTTGGTGGCAATGGTTGCTCCATCGACCACCTCATCATACTTTCGACCTCGATCCAGTTTGCTGATGAGGTCTTTGAGTCGATTCTTCGGATGTCTTAGGTTCTCCACATCGCCCGGATGGGTAGTCAGCGATATGCCACAGACCTCATTTACCACTTCCGGGTGCTTGAAATAGTAGGCTTCGATCATATTGACGAAAAAATGTACGGCGAATCGACTTGCAAGCCCTGGTTTGGCATTGAGAAGCCTATCAACGGATTCTCGGTAGTTACGAAACTCGCTTGAAGCCGTCAGTCGTCGGCTTGATTCCAGATCGTCCACCAGCACAGCATATTTATTAGGAGAGTCTGCAATCCATTTCCGAATGGAGATCGCCGCCGTCTCAATTTCTCGCGGAATGGCCTTCTGGTTGATACTCGCCTTCTTCGGATTTGTCGCGGCTCTGATCTGCTTAAATGCTTGTTCCGTGGTAAAGGAAATCAGCCCGGTTCCAGACACAGTCAATTGCCGAAAGAAGTCAACGAGAAAAGACTCCTCACCTTTCCCGGTCACATAGAAGCGAACATAAATCTGTCGCCACTCGCTCATTCGGGACTATCCACTTCCTGAAAGAGCGGCTTATCCCCCTGCTTGCCGATGACGTTCATCCGGTAAAGCGATCCCAGGTCGTATTGATCCAGCAAATCACGGTCTTCCTGGATTTCGCTGACGCGAGTGGCGGTCGCACTGTTCTCGCCAGACTGCATTAACAGAATTTCATCTTCTTTAAACTCGGAGAGGAGCGTTGGGGAGTGAGTCGCAATGATCACCTGCCGGTTCCACTTTGACGTGGCTTCTTTAATCGCATCGGCAAGGACGGTGAGCGCCCAAGGGTGGAGCGAGAGGTCGGGTTCGTCGAGAATTACCGTTGAATCTAGATTTCCTCGACAGAACAACAGACAAAGGCAATAGGTCAAATGAACCAGTCCATCATGAGCTAAGGCTACTGGGTATGATTCGACTTGACCGCTACTCCGGACGCTGCATGATACGCTCTGCCCAACGGTTCGTAATTCATAGTCTAAAAATCCGGGAAAGGCTACTCTCAGGAACTCGACAATCTTCCAATAAACCGCAGATGTCGAGTGGCTGTCACGAAGATTTCGAAGAACATTCCAAAGACCTTCTCCATGAAATCCTAATTCATCACCGTCGAGCGACTTTGATCCTACTTCAGCCAGTCGGTCAATATCCAATCTCCGGCAATTTGCCGCATATACGCTCGCAAGCAACTCTCGAAATCGAACTACACATCCCAAATCATCCTCACCTCCGAGCCCTGTCCATACTTCCGATTCAATTGCCAAGTCCCACATGCTGGGTGCCGCAAATCGATTTTGTAAGTGTGGATCATTAAAGTGCGAGAGCTGGCGTCCCCATAGCTCACCCGTCATTGAGTCGAAAACCACTACCGGAAACTTGCCACCTTGGGAGTAAAGAGATTCATGACCTGTCGCGCCTTCACGATGGTTCATCCACTCGAAACTACGTACGTACTCAAACATCCCTTGCCTAACGGCAACTGAAGTAACGTCCTCACGCGGCATACCAAAAGTTCGAAGACTATCGATGCCACCAACATGACGTAGAGAATCTCTCAATCCTGTTCGCAAAGTTCGTGACAGTAAATCCATCGCAGTCAAGATCGTCGACTTCCCCGATCCATTGGGCCCGAAGAGTACGTTTATCGGCCTTAGGTCGATATGCAGTTTGCGGATGGATCGAAAGTTTTCAAACGAAATCGAATCGAACATGATCAATGCTCCTTCAGGGCATTGCGAATTTTCTCAGACAATACCTACTCGTCCGTTACGCAGCCTTCGCTCGCGTTTTTGACGTTCTTAATATACTTGTACAGTGTACCACGTGTGGCGAGGTATGGTGGGGCGATGAAGGCGGCTTTGCGGGCCTGGTACTCGGCTTCTGTCCAATTGACGTCGATGCTGTTTTTCTCGGCGTCGATGGTGATGATGTCGCCGTTCCTTACGAGGGCAATCGGGCCCCCTTCCTGGGCTTCGGGTGTCACGTGACCGACGATGAAGCCGTGGGAACCGCCACTGAAGCGACCGTCGGTCAGCAGTGCGACATCGCTCCCTAAACCTGCGCCCATAATGGCGGAGGTCGGGGTGAGCATTTCGGGTAAGCCGGGGCCACCCTTCGGCCCTTCGTAGCGGATGATGATCACATCACCCTTTTGAATCTCGTTGTTTTCCAGCCCCTTGAGCATCGCTTCTTCCTGATCGTAGCAGCGAGCGGGGCCTTTGAAGACGAGCCCTTCTTTACCAGTGATCTTGGCGACAGCCCCTTCCGGGCAGAAATTGCCGCGCATGATGCGAATGTGGCCTGTCTCTTTGATGGGTGTTTCAATCGGCACAATGACGCGCTGGCCTTCCGCCAAGCCCGGGAGTGGCTCCAGGTTTTCTGCCAAGGTCTTGCCAGTCACCGTCAGGCAACTGCCATCCAAGAAACCCTTTTCCAATAGATACTTGAGAACCGCAGGGGTTCCGCCCACGTTGTGCAGATCTTCCATGACGTATTTACCACTCGGTTTGAGATCAGCGATGAAGGGCACGCGATCTGAAACCTTCTGGAAGTCGTCGATGGTGAGCGAGACGCCAATCGCGCGAGCCATGGCAATGAGGTGGAGGACAGCGTTCGTTGAACCACCGGTGGCCATGATGGTCACCATGGCATTCTCGAAAGCGGCTCGCGTCATGATATCTGAGGGCTTGATATCCTTTTCGAGCAAAGTGCGAATGGCCTTGCCTGCGGCGAGGCATTCTCCCATTTTGAGAGGATCTTCCGCCGGGATGGATGAGCTGTAGGGCAATGACATTCCCAAAGCTTCGATCGCACTGGCCATCGTGTTCGCGGTATACATGCCGCCGCAGGCACCGGCACCGGGACAGGCATGTTCGATGATTTCCTGCCGCTCTTCGTCGCTCAGCTTGCCAGCGAGGTATTCGCCATAAACCTGGAAGGCCGAGACAATATCGAGCTTGGGATGTCGCGGAGTACAGCCGGCTCGGATAGTGCCGCCGTAGACCATGAGCGATGGGCGATTGAGTCGAGCCATGGCCATGATGCAGCCAGGCATGTTTTTGTCGCAACCGGGAAGCGAAATGTTGGCGTCGTACCATTGGGCCGACATCACGGTTTCGATGCTGTCGGCAATCAGATCGCGCGACTGCAGCGAGAACGACATCCCGTTGGTTCCCATGGAGATGCCATCAGAAACACCGATGGTGTTGAATCTCATGCCGACGAGGCCGGCGGCTACGACGCCCTCTTTTACCTTGTCGGCGAGCTTATTGAGGTGCATGTTGCACGGGTTGCCATCGTACCAGACGCTCGAAATGCCAACCTGGGCTTTATCCATATCTTCGCGGCTCATGCCTGTGGCGTAGAGCATGGCTTGAGAGGCACCTTGCGAGCGTGGCTGGGTGATTCGTGACGAGTACTTGTTGAGCATGGGATAACCGTTAATTCATCTGGAGATCGTGAGGAGGTGGAAACAATACCGGCTGTCATCAACTATTGAACAAGGTCGCTGGGGTGGGGAACGCGATCAACTCTGGGTAGCACGCGAGGTACATAAATGGTCGTATAGGCTTCGGCAAGGCGATGGGCATCCAGAGCGGTTTGAGACTCCCAGTGTTCATTGAGGATGAAAACTTTAGAGTCGTTCTTTGATTGATAAACTTCGAACCTGAGGCAGCCGGGCTCGGCTCGTGAAAGCTCGCCCTGCTTCTGAAGCAACTGGCGGATCTCGGGAACATCTGCAGTTTCGCGGACTGTCAGAAGAACATTGACGTAAATCATGCTAACTCCGCCGAAAGATCATGGGGGGCTAAATGTTGCCGACAGGAGAAACCGTCTGGCTGAAAGTCCTGAGGCATTCCATCGCTGAAAGTTCGTGGAATGTAGCATAACGGCGGTCTTTGTGTTTCGCTGCCGCCGTGACGAAGTTGAGAATGTGTAAATCCGTACACATAATCTGTGTTATAGCTTCAAAACGGTCCGACAATTCGAGAAATTCTGCGGCGTGGAACGGTCAATGATCTGCCTTTGTTCATCATAGTGGCTAAATGCGATTTGACTTGGCAGAGACCGACATCATAATGATTGCGCACGTCTACGTTTTGGGATCAAAACGCACAGAGCGACAATGCTTGTTGATCTAAGTGATACACTGACGAGTCTTCGGGATTCTGGGTGCAAAAGATAGACAGAGAGAATCACATATGGCTGCTGGCTGGTTGTCTCGTAATGAGTTTCGTCAGGCCGCTGAGTTCCCTGATCTGGCGGAATTTTCCGTGTGGCAGCAGGAGGTCTTTCAGTTACTTCCCCGGGCGACGTCTATCGATGCATTCGGGCGGGAAGTCGCGGCACGACTGGCTGGCCTGCTGGGGGTCAGCTATGTCGCCATCTGGCAACGATCACCTGCCTGGGCTTCAATTGTTCAATATGGCCGACTGGCCAACGACGATCTGCCCCAGAGCCTGATGATCGAAGCACTTGATCGGGATGCAGCGACGATTGATGTTAAAGCCAGTGGAAGCTGTCTCGTCGCACCGTTGCCTCAGGAAACTGGGCTCTCTTCATTGGGGACAGCTGTCCTTGTGATCCACGGTAAGAACCTGCATGAAAAACAGTTGCCCGCGGTGCTGTTCGCTGCTCAAACGTTCTCGACCGCGCTGGCAGTGTGCCAGAAGACAATCAAGGCACAAGAGCGAGCCGAAAAGCTGCGCGAGATTCTCAAACTGGCTGCACAACTGGCCAACGAGCAACAGACAGAAAAACTGCTGACACGAATTGCCGAGGAAGCGACCCGCCTGCTCGACTGCGATCGCGCCAGCATTTTCATCTGGGATCGTGAACATCACGAAGTGATTGCCTGCCCTGCACTGGGTGTCGAAGGGGGCTCACTTCGACTATCTGACAAAGTGGGTGTGGTGGGAGAAGTCATTTCCAAGGTGCAGTTGATTCGCGTGGATGATGCCTATGCTGACCCGCGATTTCATCGCAAGGTTGATGCCTCCAGTGGCTACAAGACCAGCAATCTCCTCTGCGGCCCTTTGCGCGATCTCGACGGCAAAGTTCTCGGCGCTTTTGAAGTCATCAATCATCGGCAGGGCCCCTTTTCGCAGGAAGATGAGATCACACTTCTCGACCTGTGTATCCAGATTGCAGCGGCTCTGCAGAATACCAGAGAACGTGAACTGCTCGTCACATCGAATCGTCAACTGACCGAGCAGGTCTCGCGCGGGGTCAACATCGTTGGCGAAAGCCCGGCTATCGTCGCGATGCGGAGCACCATCCGCCGCCTGGCGGGGACTGATCTGCCAGTCCTGATTCTTGGGGAAAGCGGCACGGGGAAAGAAGTCGTGGCTTCGTCGCTGCATTACCAGGGATCGCGAGCCGATCGGCCCTTTATTGCTGTCAATTGTGCAGCTCTCACGGAAACACTTCTCGAAAGCGAACTCTTCGGGCATGAGCGTGGGTCGTTCACGGATGCCCACGAAATGCGCCGCGGTAAGTTTGAACTCGCGGAAGGGGGAACCATCTTTCTCGATGAAATTGGTGATCTGAGTGCGGGTGGTCAGGCCAAACTTTTGCGTGTCCTGGAGCAGAAAGTGATCACCCGCGTGGGTGGTTCGCAGACGATTCCGATCAATGCCCGTGTGATTGCCGCCACCAATGCCCGGCTGGCGGAAGCTGTGCGTGCGAAGAAGTTTCGCGAAGACCTCTACTTCCGCTTAAATGTTGTCACATTAGAAATCCCGCCCTTGCGCGAGCGAGCGGACGATGTGCTGCCTTTGGCCGAGTACTTTCTCGAACAGTTTGCGGTGCAGGCCCGCCGAGGAAAGATGCATCTTTCGGCTGAAGCCAGGCGCCGCTTGCAATCGCATGCCTGGCCCGGCAATGTGCGCGAGCTGCGGAATCTGATGGAGCGCGTCGCTTTTCTGGCACCGGCTGAGCGGATTGAGGTTGAAGATCTGGCCTTCATTCTCAGCCCTGAGCGCGACAGTTTTCATGAGCCTTCGCTCGATATGGGCCTCAGTGAAGCGACGAACTCCTTCCAGCAGGAATACATCCGCCGCGCGATTAAACGCGTGCGAAACAACATGAGCGAAGCGGCCCGGCTATTAGGCCTGCACCGGTCAAACCTTTACCGCAAAATGCGGCAGCTGGATATGGCGGAAGCGGGGGATGGGGATGAGGAATCGAATTCTTAATCCTTAGTAATCAGAGAGGCGCACCGAGTCGCGATAGGGTGAAGGCTTTCGTTTGAGCGCGCCTCATGGGTGGAGTCGAGAGACTCTGCTTGTGATTCCGGACAGAGAGTGCTTCGCCTGGGCTCGGTCAGATCCTCTTGCCGGGGTGATGTGACAGTCGCCGCCGGTTGGAGTGCTGCGTTCGCGCAGTGCTCCACTCGAATTCGAGACGTTTGCTGCGGTTGTTCGGCTTTCGGTGATCACGATCACTTCAGATGCATCATGATTGCCAAGGTGACAACAATCGTCTGGGTGAGATCCAACCCGCAACCACTTTCTGCCACTCTTCAGGGTCCTTTTTGCGAAGGACACCTGGTGGTGGGATGTTGCGCGGGCTCTGACACGGACCGGGACATTTTCAAGACGCCCTCAGGCTGCTGGTGACAGTGGTCTGGGGGTGTTTTACGTTGGTGTTGGGTATTTGGTGTTTGGTGTTTGTTGGTGGATGGTGGGGAGTTGAAGGTTGTTGGTTGGGAAGAGGTGCTTGGTTGACTCATCACGCCAGTTCGAGGCCGCGCATTGTGCCGGTTGAGCTGGCGAAGCGGTCGGCTTCAAGGCCCAGGCGCTGGAGCATGCTGACGAAGAGGTTGGGGAGCGGGTAGTTGCGGTCGCGGTCGAAGCCGAGGTGCTGGCCGTGACGGAATCCGCCACCCGCCAGAAGCGTGGGAAGATTCGTCGTCACGTGGGTGGAGGCGTTCCCCAGGTTCGAGCCGTAGAGAATCATCGTGCGGTCGAGGAGCGGCTGGCCATCCTCTTGGGAATCCTTGAGCGAGGTGAAGAGGCCGTCCAGGAGCTTCATATGCCACTCGTCGATCGCCTGGAGCTGGGCGAGTTTCGCGGGGGATTTGCCGTGATGCGAAAGGTTATGGTAGCCCTCGGTGATCTCGTGGTCCTCCAGTTCAAGGACTGGCGAGTTGACGCTGTCGAGCATCAACGTGATCGAGCGGGTCGAATCGCTCTCGAAGGCGAGGCGGGCCATGTCGTACATGAGCTTCGTCTTGGCCATGTATTCCGCGGGAGTCGAGATATCGGTCGGGATGGGGCCGGGCGCGGCGGGTTTGGGTTTGCGTTCCCACTCCTTACCGACGGCCAGCCGCTGTTCGAGATCGCGCACGCTGCCGAAGTATTGGTCAAGCCGCTCGCGATCTCGTGCGGGGAGCGACTTCTGGAGATCTTTGGCCTGTCCCGCGACGGCATCGAGAATGCTCTGCCCCTGTTCGAGCTTCCTGACCTGGGCCTCGATCTGCGCGGGGGACCCCTGGGTGAACATGGCACGGAAGATGGCGGAGGGCTTTTCCTCGCAGGGGATCAGCACGCCGGATCCCGTCCAGGAGAGGCTGCGCAGGCCACCGGAGGTGTTAACGCCCAGCGTCAACGAGGGAAAGCGGGTTTTGATGCCGATCTGTTCGGCGATGTACTGGTCGAGCGAGATCGTGTTGCGGAAGCCACCACTGGAGGGATGGGGGGCGGCAGTCAGAAAGCAGATGTCGGCGGGGTGGCCGCCATCGACATCTGGGTGAGAGACGCCGCTGAAGACGGTGAAGTCGTTGCGGTGGCGCTCGAGGAGCTTCAGATAGGTCGACGCCTCGTAATCGCGCCCCGTTCCCTGGGGAAAGAAGTGCTCCGGAAGCAAGCCGAGGTTATTGCAGATGCCGAGGAATCGCCGGGGTGTCTCCGACTCCCTGGGCGCCTTCGCCAAGGCGGGTGTCATCGACTCCAGGAGCGGCAGTGCCAAGCCCACACCGGCGGCTTGCAGAAACAGACGCCGTGGCACGGCCATTCCGGTAATGCGATTCATATTGAGGAATCCTCGGTCGTGAACAAACTATCGCGAAACTTTAAACTATTTATTGAGAAACAGGGGGCTTTGGACGAGTGCGTGAATGAGATCGGCAGTGCGGTAGCCGTTCGCCGCCGTCTCATTGAGTATCGACTCGATCGCCGGGCGATCACTGAATCGAACCGGTGCTCCGGTGGAATAAACGGTGAATTGACCGACCAGATTGCGGGCCAGTTGCCGTTCATCGGCGAGGAGGAGTTTTTTGAACTGGGTGATGTCCTGGAAAGACTCCCCGGTGGCCAATTGACCGCTGGCATCGACGGGCAAAGCCTCCTTGAACTGGAGAGGTTGGCCGCTGCGGGCCAGTCCGGCAACGCGGGTCTCCTTCTCGGCGAGGGCGCGGTATCTCGTGCGGAAGCCACCTGCGATATCAAAGCTTTCCAGGGCGAAGCCCGGTGGATCGATCTGGGCGTGGCAGCCATTGCACGAGACCTGATTGCGGTGTTTGGCCAATTGTTCTCGAATGGTGGTGGCACCGCGGAGATCGGGTTCGACAGCGGGAACGGGGGGCGGCTTGGGCGGTGTCTTTCCGAGGATGCGATCCATGACCCAGGCCCCGCGAACGACGGGCGAAGTGGCGGTGCCGTTGGCGGTGATCGTCAAGATGCTGGCCTGTGTGAGCAGGCCGCCGCGTACCGAATCGGGAGGGAGCATCACCTTCCGCAATGTGGTTCCCTCCATGGCAGGGAGACCGTAGTGGATGGCGAGCCGTTCGTTGGCGAAGGTGAAATCGGAGTCGACGACATTCCTGACGGGAAGGTTGCCGGTCAGCATCTCTGTGAAGTAGAGCCGGGTTTCTTCGAGTGCAGAGTCCGTGAGCCAGTCGTCGAGGTAGTAGTCGCCGTAGAGTCCAGCATCGGGCGAGTTATTGAGGATCTTGCGTTGATCGAGCCAGTAGTCGATGAACGACGTTACGAAGCGATCCCGGCGAGGGTCGTCGAGCAGGCGCTGCGTCTGTTGCCGCAAGACCTGGGGATCGCGTAATTGACCGGTCTTGGCCACTGCGCGAAGTTCGGCGTCTGGTTCGGAGTTGATGAGGAAGTAGGAGAGCCTCGAAGCGAGCGCGAAGTCGTCGAGCGGGCCGGGTTCACTATGGCAGGTGGTGAATTCCGGCGAGCAGAGGACCGCCGTGTAGCCTGCAATCATCGCCTCGCGAAAGGAGACTCCCAAGGCGAGCTGCTGCTGGATGACGGGGAGGAAACGGAGCTGTTCCGATTCGGGAACCGGTCGACGGTAGGCCCGCTCGACGAATTGTTTGAGCAGCCGTGTCGCATCGGCCTGTTGATCCGTGGAGACGATTTCGACTGATTGACCTTTCCTTTTACTTCCCGCAGGAAGGCGAATCGGCAGGTCGCCGAAGAGCAATTGATGCCCCCTCGGCGGCCAGACCTCGTGAATGGGGCCTTCGACCTCCAGCCAGCGATAAACCACTCCGGGTTGCCCGTCGGCCTCCGCCAGAGGATTTTGCCAGCGTGTTTCACCTGGGCGCGAGCGGAAGAAGCGGGAGGCGTCGGGACGGATGGTTTCACCTGCCAGAAGATCGACTTCCAGCTCGTGAATACCCGCTTCCGGCTGAACGTCGAACGCACCCAGACGTCGCAACTGCCGAGGTGGCATTTCGGCATAGATGGTCACCGGCTCGGAGCGACGACCCGCGCTGACATCATCCAGATTGGGAATGAACCATTTGGGCGACATGGCCTTGGGGTTCTTGAGATTGTGATTGGAGCCATTCGGCCCGACCCATGCCGAATGGGCCATAATCCGCAACTTGTAACGGCCTGAAGCGGGAGCGCGAAACTGATCGAACTTCGGTTCGACCGGTTCATAGGCTCCCTGCACCAGACCGATCCCTTCAAGTTCCCGTGCCACCGGATCGGCGGCACCGACGGACATCGGCTCGGTGCCGTCGCGCACCTTGGGTTGGGCGGTATATCCCATCACGGGAAACGCGGCCCGCTCGGGGGCGGTGTTGAACTGGCTGAAGGTCATCTTGCGGGCGAATGAACTTTGTTCACGCGCATAATACTTCCTGATGGCCACCTCGGGCGGCTGCGGTCGATCGACCACAACGCCGTTGAGGGCCCGATCAGCGGCTTCCAGATAGCGGGCCATCTGCACGTGGGAGACATCCAGCGCATCGCCGACTTTGTTGTAGCCATGCGCGACGGCATCCTCAGGCAAGACCGAGCGAATCGGCAGCCACGGGGCGTCGAGCAGATCTCGCAATGTGTTCTCGAACTCGATGCGGTTGAGCCGCCGACGGGTGGCACGGCCCTGGACTTTGGTTTGCCGCTCTTCCTCGGTGGTGATCGCCTCGTTGATGACGCGGAGCAGCGCGGTGCGATCCGACAGTGTGATCGGATCGCCATCCCTGGGTGGCATTTCGCCCGATTGAACGCGGTCATGAATTCGCACCCAGACTTCGGCATTCCGTGGATCGGCCGGATGGAATGGCAAGGCGGAGAGGTTCGGCTGACCCGAAGGACTCGTCGCATCATGGCAGGCGAGACAATTGGTCTTGAGCAGGGCCGTCAAATCCTCTGCACCCCGCGCGGAGGGCGCGAGAAACAATCCGGCAACGAGGACGAAGACCCTCAGCATTACAAAACCTCAACATGGGCCAGATCGACATCTTCTGGCCAATACAATGTGAACACACTGATAAGCATACATTAATGTAATGTATGGCATGGGGAATTGCGATGGGATTGTGCCATGCGGGGATGGGGAGGAGGAATCGGATTCTTAACCGGTAGGGTGCGCTATGCGGACTCTAAGGCGTGGGGACTGTGGTCGGAGGGTGTTTGGTGTTTGATGGTTGGTGGTTGATGGTTGATGGTGGGGAGGAACGTGACGACAGATGAGGAAAGTTTGGGTGTCGAATGTGATCCGAACAGTGGATCCTACGGGTATCATGCCCACTCACTTTTCTACTTAATGGACACAGTTCTTGAAGCGTAGTCGATCGTCAGACACTTTCCAGAAAGCAGCATGGTTCCAAGTAACGGATACTCGCCTTCGTTAACTACGATCTGTGTATCGTAGGTTCCACCGAGCCATTCGATCTGACACCGAAATGTCTCCATAGCGACGATTGTTCCATCGGCAAGGACGGCATCCGCCGATGATTCCATCGGAAGTTGCAGGGACTCCGCGATGCTTCTGGGCAGGACGATCGTACCGTTGAAGGCCGTATCAACCCAGGCCCGGCACGGCTGGAACGAAGAACTGCCCGGAGAGGCGATGTGGATGGGGACAAGTGCCCGCAACCTCTCATCGACGTAACCAATCATGATCCCATCTGCCCGATAAAAAAGACGGCTTCATGTCCGATCCGGAGGGTGTGACACAGGCGATCGGGATACTTCGTTCGAGCTGCCCGAACAGCACCGTCGAAACTCTCCGCGAAGAACCATTCTCCCGAATCCGGTTCGATGGCCACGAATTCGCCGCTGTGAGTCGCCACCCATTCCTGTCGGTGGAGATCGAAGATCCGCCTGGATTGTTCGATCACCAAACGAGTTTTTTCCGAAATCATGGCGGACACCTTTTCAAGGAAACTTCAGAGGATTCTAAAGCGTCACCTTGTGCGAAGTATCGTTAATCCTTGCGCTGGTTCCAAGATCAGTAAAAATCGTACTGCTGCCTGAAGGGCTACAGCGAGCGTTCACGCAGGGCTTGACCAGTCAGGCTGGCTGGGTTCTGGCGAAGATCGTGCTGGGTGCCCCAGGCCACAAGTTGTCCTCCCTGCTGGCCGGCACCGGGGCCCAGGTCGAGAATCTGATCGGCAGCCCGGATGACATCCAGGTGATGTTCGACCACCAGCAGCAGATGACCCGCCGCCACCAGCCGGTCAAACACCTTCAGTAATGCCTGCACGTCTGAAGGATGCAATCCGGTGGTCGGTTCATCGAGAGCAAAGCAGCGCTGGCCTTGAAAATCGGGCCGCGCGAGATAACTGGCCAGACGGATTCGCTGAGCTTCTCCTGTCGAGACCGTGCGCATGGGCTGGCCCAGTTTCAGATAGCCCAATCCCAGTTCACAGAACAGATGTAACGGACGGGCCAGCCGCTCAAAGCTCGCAAAGAACTCGGCGGCTTCAGAGAACTCCATCCGTAATACGTCACCCAACGATTTCCCACGAAAACGAATCGCGAGTGTAGCGGGGTTGAATCGATCTCCCGCACAGGTTTCGCAGGTCGTTTTCCAATCGGGGAGAAAATCGGCCTCCAAGGTCACTTCACCCTGGCCCAGACACACCGGGCAGCGGGCCTCGGGATGCCAGGGGCTGAAGCGTGTGGGCGTAAAGCCTCTCAGTTTGGCATCTTTCGTCGCAGCGTAGATTTTACGCACCAGATCCCACAGACCGGCGACTGTCATCGGGAATGATTTCCAGCCACGACCGACAGGTGATTGACCAATCGTGACGACCTCGATCAGTTCGTCAGGAATCGTGGCCATCAAACTGCGATCGCCGCTGGCGAGAGCTTTTGAACCGGGCCGCTGATGTCGAGCATTCAATGCCTGCTGAAGTGCAGGCAAGATTCCTTCCATCAGCCAGGTGGTTTTTCCCGAGCCGGAAACTCCGGTGAAACAAACGACTTGCCCCATCCCCAGCTTGAGTGCCGGAACATGCACATTTCGCACTCGTACGGGCGGAATGGTGATGAATCCCGCGTCACAACCACCGAGGATAATCGACTCAGGCAAAGCTTTGTTAATCGACGATTGATCGTGCTGTTGATCATCAGGTGAGTCAGTCGTCCGGATGAGTTGACGACATCCCTTCAGCCATGGGCCAATCACCGATTCGGGAGCCTCTGCAGTGGCTTGCGGCGTACCGGTTGTCACCAGTTTTCCCCCGAGATGGCCAGCTCCGGGGCCGAGTTCCACCAGCCAGTCCGCCCCTTGCAACAGATCGACTTCGTGCTCGACAACGACAACCGTGTTCCCCACATCCCGCAGAGCGTTCAAGGCGTTTTTAACACGATACAGATCGGCACGATGCAAGCCGCTCGATGGTTCATCCAGCACAAAGCAATAACCCTTCCGCTGGCTGGCAATCAACGTCGCCAGGCGACTGCGGGTCAGTTCTCCTCCCGATAAGGTCTGAGCCGATCGATCCAGTGTGAGATAGCCCAATCCCAGCCGCTGGAGTCCATCGAGCCGGCGGATGATTTCTGGGATCAGGTTCTGTCGGAGGAGACTCTGATGAGTCGTCTTTGTTCCCGGATGGACTTCCTGTTGCCATGCAGTTTCGATCTGCCGTACGGCCTTCAAAGCATCATCCACATTCAGCTTTAACCAGTCGGGCAGAGTTTTTCCCTCCCAGAAAGTATGCCGGGCAACTTCCCCCAGTCGGCTCCCCTGGCACTCTGCACATTTCTTGGACGACACCACTTGAGCAACAGCTCGCTGGGACTGGGCCTTGGAGGCCGATTTTTGCTGTCGTTTGGATTTGGGTGATTCTTCTGCCAGGCGAACTCCCAAACCAAGGCAGGCAGGGCAGGCTCCGGCAGCACTGAAGTGGCTGAAGGCACGCAACTGTGGATCAGCAAACGAGCGATGGCAAGGACCGCAAAAACGGATGGTCGCATAATGACGATCCGGGGCGCCATCGATCGTGACCAGACAACAGCCTTGCCCCAGACGCAGAGCCACATCGAGCGATTCCGCCAGACGACTGCGGATCCCTTCCTTGATGATGACTCGATCGACCACGGCTTCAATCACTGGCCGAGGGGCGTCTTCAGCCAATACAAACACATCTGAAGTATCGACCAGTTGCCCGTTAATCCTGGCTCTGACAAAGCCTGACTGTGCAATCTGCCGGAGTCGATCCTGAGGCGAGATGCCAGGGTCATCATCGACTTTTGCCAGCAGCTGCAGTTTCGTCCGCTCTGGCAAAGCCACCAGGTCATCGAGGATTTCATCGTGTGTCGACTGCTCGACAATCGACTGGCACGATGGGCAGTGCAGCACACCGGCCCGAAAATAGACCACTCGCAGAAGATCATGAATCTCCGTGAGAGTAGCTAAGGTCGCCCGCGGACCGACCGATAACGTGCGGGAATCGAGACAGATCGTCGGTGGCAAGCCTTGAATTTCATCGACATCGGCCCACGACTGTCTGCGAAGTTGTCTACGAATCTGAGGATTCAATGTCTCCAGATATCGCCGTTGTCCTTCCACAAACAAAGTATCCAGTGCCAGCGATGTCTTGCCAGAACCACTGATCCCAATGACTCCCACAAGTTTTCCCAGTGGAAGATCGAGCGTGAGATTCTGCAGGTTATGGGTGCGGGCACCGCGAATTCGAATCGTGCCGACGGTCTCAGTTTCCTCCATGGTCTCTCGCAGTTCCGGTCATCATGAGGTCGATCAAACGGGTGCCAAATCAGTCGTTGGTTTCAAAGACCGGCAAGAGCAGGTTATCCACCGGGGCATGATCATCAGTCAGGATCAAGCCGCGCGCAAGCCCCAGGAGCGACTCCATCTGGCCCGTCGTCTTGACGGTCTCATCGACTTTTGACGAAGTCGCAAAGGGGAGGCCCGTCCAGTGATCGGACGCTTCGAGTTGTGCCCAGTCGATAGGAGTTTTTGAAGCAGCAATCACGAAAGTATCACGATTATCATTCGGACTCCCCGCTTCACTGCTAAAAACTGCCACATGGGGAAAGACCTGATGCAAGGTCGCGACAAACGCTGCCAGAAAGCGGCCTGAAGCCAGATTTTCCGAACGCTTTGCCAGACCTTCCAGCCCCTGTTTCCAGGCAGCATTATCGGGATTGAGTGACAGCAGACGATTTTTGAGGTCTCGCGTCAGAGCACCACGGACAGCCAGAGAATATCCCGTCCCGACACGTCGAATCTCGACAAACTCAAAAGGTGCCGGTGCCGGCGTCCATTCATCATCCAGCAGCAATGAGGGGATCAGGATCGCGGGGAGTTCGAATGGGAGCCTGGGTGGCTGACGGCTTTTCTTTGCCAGTTCAGACACAGAGTTTTTCCACACAGGTGAGGCACCACCGAGCGATTTCAATCGGTTCTCAACAGCAGCAGGCATCTCTCCTCGATAGCGTAAAGAGAAGATGAGCGTCCCATGTCGATGCAGCGAAAACCCGGGAAAGCCTGGCGTATCGATCCAGCCACTATTGTTCCATTCATTCCAGCCGGCAAAGGGAGGCTCACCATCGAAGGTCACCTGCTGCTCTTCCTCTTGAATTCGTGGCCAGATGGTTCGCGGGTAAACATCGATCACGTTGACAAGGTAAGCCCCTTCCGGCGAAAGCAACTGATGAATCTTCTCGGCAAACTCCTTCGTCGTGAGATGCCACGGAACACTGAAATCATTGAAGGCATCGCCATAGGCAAAATCGTAGACGATCTTTCCTTGCTGACTTGATTCCCGCAGGAGGTCATCCACCACATTCCGGGCATCACCAATACGGGAGTGAACGCGTGTGGCCGGTGGTTTGGCCAGGCCCATTTCACTTTCCACAGCCGCCAGTACGGCTGGATCGAGTTCAGCCACATCGATGCGTTCGCTCCCTGGGAACTGACTTTCAATCCAGCGGGGAAAGATATATCCCCCTCCCCCAATAAACAGCGAGCTGGCCTTTCTCGATTTCTTGCGAAGCTCATCGATGGCATCGATCCAGGGCATCGAAGGGCTGGATGCCAGTGCCAGCCTGCGGGACTTTTCATCCAAAGGCTTCCAGACACTCAGCATTTCGAGTGTGCGGTCGTAACGCAGAATCTCATTGATTTCCTGCGGGATCCTGAAGTTTTCCGGCAACTCGGTCACAGCGACCGAAGAAAACCCACCCCAGTCGGCTTTGGTCGAAAGATCTGACAGCTCATTGACAGCAGCAATATAGGCACCATCCGGGGCCAGCTTGAGTAACGAAGACCAATCGACAATCGCTCGTGGCTTGAGCGAAATGGACTGCCGATCCGGGTTCCAGGAAAGACCCGCAGGAAGCTGAGCCACCACCTGCTCTCGGCCCGGAAACTTCGCGACCTGAATTTCGATATCGGCTTCGGAAGAACCAGCGAGCATTTCCGTAATGGCTGCATAGACTTTCTCATAATCATAGTCGAGACGGTTCGGATCAGCCGGGTCGTAGTAACTATGGATCAGTTTATCGAGCTTTAACAGCTTGATAGGCCGACCATCCTCGCTGTAATCTTCTGAGACATTGATATATGAGTAGGAGCTTTCGTCGTGATATTCGCCTTGCCGGTCATCTCGTAAGGCGAGTGAAAGTCCCAGATCGTGCACCTGTCGGCCAACCGTTTCGCCATAGGTTCGCCAGCGCGAAGTGCGGGCATCTGTTGTCTGTGGATCTTCCCAGACGCCGACCATACGTGCTGAGAAGCCAGCCGCTGAAGCGACGCTGGTTTCTGTGAATGTCGCCAATCCCCACGTCAGAGCCAGCAGCTGACACCAGCCCAGGGCCACACCTGTGCGAAAGACTTTATTTTTCGAGGCGATGATCAAAGCCATGGCTGCCAACGTCATCGCAACTAGCCCGACAATAGCCCGTGTCCCAAACTGATCAATGAGATAAAAGCCGGTGAGGAATGTCCCGACAATCGAGCCCAGAGCACCCCAGGCATAGACATTCCCCATGGTGATCCCTGTGCGCGACGATGAAGCGACCGCCAGGCTGGCCACGATGGGAGAAATCGTCCCCATGGCACAGGCGGGCAGAAAGAAAATCAGCGAGACGGTCATCAGCACCCACAGGGGCCACGAAATTGATGCGGGTCGGGTAAAGGAGGGAATCAGTTGATCGAGCCATAGGACCGACCAGCAGGTGATACTCGAAATGAGAAACGTCCAGGCGAGAGAGCGACGAGGACGGGGAAGATCGGCCAGATAGCCACCGATGTAGTTACCCACTGTAATGCCCGCCAGCACAACGCCAATGACCGACGTCCACGTATAGAGCGAGTTGCCGACATGCTTACCAATCAACCGGGAAGCGGTCAGTTCCAGCGTCATGATGCAGACGCTGGTGACAAACACAATCGCATTGAAACCGATGAGTGCCGAGACTTCATGACTGGCCAGCTTTTGTAATGGCTGCATGAAATCTGTGCCTGCGTTTTTCACTCGCGACTTTTGCGGTCCCTTAGGAGCCTCTTCAACAGGTGCCAAAGCCCGGACTGGAACAACCGGCTCGCTCCAGCGGGCTGGTGGATCCGCTAGGCGATATGTCTCGGCTGTAGAAAGTTCGGAGGATTGGCCAAATGGAGTGGGAAGATTATCTCCCGGACGATTGTCGGCATCGGAGCTTTCGGAAGGGCCAGTCAATTCACGATCTCCTCTGGATAAAATCTGGCTGGCAGCTCGGGAAGAAACGGACTGCGTGACACTGCAACTTCACACACTCAATCGTATCACAAAGGAATCGTAACGAAGCAGAAAAGAGGTTCGTGAAAACGTCCGCTGAAAATCGGCTCTACATGACAGCCCGCCTTCATCAAGTCTTCATCGACAGTTTTCACTCTATAGCAGCCGAGAATCGGTGAACAGATTCAGAGGCGGTCTTTCGCTGTCTTCATGCAGGAAAGTCCAGAGGGAAATCAGTCGTGCAGAATTCATTTCTGGGTATCACGAGATGACTGGCCGAATGTCTTTCGCTACCGGGCTTTCCACTTCGTTTGTTCAAATGCTCGGTTCGAAACCAGAGGGTGTGTCGGCTTCGATGTCCAATCTTTTCCCACGACTTCTGATTCTGCTGGCGGGAATTGCTGCTTATCTCGTCGGGCTGGCGGCAGATTTCACGTTTGATGGTGTCGAATTTGTCGCGAATAATCAGGTTCTCGACAGGCTCTGGCCGCCGGAATACTTATGGAAATACACGAGGCCGCTCAGCTTTTTGACATTCGCCATCAATAAGGTTTGCTTCGGGCCGGCACCATTCAGTTTCGCACTCACCAACATCGTCATTCATATCGCCTCGGCGCAGATTCTGTATTCGCTCGTCAAGACTGTGCTCGAAAAAGCCCCTCGGATTCCTGAGTCCATTTCGGGAGCTGCAGTACCCATCGCGCTGGTCTCCAGCCTGTTGTGGGTCGTTCATCCACTGAACTCCCAGGGAGTGGCCTATGTCATTCAAAGGCAGGAGTCCCTCGCCAGTCTGTTTTATCTCGGAACGATGGCCGCCTTTGCTCGTGCGGTTCTCCAAAAGCAGCCCTTATGGTATCTCGTCGCCTGCTGCAGTTGCGCTCTGGGAGTGTTCTCCAAAGAGATTCTGGTGACGGCCCCGTTGTGTGTCCTGTGGCTGGATCTGGCTGTGCTGTCAAAGTCCTGGCGCGAAGTGGCGGGCCGCTGGTATTGGCATCTGGCCCTCTGGCTGACGCTGGGTCTGCTGGCTCTCGTCATGTTATCGCATCAGGGGGCCTATGCTCAGGCAGGCATTGGAGATGTTCCCGACATTTCACGTTGGCAATACCTGCGATCTCAACCCTGGGTCGTAGCAACCTACGTGAAACTCTGGTTCTGGCCCACAGGGCAATGTGCCGACGCCCTGCAGATTCCGATCAGCAATCCGGCGGCTTACTGGCCAGGTCTCGTCATTGCAAGCCTCTGTCTGATCATCATAGTGCGAATGAGCTTCCATCGCCCGGCACTTGGTTTTCTATTGGGAGCCTGGCTGCTCGTTTTATTTCCCACCAGTTCCATCGTCCCGATCCAGGATCTTTACTTCGAACACCGGATGTATTTACCCAGTATGTTCCTGGCTGTTGCTACGACTCTCCTGCTGAAACAATTAGCAGATCGTTGGAAATGGAATTC
>JAIXUU010000461.1 GCA_027483405.1 Planctomyces sp. | reverse complement strand
GTCGCCAGAGCCAACCCCAGTTGATTGACATTCGGCAGTTGTGTGGTGCGACCATAACCCAGCCTGGTCAGCCAGCGGAGATTTCCAGTCTCTGCATCCTGGCACATCAAAGCCCATTCGATGACTGCTCGCGAACGCGTCACAATGGTGTAGACCGCACCATGACGAACCACCGGCGTCCCGGCGAACTCCCAGCTTTCATCCTCTTCAAAGAGGTCGGCAGGCAGCACGCTCCAGTGCAGCTTGCCTTGCTCTTTTCCCAGGTCGAGGCAAATTAACTGGCCACCCACATCTCGCGTTTCATTCTCTGCTTTTAAAGTCACTGGCCAGCCCAGCCGGGCATAGAGACGCTCATCAGCCACTGTCAGCGAATAAGCAGGTCTTCCGCGCGATGGCAGAATGGGAGGAACCAGCGATTCACCACCATTGGGCGGATAGATCGAAGCGTTTGCATCGAGAGCGGTTTTCCACGCGGGACGACCGCTGACAACATCCCACGCCATGATCTGATTGGCTGTGGGGAGCAGCACCAGATTGTTCCAGATCAGGGGATATGACCCCGGCACATCTGCCAGTAACCGCTGCTCTGTGGGCTTGTACAACGAGAGCTTTTCCTGCGGAATGTTTGCCGACCAGACAGATGCCCCCAGATCAAAAGCCGGCCCGATGTTCCCCGTTCGCGAGGGGATTCCTCCCCAGGTGCGAGGAAGTGTCAGATCCTCGACTTGTTTCGCCCACCCGCGGCGGGGCAAAGTCACTTGAGATTCGGCAATCATTTTTTTCTGGGCATCAATTGCAAAATTAGCAGTAGAAGAGGTGCTGAGTGGATTTTGCCTGGCTCCCGGCTCAATCAGTGCAGCCCGAACCTGATCGATCAACTCAAACCACTTCCCCTCCTGGTCTCCAAGTTTCCCTCTCGCCTCGGGGAATTCTTTCGCCAGCAACTCGATCCCGGCAGCCGTCCCTGGTTCATCACCAGTGAAGAGTCGGCACAACACAATCCGGGCCACGACATCGGCTGCAGGCAAGTCGCTATCAGGATAAGTCGCCTCTGCGTGGACTTGAACCATAGAGAGACGACTGAGTTTCATCCGCAGCTCAAGTGGAAGAAGCGATTGCCAGAGGAGCCTCGCCGTGATGTATTCCCTTTGCCGAAATGCATGGTGCGCCAGTTCATTGACGGCGAGATCGCCATCACTCGCCAGCCACGCCCGTTGCACGATCCGTTCCAGAAACGTCACATCACCGGTTGATTGATATTCGCCCCACCAGCGGCGCGCCTTGGGATCAAACTTCTCGCGATAAATTTTGCGACCCTCTTCGGGCCATCCGGAGAGTATCTGTCGAACAGTGAGCTCGACGTTCAACACTCGCTGACCGGGAGAACTCTTTCTGGAAAGGTGCGGCCCTGAAATGACTTTCTCAAGGTTATTCTGACCAGCCAGTCCCGAGTTCTGAGCCTCGTTGATCCATGCCAGTTGATCAAGTGCCACCAGTTCATGAGCGGACGACTCCAGCACTGACTCGACCATCTCGACAGCCTCTGACCATTGGCCAGCCTCCATGTTCTCCCGAACGGCATCAAGCTGCCGCAAAGCGGGCTCCGAGAGATTGAACGTCCAGGCTTCCCGCAGCCCGGGAAGTTCCTGAGAAATCGCAATCTGCGGCCCGTCACCTGACGAGAACAGCCACAAAGGAATCACGAAGAGATAGCAGAGTTGCTGGCAACCACAGCGGCTCTGCCACCAGCCACGGTCGTCGCCATGTGATCTTGCGTTCATATATCGTCGAGAATCATGCATAGATTGAGTTTTGCCAGTCAGCTCTGACAGTTCCTGGGAATCATGTCGTTTTTTCGAAAAACGATCCTGCATTTTGCCATCTTTTGTCAAAGCCCCGGTTTTCCCAACAAACTGATGCTCTCTTACCCCGGCAGATCAACTCCATCTTGCTCAATCTGAAAAATGCGAGCTATGTTCTTCGCAGAGACAGATTGTATTTGCATCACTTATCTGCCGTGAGTCTTTTTTATTCGAAAGACAGTTATGTCTGGTCAACAGCTCGCCGAGAAACTGGGTAATCAAACAGCCGTCATTGGCGTCATTGGTTTGGGTTATGTCGGTTTGCCATTGATCCGTGCTTTTACATCCGCTGGTTTCCGGTGCATGGGCTTTGATGTTGATCAATCCAAAGTCGATAAGCTCAATGCCGGCCAGAGCTACATCAAGCATATTGATCCCAGCCTGATCAAAGCACTCATTACTGAAAAGAAATTTGAACCCACCAGCGATATGAGCCGCCTGCGCGAAGCAGACTGCGTCATCATCTGTGTCCCCACACCACTGAACGAGAGCCGCGATCCTGACCTGAGTTATATCGAAGGGACAGCCCATTCGATTGCCAAAGCTCTACGCCCCGGTCAACTCGTCGTTCTCGAAAGTACCACACATCCCACCACCACGCGGGTCAATGTACTACCTGTTCTGGAAGCGACCGGACTCAAAGCGGGTACTGATTTCTTCCTGGCATTCAGTCCTGAACGCGAAGACCCGGGCAACCCGACCTTCAGTGCCGAAGGGATTCCCAAAGTTGTCGGTGGTTACGATCCTGTCAGCACCGAACTGGCCTGCACGATGTACAGTAAGGCTGTGGTACGCGTGGTA
Source organism: Planctomyces sp. (assembly GCA_027483405.1). Classification (GTDB taxonomy): domain Bacteria; phylum Planctomycetota; class Planctomycetia; order Planctomycetales; family Planctomycetaceae; genus Planctopirus. Next base: position 1,551 of record JAIXUU010000461.1, on the reverse strand, counting down.
CCGGTTTCCAGCATGGAAATTGCCGAAGCCTGCAAGATTCTCGAAAACACTTACCGCGCTGTGAACATCGCCCTCGTCAATGAACTCAAGATGCTCTATGACAAGATGGGTATTGATGTCTGGGAAGTCATCGACGCTGCGAAGACCAAGCCCTTTGGCTTCCAGGCCTTCTATCCTGGCCCCGGCTTAGGTGGTCACTGCATTCCCATCGATCCGTTCTATCTCACGTGGCTTGCTCGCAAGCATGGCGAACAGACGCGCTTTATCGAGCTGGCTGGCGAGATCAACGTGCATATGCCGTCGTATGTCATTACGCGATTGGCCGAGTTCCTCAACGACGCCGGTAAGCCGATCAAGGGCAGCAAAATCTGCATTCTAGGTGCTGCGTACAAGAAAGACGTGGATGATCCACGCGAGAGCCCGTCCTTCGAACTCATGAAGATTCTCATCTCGCGCAAGGCCGATCTCAGCTACAACGACCCCCACGTCCCTGTGCTCCCGAAAATGCGGCACTACCCCGATCTTCCTCACATGGAAAGTCAGGAGCTCACTCCCGAATTCCTGGCTTCACAAGACTGTGTACTCATCTCGACCGATCACTCGGCCTACGACTATCAGTACATCGTGAAGCACTCTAAGTTCGTGCTCGATACCCGTAACGCCACGAAGAATGTCCTCGAAGGACGCGAAAAGATCCGCAAGGCGTAAACTCAACCCTTCCAATTGAGTCGGCCGGTTCGATCAGAAGATCAAATTCGCCCGCAAGGCAACGTTGACCGAAGTGTCATACGTCGAGATACCGGGCGTAATGATCTGCAGATCGGGTGTCAATTGGAATGTGGGTGTCACCTGATAGTTGTAGAAGAGTTCGACGCCATGCTCATCGCGCAGTGGTGTTCGAATCGGCCCAATCTGCTTGAGTTCACTACTCACACCCAGGTAATAATATCCCACGCCGAACTTATCGTATGGCCGTGAAACCAGCGGGCTGGAGCCACCAATGCCGATATCCGATCCCCAGCGGATCGGATTCGGATTGCCATCGGCAATCCCCAGGCTGCCAAACAGGCCCCAGCTTCGCTTCGAGTCTGTGGCATCCACCCACAGTGCCTGACTGAAAGAATACTCGAACGCCCACGATCCTGTTTCCTGAGGTGCGGGAACATTCAGCCCACGAATTCTTTCGATGATGAAGTTCAAGCCAGGATCTGTCGAACGATAGGTTCCACTGCTATAAGCACCCGAAAGTGAGTGCAGCCCTTCCATGCCAAAAAAGCTGGTCGGGATGCGCCCCTCGATATACAGCGAGGCTCCATTGTTAAAGAACTCATCAAACCCACTGGTGGTGGGAGTGCTGTTGGTGTCAAAGACGTTAATCGACAGGATGGGCTGCAGTTCCCTCAAAAAGACTACACCACCACCATAAGTTGAGTAAGGAATCGCTCGTCCCATCACCGTGGGAAAGAGAAACGCACCGTTCATAAAGCCGTCGATCCCGTGCGAATTCCCACGGTAGGGCCGGATGAAGCCGTCGAGTGTGTTGATCTTCCC
>JAIXUU010000245.1 GCA_027483405.1 Planctomyces sp. | reverse complement strand
TGGGATTTGATACGCCGGGGGTGAAAACGGGCGTTCCGCTCGCAGGGTACGGCAACGACTGTGTGACGTACGGAATCGGCAAACCGGTGTAAGGGTCAATGTATTGAGGAACTGGTGTGCCCCAGGGCGCGGGGGCATTCCAGGCCTGTTGGTTGGCTAATCTGGCCTGCCGGCGAGCCTCTGCTCTGGGCCCGGCTGCTTCGGCAGAAGTGGTCGCTGCTCCGAAAAGTAATACACCCACTAAGCTCTGTGTAGTCACACGGCGTAGAAGTGGACTCGAGCAGAGTTTTGCCAATCGGGATGCTGTTGAATTCAACGGTCTGAAATTCGATGGCAGTTCCATAGTGGGAATCTCTTCCAGCGGTTTAGAAACTCGCATTGAACCCGATGTGAAGCTGGCCCGAAACAAAGTTCCCTGAAGCAAAACACTTCGAAGCGAAGCACTTTGCAGCAAATCTCAGAGAGGTGATTCGAAAGTCATCTGGGTGTTTTCCGGCGGCCGGTGCATGAACGTCCGCCTGGCTGTTGAAATGATGGCCCGGGTTTCTTAGTTCCCGGAGTCAGGTTTTCAAGGCCCGTAGAAACACCCCAAATCGTCTCTCATCAAAGACTACCCTTTTGTTCATGAAAAGAGAATCGGCAGTTTGAGAGGGGAGCCTCTTTCTCAAAGTCATGGATCGTTAATCCTTAATAGATCGTTCATCCCCAATCATTCAGTTACGCACTCGGCGGAAAACAAGTGAGCTGAGATGACTGGGTAAAATTTGTCACGAAGCTGTGGTTGTGATTTTGTGGGTCATTGCGGCTGATGAGTAACTTTCCAGGAATTCAGATGATGGGTCATGCATGAGTGCACATCACATGCCCGGCTTCTCTAAAATGCTGAGTAATGCTGCTTGGCGAACACAATGTCCATAGTTTCCAAAGTTCATGAGGATCTGGATCGGAATGAGAGCTGCAGCGTTCTGGGTTCGGGAGTTGCGGCGAAACGTCATTCCTGAAACTGTGATGTGGCTTGGGATGCGCAGGCTGTCGTTCGACGAGCGGGATGAATTTGACCGTCATCCTGTCTAAAATTCATAGGTTGTCGAAGTGAGATCCATCTTTGGGAATGCACACTGATGTTTGAAGTTTCTTCCGAAATCCAGTTCTGCTATGGACATCGGCTGCTGAATTACAGTGGGAAATGCCGGCATCTCCATGGGCATAATGGGAAGGCCATTATCACACTGGCTGGTGAAAGCCTTGATGAAAGAGGCATGCTGGTGGACTTTGGCGATCTGAAGCGGACGGTTTCCCAGTGGATTGATGATCACCTGGATCATCGGATGGTACTCTGCGAACGTGACCCGATGGTCAAAATTCTCAGCGATGCTGGCGAACCTTTGTATCTGATTCCTGAAAACCCGACTGCCGAAAATATTGCCAAGCTGATTTATGAGAAGACATTCGAAGTGGGGTTACCTGTCATTCAAGTAGGACTGTGGGAAACGGCCAAAAACTACGCGGTTTATCGCGAACGTAAAGTTTGACGTTTGGCGGGAGCGTGGTTTGACTCGCAGATTCTGCCAGAAATGCCTCGAAAATCAGGCTCTTATCGGAAATGGGAGATGTGGAGAAATCGGGCTGGACACATTTTGCGACTTCATTAAGAATCCGCCGCGAGTCGCCCTGTTGGTGGCGATGTCTCCTTGAGTCGCGGCCGGTCCTGTCCGGAAGCTGACTTCGCTTTCCTGGACCAGACCACCTATGCAAAAAACACTCTGCATGATCGCCGGGGGGTGCCTCACACTGCTGGTGGGCTGTCACTCCTCTCCCTATTACGGTCAGCCGCAATACTTTGGCAGCCCCGGTATGGGGGCTCCCTCTTCGGGTTTTGTGCAGCCCGGCACGACCTATGGTGCACCCGGTGGTACCTATGCGCCTCCTGGTGGTACTTATGTACCTCAAGGGGGAACTTACGTGCCGGAAGGAACCGTTCCCAGCAATGGCCCGACGCTGTTGACTCCTACACCGACACCGAACAACCCGACATCTCCCAATTGGCGGCCAGACCCGAACTCGGGCGGCAGTGCACAACCTTTTAACAGCAACCCACCCTCAACATTCGGTGCACCGCCGAATGATCGGACGGTTCCGAATCCACTGGATACCCCCTTTGATGTCTCGCCTGGGGCGAATAAGGATCCATTCCCGAAAACCGGTTTGAATCGACCATCGGATCCTTTTCCACCAGCGAACCCTCCGGTCACGCTCGACCCGTTGATTGAAACGCGCAGGGAAACTCCTGCGCTGGCAAGCACGACAGATTCGGCTATGCGGGCCACCAGTAATACGCGATCGATCCCGCAACCAGTGGTCGATCCGACCCGACCCAATCCTTACGACTACGACCGCAGCAATTATGCCTGGCTGAGAGGTGTTGTCGATTTTGATCCTTCGGATCAGACGTGGCACATCATCTATAACCTGACCCCGGGCAAAGATGACGACCTGGGTGGCAGTGTGGCTCTCGTGGTGGATCCGAACACGACTAAACTCTCAGACCGTTCTTTGGTGCAGGTCGAGGGTGTGGTTGACCCCAATCAACGCGATAAGACGGGCAAGCCCATGTACCGTGTGATTGCCGCACATCCACTGACGCCGCGTAATCACTGACGCCACACACCAATCGCTACAGTCACCTTCGGGCAAGCGAGCGTCTCAAGGGGTCTCGATTCAACCAGGGTTTATTGGCGAACTTAGATCTCTCATACTTCGCTGGGCTACACTGCCTTTGGGAAACCCACGCTCCTGAAGTATGACAGAAACATGGACGCAACGGGTGCGATGGCAAAAATCCAGAGTCTTCTTGCTCATCGCCCTCCCGCTGGATGATCAGGGGACGACAGGGGGCCGCGAGCACCGATCCATGCTTCAGATTCGCGATAGCGCCACGATCTGGTGGGCGAACTGCCCTCTACGGGGACAAAGTACCCTGGTTCTCCGGGCAGCCCGGATTCGAACTCGAGGTCGCCCACACCCCGCATGCCGTCCTGGAAAACAAAGTACTCTCCCGGGACTCGGAAGTCGGCCGGACGCGTGCTCCAGTTGTTACACATGGCGTCGGACATTGGACCAAAATTCGCCGCGCCAATCGCAGGGTCGACGTGACACTCTGGTCCCGTCGGGGAGATGAACAGGTTCTGATAGACGCAGATACGGCGTCGGCGATCACATTGACCCACCTCGACAAACGAAATGCCCGCCTCGCTTGCCTGGAATGTGTTGTTGATGACCTCGATCTTGTTCCACACCGTGGCGGGGCCGGTGATGCGAACCGGCAACCTCGTGTCGTTGAAGACAGAACCCTTCACCGACAGTTCTGCCATAGCAACACGCAGGTCGATCCCCTGCTGCATTGGTCCCGGGAAGTCGCAATGGGACACGGTGATTTCCAATCGCGACATTGCCTCTCCACCGGTTGCCCCCACTGACACCGCCGTCGTCAATCGCCGGTTCGCCTGGAATACGCAATCCACCAGTTGAAGTTTCGCCGGTTCATTCGTGACAGCGCCAAGAACTTCCAGTCCTGATCGCTGAAATCCCGAACATCTCAAACCAATCAATTCCACCGAACGGCCGACCAACCCCAATGACAGGCAGGTCGCCTGGGCGGCTGCATCAAAAAACAGCCGCTCCAGCTGGATTTTTCCTGGGCTTCGGACTGTCAATGCAGGGAGTTTTCCGCGCGGGCGAATGACCACCAGCGCATCGGCGGCAGCGCGAATCGTCAGCTTACCCGCGAATGTCTCGTCAATGAGAAGTTCCTCGACGTAAGTTCCCTCGGCAACTTCGATTGTCACTTCAGTGGATTTCAACTGATCCGCGTAAGTCTGTTTCAGACGTTCAATGGCTAGGGTGATGGCTGAAGAGATCGTTGTGTGCTGTTGCTCCGGCCCGACACTCAATCCTAAAGATGGTTTCGCCTTTTCCTTTGAGGGCTTCACGACTGTCTCTGGTGATCCCCGACGTCGCAGAAACCATACTCCACCCCCAGCGACTACAACCACAGTCACACCTCCTGCGATCCAGATGGGCAGACCAATCGGTTCTGGCGGCAGTGGAGGAGGAGCCGCGGGACGCGTTGGCGGCTTTCGCGGTGGTGTCTTTTCTTCGATGGCCGATGTCGATGCCTCTTTCGTTGGCTCCGGCGTTGCTCGTCTGGGCGGGCGGGTAGTTTTTGCCAGTTCGTCACGCACATCCGGCGGCAAAGCCGCATAAACACGCTCACGGTGCTGATCGCGGATCTTTCGAAGCAGTTTTTTGCCAGTATCTCCCTTGATCGACTTGAGTGCCAAATCCTTCAAGACGCTACTTGCCTCAGACAAATTCGACTTCAGTGTCTTCGCCAGTTCCTGCCGCTGTTCTTCACTGAGCGACATGCGGGCCAGCGGGTTAATCGCTCCCGGTGCATTGCCTGAAACTTCACTCACGAGTGTTTGCACCTGAGCCAACTGACGTTCATCAAGAATCGACTGCAGGTCCGTCTGGAAGTGCTCGCTGATGGACCGGCAGGCAGCCGCGAATGCCAGATACTCGGACATGCCTTCGATCTCGGCCAGATCTTTCAGCAGGGCTTCATCGCCGAGTTCACCCAGCGACGCGAAATCCAAGAGGCCTTCACGTTCCAGTTCCTCACGATAGGAGGTCAGCAGCGCTTCGATCTCTCCCAATTGCTCGGGTGTAATCCCCAGCGCCCCCTGAGCCGCCAGCAGCTCATCGAGAGGAAAACCTTCGATCTTCAGAGTTTGCAACAAGCCCTCGGGAACGGCACCAAGTTGCGATGCGGCCTCCGGTGGGAGTTGGACCTCCAGATTGTCTAAAGCCGCCTGCATGTCTTCCGGAGTCATGTCAGCTGCTGCAAGCAGCCGCTGGATTTCAGCGTCCAGGGGAAGAGGTGCCGCGTTGATCCCCGACGTGTCCCCAGTCGCTGTCGCCGAACTCCCGCCAGTTCCACCCAAGTTCGGCGAAGTTTCCGCCCCCGTCGTCGGGCTGCCATTCGTCTGCGGAACACTATTAGAGGCGACTGCTTTGGAAGTCCCCTCAGGTGAAGTCGCTGCAGGTGAAGTCGCTTCAGCAGCATCTCGTTCCCCACCTGTTATCGGTCGTTGCCCATCGGGAACCTTTTCCGAACTGTTGCTTGCTTCCGCCAGTGTTTGCTCAGTCCCGGTGTCGGTCAGAGGCGGACTGGCGGGTATTGCAACCCGATCCCCTACTTGAATGCTGCGTTGCGGATTGGACACGACCGCGTAAGCCAGCCCTCCGCCTGGCAAAAGCTTTTCCAATAACGGCAAGGCTTCTGCCAATGGTCTAGTCGTCAGAACCTGGGCGAAATGGCTCTCGCCGGCAATCGACACCGAGACGCGAGTCCCCGTCTGAACCAGGTTTTTGGCGAACGGAAACGCAAACAGAAACCGCGAATCATCCACAATTGTCAGGAGCGGTTCGCCCGCGCGGACATATTGACCGTCTGAAACATGCAGGCGGGCGATCTGGCCGGAAAACGGAGCCCGGTACGTCATCTCAGCCCACTCCGCCTCGGCAGCGATTCGCGCCAGTCGGGCGCCTTCGTACCGCTCTGTGCGGATGGCTCGCTCAAGATCGTCCGGGGCCGAATCCCGCAGGATTTCACATTCCCGCTCGACCGCACGCATCTTGTCGACCAGAAGTCGCTGATGACGATCATCCAACGAAACAAGCGTCACAAAGGCGGCCGCCCGCGTCCCCGGCTTCACCGAAACGGAATCCACGCATCCGGAATGGACCGCATGGACGACCGTTTCGCGAAACGGCCGCAATCTCAGTTGGACCCTGCTAAGTGGTGCTGCCGGACGAAGGTGAGACGGGGTTTCAGCTTGTCCGCCGAAAGCTGTACTGACAGTCGAGGCGGATCGAAGGGGTGTACCCTTTTCGGGCGGGTTGGCCGGTGTTTGTCCGGCCGCGACTGTTGCGAAGCTCAGCCAAAAAGCCATCACAAAAGGAAATCTCATCTGCCATGCCCTCTGCGGCCGACCAGGTTTTCGAATCCAGAGACACGGTAAAACAAAATGGGATCGAATAACATGGGTTGGATTTGCTAAGGCCCATACCACTGAACGTTCAGAGGTGTGATGACGGGATGTTCGGCTCACAATCTCTGCGGCGCGGCACTGGAGAAAGTGCCATCTCACTGTTGCCTGAATGAAACATTTCACACTCTCTGACAACCACGTATCACTCCATTTTCCCGCATGATCGCACCAGGTGTCGTGATCGGTATTCTCGGTGAGCGTTGTGTGATTCATCCCACTTCAATGAGAATTCAGATTCCCTCGTAAAACTCATGAAAAGGGATGCAAGGCGAGTTGTGGGTATTCTGCATAATCTGCGTGATCTTTCAGGAGTACGTTTATGCCCGCAAACTCCATGCAGAATGCCGAAGTCACCATTCATCGTCACTCAGGATCGGCGTCAACTGCTGGTCACGACAGACTTTGCGTTGACACTTTCGGAGGCCATTTTTACACTCCCGACGACCTTGCCGGGCAGGATTCCGGCCTTTGGGTGGTTTGCAGTGTTTGGGCAAGGAGGCGTCGCGTGTCGACGATCAGCCACATCCTGAAGAGCCTTCATTGCCCGGTGGCGTGGCTTGCGTCGAGTTGTTTCCTGATGCTTAGCGGCTGTGCTGATCCCCTGTGGTCTGGCATGAGCGATAATCAACTGGGCCCCTGGCCTGAGCCTGTCGTGATCGTGATTGGCGAGAGTTCCAGCGAGATGATCGACGTTTCCCACATCGATTCAGCCACTGCCTCGAACAGTGCTGCATCTTTAGATGCTCAAGAGCCACAACGAATGGCTCATCAAGCGGCCAAACCTGTGATCGATGATGCCCGCCATCTCGATGAGTCGCCTGGCTCGACAGGTCTCGTCAATCAGGTGAGGCACGAATCGAATTCCAGCGAATCGATGCGGCTGGCGCAGGCACTCTTTGCAATTCAACCAGAGATCGACTCACCACGAGAATCGGCTGCCAACGAACCGGTGGTCAAGTCCTTGCCATTCATGCATCAGCCGGCAAAAAGCCCGCTCAAGCCTTGGAAGTACCTCGTTCTGCATCACACGGCAACGACATCGGGAGATGTCGAGAGCATTCATCAGAGTCACTCGAAGAACAAAGATCGATCGGGCAATCGCTGGCTGGGAATTGGTTATCACTTTGTGATTGGCAATGGTGATGGCATGCCCGATGGTGAGATCGCCCCGACTTTTCGGTGGCATCAGCAGCTGCCGGGAGCCCATGCCGGAAACAAAGAGTTTAACGACTGCGGGATTGGCATCGTGCTGGTGGGAAACTTTGCGAAAAAACCACCGACAGAAGCTCAAGTCAGCGCTACCAAACGCCTCGTTTCTGATTTAGCTAATGAGTTTGTGATCGAGAGTTCCTGCATTATTGGCCATGGGACGGTCAGGGCTACGGAATGCCCTGGTCGCTACTTTCCTATGGATGTTGTCAAGAAGGGTCTCGGGATTGGTCATGAAGGCCAGCCTGATGCCAAGCCACCGCATGCCACACCGCCCGGAAAAACTGCGGCAGCGACTCCCCGTCGCACGAAGGGAAGCAATTCGCAATGAACGGCAATTCACAGTCGCATTCCTCCGACGATCAGTTTTTTACTCATGATCGGAATCAACCGGTACACTATCCGGTTTATCCCGAGATCGATGCCAAACCCGATCAGGGTGAGTTCTCGAAAGGTTCGGGCGCAAATCACGTCTGGCAAGCGGAAGTCGTGCTGCCTGAGAAGCACGAACCTGCCTATGCGTACCCGGTGCTCATCTGGTTGCATGGTGATGGCCAGAATGAAACAGACGGGATTGCGGCGATTCATCGCGCCAGTGACCAGAATATGATTGGCATTGCACTGCGTGGCGATACGACAGTGCGCGGGGGCTATGCCTGGAATGCTGATCCGCTGGCTCTGGCGAGCTTTATCGATGCGCTGATCTTGAGTCTGTCTGTCCAGCATCGCATTCATACAGATCGCATCTTTATTGGTGGGTATGAATCGGGAGCGAATCTGGCACTGCAACTCCTCCTGGCCAGCCCGGCCACTTACTGTGGAGCGGCTGTCCTTTGCCCACGGATGAAGTCACTGTCACTTCCCGCAGAAATGACACGCCTGGCCCGCGGGCGCAAAGTGCTGGTCGCTTCTCAACTGAGTGGCAGCCCGACTCATCTGATTGACCTCGTCGAGTTTGATCGTCAACTGGAACATCTCGGACTCGATGTCCGTTCGTGCTATTATCAGCCCACCGCTCGAAAACTGACTCAGCGAATGCTCCGCGATGTCGATCACTGGATGATCAGCACACTCTCCTCGGCAGTCGGGGTTTAGCCCTGGCTGTTTGGCCTTATGGCGCTGCTGAACCTTCTGGGTGATTTCCAGAGGAGGTTCGGAAGGTCGCACTTCATTCATCCCGGCGAACGGAAGTTCCAGCAGAAAGCCAACGCCATGTCAGGAAATGTGGGCGCTGGTCGTCATGCGGATGAACTGGCCATTCGGACGGTTCAATATCGCTGGCTGGAAGCGACGAGGAAGTTCGATCGGCAGGTGCTCAGTTCGCTCATGACAGATGACGTGGTGTTTCTCACGCCGGGGCGACTACCTTTCGGAAAGGAAGAGTTTCTGGCGGCTTGTGAGCAGAACGACCAGCGTGTGATCATTGAAGCGTCGGCGACCTTTGAGGAAATCGTGATTGTCGAGCTTATGGCTTACACGCGGACGCATCTGCACATCAAGGTGACACCGCGCAGCGGTGGCGCGGTGCGCGAATTGGCGGGCCATGCGATGTCGATCTTTCGACGGTCAATGTTTGGAGAATGGCAACTGGCACGCGACGCCAATCTGGTGGTGCCGATTTGAGGCTGGCCGATCTCTGGCGACCAAAGTGAATACGCGGTGGTGGCTCGGAGACGACAGACTGTTGACGGGATTTTATAGATCCATCGCGAATTCAGGGATATCTACTAATTCCTCAGCCGGCATGCATGTTATGTCAATCAAAACTGGTGCATTCCGAGGACTTCATGCACCCTACTAGAAATCGTCTTCACAACGAACGGAGAATTTGAATCCGTGAAGCCTGTGGATGTTCTCACGAACTTCCCAGCTTGTGACACCGTACTTGCGACGAAGTATGCGACGAACCGTCGAGGTGCCATACATTTCCGAAAAGCCTGCTAACTGCTTCTGGCAATCTTTCCAGCCATCGATTTCAGAATCTGTATATACTGGGGGAAGCTGCTTCAGGGAAGGCCCCAGGCTCTGGTCAAAAGGATTCATAGGGGCTTCCGTAAACCATCGAGGAGACCAGAGAAATTCCACCAGGCACTCGGACCAACCTTGTTGATAACGACCCGGATAGTCACGTTCAGGTTGCCATTCTACCATTTGCTTACCCATGTCTTGCCACAAGAATGTTTCTGGCAAGTTCTCTGGAATTTTGACGACCATTTGCAATGAAATCTGATCGGCAAGCAGCTCATCTCGCAAACGGAATCCCGCAAGAGCAAAAAGCCCCAGCAGAAGCAGGATCACAGCCAGATTGCAGGGATATTGGCATATCAGTGAGAAAACATTCTTTCGTATAGTTTTTAACATGACGTGGTGAACTCGACTGATGTTGTCTGTCAGTGACGCAGAATAAATATGATCTGTACAAGTTCTGGATGGATACTACACACAGATGGAACAATAGAGAACGAGATCTCGAATTGCGATGAGCGAGAGAAGGATAATGGTTCTGTTCTCTGTTACTGTTACCAATTTCTATGTACGCATTATAGGCAGTATATGATTGACAGGTTCACGGCAGAAGCATTGTTAGCGATGATTCGTGATCATTTCATGGTTCCCTCAATCATCTTGAGAAGTTTGCGGCCTTCGTCTCGTGCGGTTTGCCACCAGGCTTCCCAGTGATCCTGACGCGCGTGATGTGCCTTGAGCAATAGCAATCCCTGGGCCTCAGGAAGCTGGGCAATGAGCAGGGGGATCAGGTATTCATCGATTCCATAGAGCCTGTTGGGTGTCTCTGGTGTGCCCGATTCAAGTGTTGTGGTACGTGCTTCCAGTCGAGTGGCGACCGGCACCCAGTGCCTGATCGTCGATTGAAAGACCTCCTGATGGTATTGAACGACCTCGCGAACGGACACTTCTTTGGCGCGTGTCGGTGCTGGATTGAGGAATTGATAAGGGGGTGACCATTCGAGAGTCGGTCTCAGCAGGTCAACTTTGGAAATGACACCGACAAGAAGTGGCGGGCGCTCCTGGGGATGCTGCTGGAAGTACTCCTGCAAGCGATGCATCAATTGCACATCAGGATCTTTAGCGGGATTGTTGGCAGCCATCACGAGCAGGACGACTTCGGCTTGCCGGGCTGCTTCAAGAATGGTTGTAAACTGCCTGGGAGAGAGTGTGGCATCGGTGTAGCCTGGAGTGTCCAGGAGCACCACTTCGCCTGCGGACATTGGCAGGAGGCAGTGATATTCCGCCACACCTGAGGTGGCGGGAAGGACATCGACAAAGGCGGCCTGCTGCCTGAGGATGGCATTGATGAGACTCGATTTTCCCGCTTTTACCTGCCCGACAACGGCCAGTTTGACCAGCGGGCTTAATGAGTCTTCGGCCTCACGTTCAACGGGAACCTCAGGTTGAGAATCGGCTGTGCGTGAAGAAGCTTCAGGGGAGGCGGCTGCCAGAGAGAAGTTGTCGTCGATGATCAGTGGAGCGGGATGCCAGCTCTTCATTTGCGCATCGGCCAGACGAATTCCCGCCAGCCTCCAGCAGCGGGAGTACTCGTTGCGTAACCAGTCGTTGAACTGATCTTTGGAGATGGAGACGAGATTGCCTGCGAGTTCAGCGGCGAGGGTCCAGCCGATATTCTTGACGATCTCTGCGGGTGTTAAGGCGCGAATCCAGCGTGTCAGATTCCACGTTTTGCCCAGGGTGTCGAGCATGGGTCTTGTTTGCTCATAAGCCACTTGTGCCTGAGTCGCTCGCTGTAACCAGGTTTCGACCTGTCCGATGGTTAGTACTGTGGAAAGAGGCCAGGCAGCCATCATGGGCTCAAGATCGATTGCCAGAGATTCCACGACCATTAAGCCTTCGGGGACAGTGAGATCTTCCAGTTGCAATCGACCGCGAGGACCGAGTGAGTTCCCGGTCTTGCTCATCAGGAGTTGGAGGTCCTGGCGGTAAGGATCGAATGTTTGAGCAGGAGGCCAGGGCCGTTCTTTTGCAAACAAGCGTATGGTTTCATCGATCGCCATTTTTGAGGACTGGCTGATGGGGGCTCTTTTCTGCGATGACCACCAATAACACGAGATGCTCCAGCAGAGGGCCGTGAAGATTCCCAGTGGCAGCCACCATTCATCCACAATCAGTGCGTAAATGCCAATCAGCGCCAGCCAGAGATAAGGGATCAGCAGCAAGGTGTAAATCAGCCAGACACGCCAGGTGATGGGAAGTATCGGGCGGCGAACAGCCGGAGTTGTCTGGGCCAGTTTTCGTTCGAGTTCGGTGTAGGCCTGGCTTCCCTTGCGCAAGGCTCCATTCGATAGCGAGATCATCAGTGTTCCGGCTTCACCAGCGATCTGTAGTAAAGCCGCCTGGAGAAACTCTCGGGAAAGCCAGTCCTGGCAACGTCTCCAGATCAAGCGGGGAATGATCACCAGTAGCAAAAAACTCATCATCCCACGGGCGAGTACTAAGCCGGTTTCCGATTCAAAAACGGTCGCGGCGAGGGCAGAGATCAGTAGCAGGAGACCACCGACGCCGGCTGCGATGCGATCAATCTGAATCTGGCGCCTCCGATAGATATCGGAAGCTCCCATGAAGAGCAGGCCTTCACGTGCGGAGATGATTTCGATCCCAGGAATAGCACTTGTCAGCCAATGGCGGAGTGATCGGGCAGCCAGACCTGCCATGGCCACCAGTTCAATCACAGTGCGATCGCTGTATGGCTGGGCGACGCCGGGCCGGTAAATCTGGGCGATTGTACGGGCCATGCTCCCCAGTGCATCGACGAGAAGTTGAAATCGAGCCTGAGGTAAACTTGTTTGTTGCAGCTGGTGTTCGAGCTCGAGTTCGGCTTTCTGGACAATCTCATAGGCTGCTTGATCCTGCCGGGAGACACCTGTGGGAATGACGATGGGCGGGTGAGGAAAGAGTTTTTTGCTCAGGATCCATTGGCGGAGCAGCAGTAAAGCGAATGACCAGCACAGGAGAGCCAGGACTGAGGTGTAGCCTGTGAAGGCACTGAGGAGTGGTCGCCAGATCCAGTCGAGAATGCCAGCGATCATCGCACCGATCAGGGGGAGTACGAAGAGTAACCCTGGGCCATAGCGGTAGATCAATCGCGACATCCTGAGGATTCTCCAGGTCGGGACGAAGGCATAGCAGACGAAGCGAGCAATCAAGGAACAACACAAATCGTTATTTATAAGGCAGTTGTGAAAAGCAAGTGGTGGTGAATGCTGATGTCAGTCCGCTGGATTCTACTACGATGAGATTTCAGTCTGCTTGGCGAAATTCCCGGGAACTCGTTCCGAATCAGGTGGTGGCAGAGTTCTGGACAACTCGTTAGAATCCGGGAGAGGCTGTAATAACAACGTAGCAGATTTATCCTTTTTAACGAAAGAACAGGCAACGAGTTATGGCGAAAGAAGAAGCCATCGAAGTGGATGGCGACGTCGTGGAGGCTCTGGCCAACACGCAATTTCGAGTATTGCTCTCGAATGGACATGAAGTTCTAGCTCACGTCGCGGGAAAAATGCGTAAACACTTCATCCGTATTGTGCCGGGTGACAAAGTGAAGGTGGAAGTGAGTCCTTACGATCTCAATCGTGGGCGGATTATCTTCCGCGAGCGTTAACAGATCGCGGTCTGCCCTGTGCTGACCAGATCGCTGTCAATGCGCAAGGCACCGCATGCGCAGTTTGCCTGTGCGACTCATGCTGCTGAGCTGAGATCAGCTAACCTTCAGCGATGTGGCGTTCGTTCTCAGCCCGGGCGATTTTCATCCCCAAGGCTGGAAATGTTCGCCTGAGTGTGAAAGAACGTCTCGTTCCAAATTTTACGACTGGTTCATCCAGAGGTTTGCCAGACCATGTCAGCTCATCAGGCCGGGTCAACTGCTACCTCTGCCAGCGTTGTGGATCAGGAACAGTCTGTACTTCCTTTTGTGCAGCTCTTTACAGACGGGGCATGCAGTGGCAATCCTGGCCCGGGTGGTTGGGGTTACATTCTCCGGCATCCGGCTTCTGGCAAAGAGAAAGAAGCCAGCGGTGGCTTGGCTGAGACCACCAACAACCAGATGGAACTGCAGGCTGTGATTGAAGGTCTTAAGGCCCTCAAGAGCCGTTCTCGGGTAGAAGTGGTGACTGATAGCAGCTATGTCGCCAAAGGGTCCAGCGAGTGGTTGCCCGGTTGGAAGCGTAACGGCTGGCAGCGCAAAGAGGGCAAGTCCTTCAAGCCCGTCAAGAACGTCGAATATTGGCAAACTCTTGATCAACTGCTGGCCAGGCATCAGGTGCAGTTTAAGCTGATCAAAGGGCATGCAGGGCATGCGGAGAATGAGCGCTGCGATGTGCTGGCTGTCGCTGCTGCCGCTGCCGCCAAAGCCTCTGCCAACGGCTGATGACGGTTGCATAGCCGGTCACATTTTCGGGGACAAATAGCAGCTTGACCTAGAAGAGAGTTCAAGCCACAAAACAAACGTTCGCAGTATCTTTTCCGTCTATCGCAGACTGTTGTAGATCACAAATGTTTTGGCTTCGGCGCTGGTCATACGAATCTCAGAAATCAGAGCGCACTTCGAGTTGATTCGCCCAGTTTTCTCAAAGCTGCGATCTTTCACGCACAAGATTGCAGGTATGCTGTATTGAGATGTGGCAGGTAACCTGATGGCTGGAGTCAACTGTGCTGGTGAACTTGGATGACCAGAGGATCCTGACTCTGCCGCCAGGTCGGAACTGCTTGTTTTTAGTTTGAAGAATGCAGGTTCACCACGAAGTTCACGAAGACCACGAAGGTGGGAAGAGGAATTCGGCTAGCAGCGTGTTGGCCTCGCCACCCGTCAACCATCGCAGTGGCAGGTGAGGGTTTCTTTCTCCTTCTCCCGTTCCAACGCGAGAACGCCGGGATGAGGGGAACTCGAACCTGGCTAAATCAGCCCGACTTACTTGTTCCTCCGCCCTCCTTCGTGCTCTTCGTGTGCTTCGTGGTAAACTCTCTTCGCCAAACTTCGCAACTTTGAGCCGGCATGTCCAATCCAATTTCAGCAACAATTGGCGACAGTTCATTCTGAATTGACTTTAAAATTTGATTGCGACTTTCCCATCGATAGACTCAATCCATGATTGGCCACTTGCCCCGATACCTGCCAGAGAGAGGCTTTCGATGAGTTGTCGCACCATGCTGCCATTCCGGCCCTTTCGCTATGTCTCTGCTTCTGTACTTCTCGTACTTACGTCGCTGGCCTGGCAACTCTCCAGTATTGCGATCATCGCAGCGGACGCTCCGGCCTTCAAAGAGGCGGTGGAATGCCATCCGCGAGGAGGTTTGCCCAATGTTCGAGCGAAAATCGAAGCTGGACAGCCTGTGAAGATTGCCTATCTGGGGGGCAGCATTACGGCTGCACCCGGCTGGCGTGTGCTTTCACGTGAATGGCTGACGAAGCAATACCCGGGAATTCCATTCGAGCAGATTGATGCCGCCATTGGTGGCACGGGTTCCGATCTGGGGGTGTTCCGGCTGAAGAACGATGTTCTCCGTCATGAGCCCGATCTGCTTTTTGTTGAGTTTGCTGTGAACGATGGGGGGGCTCCCCCTGAACAGATTCATAAGGCGATGGAAGGGATTGTCCGCCAGACCTGGAGGGCGAACCCCACGACCGACATTGTCTTCGTTTACACGGTCAGCGAGCCATTTCTGGAACAGCTTCGCAATGGCAAGATGCAGCGATCAGCCAGTGCGATGGAAGATGTGGCTGAACACTACAAGATTCCTTCGATTCATTTGGGTGTGAAAGTCGTTCAACTGGAGAAAGATGGTGAGCTGGTTTTCAAAGCTCCCCGACCAGCCGACATTCGCGAGGCGAAGCCACTTGTCTTTTCGACCGATGGTGTCCATCCCCATGTGGAAACAGGCCACGAGGTCTATGCCGCCACGATTGCCCGCTGCTGGCCAGCCATCATGGAGGCGAGTGGGAAGCCGGCTGACCATGCACTCGATCAGCCATTACGGAATGATAACTTCGAGCGGGCCCAGCAGATTCCGATCACGGCGAACATGCTCCAAGGGACCTGGAAAAAGCTCCCTGCTGATCACACGCTGGCGCGGCGATTTGCCCGGAACATGCCCGAGCTTTATGAAGCGGAAGCTCCAGGCGCTGCCCTCGAATTCACGATTGAAGGTTCCACACTGGCGATCTTCGACCTGCTGGGGCCGGATGGTGGGCGGTTAAAGATCCAGTGGGACGACTTGCCACCGACTTATCAGAACCGGATTGACCCGTATTGTACCTATCACCGCATGGGGAAGACGGCGATTGCCAGCGAGCGGCCTGCAGGGCGACATCACGTGCGGATGGAACTCAGGCCGGAAAAGCTCAATAAACGAGAAATTCTCTTTGAACACAACCGCAAAGATTACGATGAGCACCCCGAAAAATATGCCGATCACAAGTGGATCGTGGGCTCCATCCTGCTGATTGGCGAAATCGTCACGGATGAACCTGCACAATAACAATTATTTATACGGATTTTTCAAGAGCCCGCCCATTTATATAGTACAAATGAACGTACAGGACGATTCCGCTTTATCAAGTCCATCTGTTGAGCACATCACCTGTGATACAATGTTTCAAAGAAAGCCAGTGATTTGTTAAGGTCTTCTCAGAAACTCATCACTTTTTGGAATTGCAGGAATGAGCCACGATCTCGTGACGCTGCGCGTTTTCTGGAACGAAGTCGAGGCCAACATCGCGGCGTCAATCTTACGAAGAGAAAACATCAAGGTCTATCTGAGTGGTGGCGAAATTGCGTCGATGGATTGGACTCTCGCCAACGCTATTGGAGGGATTCGTCTTCAAGTCGCTGAACAAGATGTGGAAAGATCGGAAGATCTTCTCGAACTTGCTGTCAGCGAAGATGCCGACACCTTACAGGCACGAATCGAAGAGAATGGCTCTGGCAATCCAGACAAGGCTGATGACTATGAATCAAACTGGGATGAAGATGAGCTGCCCGATAGGTATCAACTCTCCGACGATGCTGCCCGTCGATATGAAGAAACTCTTTCATT
>JAIXUU010000010.1 GCA_027483405.1 Planctomyces sp. | reverse complement strand
TCGAGGGAGATCTCGGTGCGGTCCCCCTGGCCGAAGCGATTGCCCGACTGCAGCAGGAAGTGACTGAAAAGCGCATCCGCAGTGTGGCCAAACCCGCGCCTGCTCCCGCAACGAGCAATGAGGGCGAGAACTACGCGGATTGATGGGGGAGGAGATGGTCGTGGATTGTGGGAAGCGAATTGCCGCTTGGCTTCTCCTCGCCATGATGGGGTCGGGATGCGGTGCAATGATTGATCGCATCCTGTCACCTGCTCCTCCATCGCAGAAGTTCACTCAGTTTTATGTTCCTAGGCACTGGGTTGAAGAACCGGCAAGTGCAGATGCGTCGCTCCATTCACAAGAAGATCTGCAGATCTGTTCGATGATTAAGCAGAGCCAGGCAAAAAAAGCATTGAAGCGGATCGAATCAACGCTTGCTGAGCCGGATGTCGAGGAGAGTTGGAGGCAGCGACTGTTGTTTCTCAAAGCAATCGCTTTGGCAGAAACCGATGAGACAAAAGGTGCGATTCAGTTCCTTGATCAACTGATCGCAAGTGCTCCCGATCATTGGGAGTACTACTTTCACCGCTGGCAATTGCGCCTGCTGGTAGGAGATGAGCAAGGGGCAAAGGCCGATCATGAGGCGGGTATGAAGCTGAATCCGAAGCAGTTCTCACAGGATTTCTCGCCAACGAGTGGCGTCTTCTAATGCGCTATTCAGAACTTAACGGCGTGTTGAGAGATCTGTAAAGCATGCTTGCTCCGAGCAGCAAGCATGGCACCTAGCCATCAACAAAGAGGTTCGACGCGGCCATTGTGGTTGTCGCTGGGGCAAGACCACGCCCTTTCGCAAAGCCTTCAGGGTCGTGCCACCCAAGGCCGAGTGAAAGGTTGTGGCAGGGAACATGCATGGAGCGGCAGTTTGTCATCGTGCAATGCACGATGACCCGGCCACGAGTTGGCCGGGTCATCCATTTCCAAGCGGCTGTGCGTGTCACCTGGCGTTTGGTCTCAGTTCCCGGGCAACCAGAGTCCGCCGCCAGAACTGGCTGTAGTTTGTGGCTGATCGGGAGTCCAGAGGCCGCCGGGTGTGGTGGTGTCGGTCTGTGTGACAATTCCTGAAGCCGAGATGCCAGGAAGTGGTTTGCGCGAGATGGCTGAGACGGACTCGAGGAACTCGCGGAGTTGTGGCAGTTTGGGGAGATAGTAGCCGACGAATTTTTGAATCAGTTCGTCGTAGCCGGGAACCTCCGGTGCCATGGCCCGCAGATTCAGCTCGTACATATCGTGCTGGAGCGTGAACGAAAACTCGGTGGTGCCTTGAGGAGCCGGGAGCTTGCGTTCTTCGCCGATCCAGTGAAGTGCCCCCTGGAAGTTGTTCCGCAGAAGTTCCATTTCACCCAGGGAGCGATAGAGCTTGACCTTATCGACCTTGTCGAGTGGTTCGGGTCGGCGGGTGATTTCAATTTCAACGTCATAGAGGAACTGCGGATGCTGGATGAGCAGTGCCCGATTGAACGCCAGCTTGAGTTGCTCATCAGACAGCTGAGAAACTGGCAATCGCTGGAAATCGATCACCGATAGATTGGCCAGGGGTGTTTCGGGGGTCACTTCCAGCAGTGGGAGTGGTTCCACTTGAAGCTGCTGGAAAATCTTCCGGATATCGAGCAGTTTGCGAACCTGAGCAGCAAACGAATCAAGGACGAAAATCGCGGCTGTGACGGCGATGTTCATCGCAGGATCTTTGGCAGCTTCCTCTGGTGATTTCCCAGCCAGCCCGGCGGCAGGTGTCTTGGCCCACTTCTCATTGAGCTTCCAGTTAAAGAGCTGGTCTTCCAGTTCGCGAATCTGAGAAGGTGTCAATCGGGAGGGGAAGTAATGCTGCCTTTGCAACTCGATCCACTGCTCGGGAACACCCGCAATCGGCTGATTTGTTTCGCTGGTATCGCCCAATAGGTCGCCGGCGGCTTCCTTGAGGAGAGCTATCGCGGTTTCCATTTCATTACCGGCGTAAGCCACCAGGCCAGCCAATGCCTGTGCTGAGCCATCCGGCGCTGCATCGAAGATATGCACTTCACCCAACGAGGCGGGGAGTTGATCTGGCGCAGGGAGACCTTCACCAAGGACCAGGTCTTTCAGGCTGCGATCATAAATCTGGTAAACGGCCACCGGAGCGACTGGCAATCGCGAGAAGTCGCGCTCTTCACGGTTGAGACGATCGTGCTGGTCGAAAGCTGTAAGCAGACGCGAGACTGAAGAGACCGAAAACTCGTGACGAACGAGATTCGGCTCATCGGAACTGGCACTGATCTGCAGGAGTTGAGCCAGCGTCTCGCATTCGACGGCCTTCGATCGATCGGTGTAGAGACGAGCGGCCTGATGGAAGCCAGCGGCAGCTTCGGCCTCGTTTCCATCCCAGGCCCGGCACAAAGCTGCTGCATGGGCGACAGCGGGAGCATCTGGAAGCTGGCGGGCCAGCGCAGCGAACGTATCAGCAGCCGCTTCGAAGCAGCCGATCTGGACAAACTTCTGTCCCTTCTTGAATTCCTTTTCTTGCTCTTCGCTCCCGGTGAACTCGGGGAGATGGTGAGCTCCGCGCAGTGGCCACGGAATCTGCGGATTGTTATCGACCTGCAGCAGCCGGAGGAAGACATCCTGACGTTCGTCTTCGGCGGCAAAGCGAAGTGCGAGTGACATCGCTTCGCGCGTGGCCATCCAGGCATTGCGGGACATCATGACGGTTGCGATACCAATGGCCAGATGACTGCACATGGCGGGGTATTTGCGGGTGCAGCGAAAGAATGCCTTCTGAATGATTTTGCGAGAAGGCTCGTAGCTGTCTGTCGCGAGCGAAGCCATCGCATAGAGGCAGAAGGCGTAGTCGTTGTCGGTATGAGTTTCGAGCAGTTTTTTGAGCAGATCGCGAGCGAGATCTGGGCGTTCCATCTGCAGATGAACGGTGGATGTCGTGGTCACAATCCAGGCATGACTGGAAGTATCGGGAGTGACTTTGCGGTCGAGAGCTTCGAGGGCCGTTAATGCAGGGCGTAACTGGCCATCTGCGATCAACCGGTCGACCCGCGACATTTCGTCGGAGATCGGTGCACAGCAGAATTTGAGTTTCTTCCCACTGCCACACGGGCAGGGCTGGTAAAGATCGACGGCCATTCCTGTTTCCTTCCCTGTCGGCCGCGATGACCAATGGTCGTCACCGGCACTGGAGTCTATCGTTTGTCGAATGTGGATCTGACAGACGGAATGATTGACAACCTCATTCCGTCCAACAGCTTATCTATCGAAGAAGAACCAATCCTCTGGCGGCGATCTTCATGAGGGATCGCCTCAGTTTGAGTCACGCCTGATGGATGGTTGGCAGCGACCCGATGAATTTGCAAACTGTGAAGTGACTTTAGTTTAGAGTAAATGCTGTCGAGTCTGGCAAGCACAGCATCCGACATTTGACGGATTGCATGACGCTCCACCACAACCTGCAAATTTAACACGATCTGCCCAAAGTTCCTATGCAAAGAAGGGTTGAATCAACCCCTCGTCCCCCGGGAATTCTGATCAGTCATCGAAAGTCGATCGATTTCCACACGCCCGGATGTGCTCTCCTGTTCATGCTGGAATGATGAGGAAAAGCGACATTCAGGAAAATTGGGTAAAATAATTAAAAAGAGATCTATTGCGAGAATAGGCAAATCTGATATTCTCTGAATGGACTCAGGTCTCATCACATTGGACGCCCTCAAAACAACACGCGCCACAAGTTGTGTTTGAGTTGCTCGTCTTCGATTCATTGGGCTAATGAAGAGAAGGACGAAGGACATGTTCTATCCGTCAGATAATCAACCTGCCGAAGGTTCGCCTTTCGGTGACGATGAAGTGGCGCGCTCCGGCAACGATTCCACCAATCGCCACGGCCATAACGATCACGATCATGGTGGCCTGAATGAGAGCGAGTCGATTGAATCCGAGAGCTGGATTCACGGAGTTCTTGACGACATCTCCCAGTCGATTCTGCATGGTCAACTGGATGATGCCGAACTACTGTTAAATCGTCTTTGCGATGCTGAAGTGGCGCCACGCGAATGCCTGGAGTTGTTTACGATTCTCTCCCTCCGACGTGGTCATCTGCGTGATGCCATGGGTTATGCCTGTCAACTTCAGGATTTTGCCAGCGAATTGGGTTGTCGCCAGACGCAATCGCGAGCGGCATCGATGATTGCCCGGGTCTACCGCCAGATTGGCGACTTCACGAGTGCCCGCCGCTTTCAGCAACTGGCCCTTTATTCCAGTGAATCGTCGGATGCTTTCGATCTCTCAAATCTCGCGCTCGATGCCTTGATGGCTTCACGAGTGACTTTAGCCGATCAACTCGCGCAGGCTGCTTTAAGCCTGGAATGTGACGACGAGAGTGCTGAGCTTTCCGAGTTACCGGATCAGTCCGGAGCCGATTGGGGAACTCTGGCTCTCGTCGCAATGCTCAATGGCGATGCAGACGAAACCTTCTCCCGGCTCAGGCTGGCCTGGCGGCATCATCGTCAAGCGGGTGACCAACTGGGGATGGGGCTCGATCAACTGCATGTGGCCCAGCTCTGCGAAGTGCATGGCGAATACAAACGGGCGGGCAGACGTTTGAAAAAAGCCATTTCGCATTTCGAACAAGCTCAGGCTCAGCCGCAACTTGAGGAAGCCCAACAGCGGATGTCCCGGCTCCACCGCATCATCGGCCGGCTGGAACATCCCGTGGAATGGAACTGATCGTCGCCAGTTCCAGAATGAACTAGCTGCGCATCGCTTCGGCCATGTTGACCAAGCGTGTCTGGGGCATCTGTGGCGGCTGCCAGACCTGTTGTGGTAGCTCCCCAGGATTCACTTCGATTTTGTCGAAGTTGAGGACCATATTCATTTGTGCCAAGGGCCAGTCGAGTGTCATCTGGCGAGGGAGAACTGCCCCGGAGTGCTGGTCACGAAAATGATTTTTGAGCCGACCTTGAGCCACTACTCGTCCCTTCGGATCGTAGAGGCCATGCTCCAGCACCAGGCCATGACAGGCATCGACAGTGATGACCTTGCGAATGGGGATTCCGGCAGGAGAAAGGTGCGAACTGGTTAAAGCCACCGTGCGACCATCACCCGCTCGATTGAGTGTCATCGTACTGGCATCAAAAGGCGCCACACCCAGCGCTTCCATCAACCAGCCCGGCTCAAAAGGAATGGGCATATTCTGTTGAACTTCGGCCATTTCCTCATGGCGCACAAACATCAGATCGGGAGGATCATTTCGCTTGGCCCAGAACCAGAAAATCTCTTCGTTCGAGCCCAGATCGACTTCCTGACCCAGTGCGCTGGTCACGGAAATTCTCAGCAATTGCGATTTCTGCACCGCGATTTCTGCTGTGAGTGGAATATGGTTGGCGCGAATATGGACACGCCCGGCACGCCAGCCTTCGATCCGATCCACATTCTGATTGAGATGCGAAACGTAATCATCAGCCGTGGCGGCATTGCCTAACGGGCAGTTGGATCGCTTGGCGAACTCATCCGTCTTTTGCCAGTTTCGAAGCGAATTACACCCCTGCAAACTTCCAAAAGCCAGCATTCCCAAAGCAGCACGTCTGCTGCAAACAGGTTCTCCTCGATCCTTTGATGAACTGTCGGCTGCTGGTATGGAGCTCATCATGTCGAGACCTCCGTCGCCAGACGTTGTTTCAGCTTCTGAATGATCGCATGGATCTCTTCATCTTTCAGACGCAGATTGACCAGTTCAAAAGGGCCTTCGCCCCGGCTGCCCAACAGCCGCAAGGTTTCGACACCTTGGCGCGAGACCGCGTCGTCGAGTTTGAGTTTTCTTCTTTGAAGCAGGAACAGAGCCGCCACATAACGAATGGCTTCGGCTTCCGAGTAGCCTGGTAGTTCCTGCTGATCGTGCTGTGATTCGCGCAGATCATCGGAAAACTCAGGGATTGGTTCTTCGAGTAACTCGATGAGTCGATCCGAGTCGAGATGCACAGCATCCGGATTGAGTGGTGGAGGAACGACTGTCTTCCAGACAGCGAGTTGATTCGGGACAGGCCCGGGCCAGGCATCATGTCGATAATCGAGACGAAGCGTCTGCCCATTCTGCTCAACAAGAACGCACCGACAGACAGTTCCCGGAGACAGTGGAGATCCTGTCGCCGCACAGATCTTGCCGAGCGGTTTGAGCGAGTATTCCAAGGCGTCCCTGCCCCATCGAACGTATCGCGAGAAGAGTTCATTCATCCACAGGAATGAACCTCTGTATTCACCAGGCGATGAACCTGAAGAGCGTTTTGTAGTTCAAATGGCCGTTTGTCGGCAAGATCAGCCGAAGTGCACTGCCAGTCCACAAACCGACGATTGGTCTATATTGTAAAACAATACAAATAAACGACTTATGACCCGCGAGGTGTGCCAATTCAAACACAGCGCGCATTTGCCCGGGTGGTGCAGTATGATGAGGGTATGTCCCGCGACGATCTTTCATTGTTGATGGTCTCTTCGAACTTCCAGTTTCGGGGGAGTTCGGTCTACACCCTCAGGCTGGCCGAACGATTGCCTGAATACGGGTTTGTTCAGAGTATTGTCTGCCCCGGTGCCTCGACGGTTGATCTGGCGCGTCGCAAGGCGTTGGGCATTGAAGTGCTCCCTTATCTTGAAGCACCCGCCTGGAAGTGGGTGGTGCTGGAGCTTTATTGCCGCAAACTTCTGGCCCATCCCCCTGATCTGATTCATATTCAATCACGCACAGCGATGTGGCATGGTGAATGGATTGCCCGCCGGCTCAATCGACCTTATGTGCTCACAGTTCACGATTACATGCAGAGTCATGAATTTCTGCAGCCTGATCTGACGTTATGCCGGCGGATTATCACGGTGAGTGAATCGGTCAAAGCGGCACTCGTCGAGCGATCGGGGCTGCCCGAAGATCTCTTTGTGGTCATTCCCTGTGGTGTGCCTCGTGCCAGTGATGAAGATAAATCGCTGGTCCTGAAATCAGGGAAAGTTCCCGTGGTTGGTACGGCAGGCCCCCTGGAGGCTGTCAAAGGGTTTCCGTTTTTCCTCGCTGCTGCTGCCCACGTTCTGGGGACACATCGCGATGTCGAATTTTTGATTGCGGGGGCCGGGCCGGAAGAGACCAGTTTACGCAAGTTAGCCCGCACGCTGGGCATTCATGAACATGTGACATTCGTGCCGAATCTGCTTGATTTTTCTGATGCGTTAAGTGCCATGGATATCTTTTGCCTCCCTTCGCTGCAGCAGGGGATTGGCACCATCATGCTCGAAGCGATGGCCATGGGCCGCCCGGTCATTGCCACGAGTGTGGGAGGCGTCTTCAACGTCGTTCGCGACAATCAGACAGGGCTGCTGGTTCCTCCATCAGACAGTGTCCGTCTGGCCGAGAGAATCATTGAACTGCTCACCAATCCCGAATTGGCACGCAGGATCGGTGCTGCTGCCATGCTCGAAGCCGAGACCGAATTCAATGTTGAACATATGGTGGAAGCGACCGTCGAGGTCTACCGTGAAGTTCTCGACGAGCGCATGGCGGGTTTGACCACCGTTGCCATGCCCCAGCTCTCGAAACGATAGACTGACTTCGCCACCTCGTGAGATTCCGAAATTGGGTCAAGAGTGGTGGCAGGGCATGCGCATAGCGCCGATCGTCTGTCAGAGAGCGAAGATGACAAGCATCCCGCGATAAGGTCGGTTGTGGATCGAGCGCAAAATCCGTTCGAACTCACCCTCATCCCGGCCTTCTCCCGTCGGAACGGGAGAAGGAGAAAAACCCTCGCCCGCGTCCTCGTGGGAGAGGGTGGCACGGAGTGCCGGGTGAGGGTCTTTCCGCTGTTACAACTTCCGGGATTTAACTTTCAGTCGTTGTCTCGTGACTGAAGCCGCGCCTTGAGGTGTTTTCTGTCACATTGACTGGCACCATGAACTGTGGCAGGTAATCCGGCCCGCCCGTTTTGCTGCCAATCCCGGAGAGTTTGAAGCCACCGAAAGGTTGCCGGGCGACCAGGCCGGTCGTGACGGGCGTATTCAGATACAGATTTCCTGCCAGAAACTGCTGTTTGGCCCGTTTAAGATTCGCCGGGCTGCGACTATACAAACCGCCGGCCAAAGCATAAGGCACGCTGTTGGCCATCCCCAATGCTTCCGAAAGATCGGCAGCTTTGTAGACCAGGAGAATCGGGCCACAGATTTCTTCCCTATTGAGGCGTGACTCACTCGGAATATTCGCAAAGATATGCGGGCCCACGAAGTAACCCTTCTTAGCCAGTGAGCCGGTTTCCATCGCAAGAATCACTTCGCAGGTCTGCTTGGCATCTTCGATGAGTGCCAGAAGTCGCTTGCAAGATTCTTCATCAATCACGGGCCCTATCTGGCAGGCGGGATCTTCCGCACGGGACAGCTTCAAATCGGAAGTGGCGGCCACGAGTCGTTTGATGAATTCGTCGTAGATTTCACCAATCACAATCACTCGCGAGCACGATGAGCACTTCTGCCCGGCATAACTGAAAGCACTTTCAATCACACCCGTGACGGCATCATCCAGGTCAGCATCGGCATCAATGATGATGGCATTGTGACCACTCAAGGTCGTAATGACGCGTTTGATCGATTGTGCAGCCGCATGAACCTGTGCTGCCGACTGATTCACGGTCAGTCCGACTTCCGTGGAGCCGGTAAAGGCCACAAGATCGACATCAGGGCTCCCTGCGAGAACCGGGCCAATCTCTTCCCCAATACCGGGCAGGAAGGTGACGACACCATCCGGAATACCACAGGCCTGGAGGATTTCCATCAGTTTCGCAGCCGTGACCGAAGCCTGTTCAGCAGGCTTGATGATGACGGTGTTTCCAGCCACCAAGGCGGCAGCGACCATCCCGGTCAGGACAGCCAGCGGGAAATTCCAGGGGGAGATCACCACCACAACACCACGCGGGCGGTAGAAGTAAGCGTTCTCTTCGTCGGCGATGTCGAACCGTTGAGGCTCGGCCAGTTCGCGCATCTGCATCGCGTAGTAATTGCAGAAGTCGATGGCTTCGGCCACGTCGGCATCGGCTTCCGCCCAGGGCTTGCCACATTCGAAGATCTGCCAGGCAGCCAGTTCAAATCGGCGCTGCCTGAGTTCCCGCGCAATCAGTTCGAGATATTCAGCCCGATAACTGGCTTCAATCACTGACCACCGCACGAAAGCCCGTCGGGCCGAATCAATGGCTGCCAGGGCCTGCTCCGGACTTGCCGAAGCCACCAGTCCCAGCACTTTCGACTTATCGGAAGGTGAGCGAACTGTCAGATTCTGCCGCGTATCTTCCCGGCGACCATTGATGATCAACGAATAGGTTTGCCCGAATTGATGTTCGACCTTTTCAATCGCCCCCTGCATCGCTTCCCGATGAGCCGGAATCGAGAAATCAGTGACAGGTTCATTCACGAAGCCCTGGGGTGGAACAGTCCACATCTTCGAGGTTTTTCGGGCCCGGGCCGTCTGGCCGGCGACGGTGGGATTCATAAGCAGATCCTCGATGGAGACTTCGGCGGAATAGCCTTGCCTGAGAAACGAATCATTCGCAGAGTTTTCCAGGAAGTGACGCGCGAGGCGGGCCATTCCTTTCACATGATGACCGACCGGTGTATCAATGCGAACCGGGCAGCCCAGTTCGGCAAATACCTGTGCCTGCTCGTCGGCCAAACCGTATCGCAATTGCAGTTCAACTCGGGAGCGGGGCAAATTGCGGGCCTGTGCATAGGCCAGAACATAACAGAGGCTTCTTAAACTCTGACCTGCAAATACGGGCTTGAATAACTCCGGCTGATCGATCAAAGCTCGGGAGAGTTTTTCGTAGTTCTCGTCGATCTGCCATTCTTCTTCAAAAACAGCCACAGGCCAGCTTTTTGACTGAGCCAGAGCGATTTCCTGATTCCAATACTCTCCTTTGGTCAGGCAGATGCGAATCGGTGTGCCGCGTTTTTGAACCCAGGTTGCCAGTGCCGTCAGATCGCTTTCCGCAGTTTTCAGATAAGCCGGCAAAGTGATGCCGCAATCAGCCCAGCTCTGGAATTCTTTTTCCGTGAGAACCTGCTGAACAATATCGAGAATCAATCGATTCGTCGTCGAATGCTCCAGCTCGATCTGCACAATCGCCTGTTGCTCGATGGCAAGACGGAGAATGGGCCGCAATCGCTCCAGTACCACACGCGTGGTCCCTTGGGCATCGAGTGGGCGAAAGTCGCTGGTTAACGACGACAGTTTGAGCGAAAGCTGCAGTTGAGGAATCTCCGCAGTCGCAGCTGACTTACCCTCGACCGCAGCAGCATGGGCATACGACGTATGGGCTGGCCAGTTGCTGACCTCCGCGCCCAATGACGAAAGCATGTCGAGATATCGCTGCTGGTACTGATCTGCCTCGGCCTGACTGACAACTTTCGAGCTCAGGTAATTGAGCGAGAAGAGATAGCCTTGTCGATAAAGTTTATGAATCGTCTTCAAAACATCATCGAACGATTCACCACCCATCAGACGCCTGGCAATCCGTTGAGCGTTATTCCGGGCATTAAAGGCGAGTGTCCTCGATAGAATCGAGTTAGGAGCGACCTGCTCGACACCAAATCCGACCAGTTGGATCGCCCCGGGAAGATGCTCGCGAATCTCGTCAAAGTATTCCTGAAGATGACGCGTCATTGCTTGATGCGTTTTCAGTCGCGGCAACACATCCACAAACCGGAACATCTGCACCTTGAGTGATTCATCATTCATGGCGGCTGCCAGAATGCGATCATCCCACCAGCGCTGTTCAAAGAACGATGGTTGTCTGGCAGCGAGTCGTCGCCAGATCAATTCACCCAGTTGAGTTGTTTCCGCTTCAATTCGAGCATCATCAACCCCAAGGATTGGTTGTGGTTGAGCAAGAGTGGAGGCAGATTTACGTTTGGCCATGCACAGCAGTCCTTTTGGCCTATTGTGACTGAGTGCGTCGTTACGAACAAGTTAGCGGGCGAAGCTGCGATTTTTCCTGTGGCAGCTGCGGGAGAGGCCGCACTCTATGCCAATTTCGTCGCAGAGTGCCTATTTCGTAGCGGATTTGCTTGAAGCCGCCAGATGAATCAGCAGACGGAACTCGGCATCTTCGCGAATTGGATCAAAATCCGTTTCCTCAGGAACGAGCTTCAAAAGTTCACGATTCATCCGCAAAGCCCGGCCCAGCCAGCTCAAAGCCTGTTCACGCTGCCCTACCAGTGCGTAATAGCACGAAAGATTGTAAAGGACGACTGGTTCTTCCGCATGCGAGGCGTATGCCGAATGCATCGTGTCAATCGCCCGCAGTAACTGACTGGTGCGTTTGAAGCACCAGGCCATCCCCATGAGGACATCGAGATCACTGGGATGCAAATGGTGGGCTTCTTCAAACTCGGTTAATGCTTCCTCGTGTCGTTTTAAAGCACGGAAGCATTCGCCTTTCAGCAGATGGAATTCAAACTTCTGCGGGCCGGGATCTTGAATTTGTGCCAGCTCGGCAAGGGCTGGCTGAGGCATTTCCAGCAACAGATACCCTCGGGCTGCATCGAGCCTGCGTTCTCGAATTCGTCGCGGGTTGTAGACCATATCCTCCCCCGAAATACGTCTGAGCTCCCGTTTTTAGCATGAAAAGCTGGCAGGTTCCAGCATCGCACAATTGTCATCGTTCGTCAGCAGTCAACTCCAGAGTCAACTCACGCAATCGCACGAGTTGATGGATGATCGCCGGCAGATCGGCGAGAGCGACCTGATTGGGCCCATCACTTAAGGCGCGATCAGGATCAGGATGCGTTTCAAGGAAAACGGCATCAACCCCACAGGCTACAGCAGCTCGCGCCAGGAAAGGAACCAGCGCGCGATTGCCACCAGTCGTACTTCCCCCCGGCATCTGCACACTGTGCGTGGCGTCGAACATCACCGGGACACCAAAGCCATGCATGACCGGCACACAGCGAAAATCGTTGACCAGCCGTCCGTAGCCGAACATCGTGCCGCGATCTGTCAGAATCACTTTGTGGCAACCGACCGATTTGCACTTTTTGACTGCATGCACCATGTCTTCCGGTGCGACGAACTGAGGCTTCTTCACGTTGATCACCCGGCCAAACTTGGCAGCCGCCTGAGCAGAAGCTTCCACCAGATCAGTCTGTCGGGCCAGAAAAGCCGGAATCTGCAGAATATCGCACACCTTGGCGACAGGTCCCGCCTGCGCAGGTTCATGCAGATCGGTTGTAATCGGCAAACCTGTGGCTTCGCGAGCTCTGGCCAGAATTTCAAGCCCTCGTTCCAGCCCTGGCCCGCGAAAACTATCGCCACTGGTGCGATTCGCTTTATCAAAGCTCGATTTGAAGACAATCTGCAGGTTCTTCTTAGCTGCTAGTTCAGCCAGTTCACCAGAAACCTGAGTAATCAGCTCATGCGATTCAATAACGCACGGCCCAATCACAAACAGCAGTGGTTGTCCCTTTCCACAGCGGTAAGAGCCAATTTGGATCGGATTATCAAGAGCTGGCAACATCGCGTGCATCCCTGCGAAAATGAATCAGTCAACAGTCAGTTTATAGTCAGTCAAAGTGGCTCTTCGAAGCGGCAAAATCACTATAGCGAAGTGTCGGGCAGGATTGCACGGACAGATAAACTCGCGATCTCCGGAAGTTTTTCAGCAGGTGTACCCGGCTGTGCGGTGCTGTGATTGATGGGCAGCGCAGCCACTCGCTGCGGACTCTGGGCAGAACGTGTATCGATCAGCTTTAGGCCGCGTGGAGAAATCGTCAAATGCATGGGTGTCTC
>JAIXUU010000080.1 GCA_027483405.1 Planctomyces sp. | reverse complement strand
GTCGGGCAAGGTGATGACGATGTCGGCGTTCCATCTCGCAAATTGCTCGAGTAACTCGTACTGAATCCACGTGAAGTCGACGAAACCATCGCAGACCACGAGCCGCACCTGTTCGAAAGGTGCTCTGGCTCCCTGAGAGACGGCTGCCCGAGCCAGCCATGATCGACCTTCCTGATCGTACCAGCCGCGTGCATTGAGCAAAGACTGGTATTCGTGATAAATCGCTGCCAGTGCCAGATCCTTGCCTGTCGCGCCCCCTTTTTGCTGCTGGCAGCTTTTGAGAAATTCCTCAGGCCACGTCTCATCCCGCTTAAGTTCGGCAATCCAGTCACTGACGATTTTTGTCAAACCCCGAGTCTCGATAACAGCGCTGAATTCCTCGCATTCACCCCGCTGATAGACGGTCTGGATCGCGTGTGACAGCAGCAGAAATTGCGTGGAAGGCGTAATGGGAGTCGCTGCCGCAGACCCATGACTCAGAATGATCTCAGAGAACGACTCAAACGTATGCAGGTTGGGGGCGGCAATCCTTCCCTTCAGTAATTCCAGCAAAGCCTGATAAGTCTTCGAGTGCGTGCGTGCCGAGGGTGTGAGCCACAGGCCAGTCCCCAATTGACCGGCTGCGAGACCTTGACCAAGATGACTGGCATAGCGCGCCAGTGCCTCCTGATGACGTGCGGCACCAGTGCCAGTCAAAATCTCAAGCATCAGGACGCCTTAGTAGGTGCAGTGAGGATGGGAATGTGTTTGCCAGGGCGACATTCTCTGGTTTCACTGAGTTTGCCAGATTGTCACACGAATCGACCTTGTCGGCACAGGGGATTTTTCGGTACAACCAGATTTTGTAAATTCTACTTGAGATTTCTCAAGTCTTTAGAGATCACCACCCGGAAAGGAAGCCGGAATGGCTCATACTATCGAGTCCATTGCCTCTTTGATTGGCGCCCGTATTGTCACGCTTGACGGATGCGTGGCCACTCCTCAGGAACCTGTTACGGGTGCTGCAGCGATTGAGCAGGCCAAGTCTGGTGAACTGACCTTCCTTTCCGAAGACCGTCATATCAGCCGGTTGAAGGAAACCAGTGCGTCTGCGGTGGTCATTCACCCCTCGCAATCCGCCCGCGTCAATGCGGATTATCCTCGACTTGTACTTCTTGAAGTGGAAGATCCTCAGGCCGCTTTTCTTCAGGTTTTGCCACTCTTCCGTATCATTCGCAGTCGTTTGAAGCGAGGGATTTCGCCTTCGGCCTTTATCAGTTCCACAGCCCGGATTGGCGAAAACTGTGCCATCGGGCCCGGTGCTTACATTGGTGAAGATGTCATCATCGGCGATGACTGCGATATCCATCCGGGTGCCAGTATTGGAGCCGGTTCGCGTCTGGGTCGAGATTGCCAGATTTATTCCAACGCTGTGCTTTATCATGAAGTTTCGCTGGGCGATCGCGTCATCATTCATGCCAATGCAGTGCTAGGTGCCGATGGTTTTGGCTATCGTTTCGAGCAGGGCCGGTTTATCAAGGTGCCGCAACTGGGTGGTGTGATTATCGAAAGTGATGTGGAAATTGGAGCTGGCGCGACGATCGACCGGGGGGCTGTCGATGCCACTGTCATCGGTGCTGGTACCAAGATCGATAACATGGTCATGATTGGTCACAACTGCCGCGTGGGCCGGAACAACGTCTTTGCTGCTCAAGTGGGTCTCGCAGGTTCCTGCAGCACGGGCGATTATGTCCGGCTGGGTGGCCAGGTGGGTGTGAAAGATCACACGCACATGGGCACAGGTTGCATGGTCGGTGCCAAGGCCGGTGTGCATCGCAATGTGCCCGATGGCGAAACCTGGATTGGTTACCCCGCGAGCCCGGAAGCCGAACAGAAGCGACTCGTCTTTACGCTCAAGCGAGTTCCCGAAATGCGGGAAGAAATGCGGGCCATGGCCAAGAGGCTGGCTGAGCTGGAAAAATTGATGGCCGAAGCCGCCAGCAATCCCCTCAAGGCCGCTGGTTAAATCAGAAGCTGGTGTGATTGAGTAAGCTCAATAACTGGCAGTGAATCACAAACTTTCGAACAGGATGTTCGTTCGTCATGATGAGCATGGATGTTCCAGGATCCGCGCAAAGAGTGGGCCTGCTGGCAGGTGCTGGCAGGTTTCCGATTTCCTTTGCGGAAGCTGCCAAAAAGCAGGGGATCAAAGTCGTTTGTGTGGGTGTGGCCGGCATGGCTTCTCCCGAGCTGGCACAGCATTGCCATATCTATCAGGAAGGGCCACTGGCTCGCTTTGGCTACGCCATGCGGGTCTTCAAGCGGCATCGCGTTGATCGACTGATCATGGCAGGAAAGATCGAGAAAACCGTCCTGTTTCAGTCATGGCGAATCTTTCGGCTGCTGCCCGACTTCCGGACACTCCGGATGTGGTACAGCTTTGCCACATCCAACCGCAAAGATGACACCATCTTATTGGCCGTCATCCGCGAGTTTGAGCGTGATAACTTCCATTTCGATTCCGCCCTTGATTATTGCCCGGAGTTGCTTGTGAAACACGGATTTCTCACCCGGCGTAAACCCACCGATGCCCAATGGCGCGACATTCGCTTTGGTTGGAGTCTGGCCAAGGAGATGGGGCGGCTCGATGTCGGCCAGTCAGTCGTGGTGAATGACATGGCTGTTATTGCCGTCGAGGCCATCGAGGGAACCGATCGCTGCATTCGCCGTGCTGCCGAACTCTGCCGTCGCGGCGGATTTACAGTCGTCAAGGTGGCCAAGCCCAATCAGGATCGCCGCTTTGATGTCCCGACGATCGGGATTCAAACCATCCGCACGATGCATGAAGCCGGTGGCCGCGTACTGGCGGTTGAGGCCGGGCAAACCATCATCATCGATGAACCCGAAGCGGTCGAACTGGCCGATAAGCTGGGAATTGCGATTGTCTCGCTCAACGCCGACGAAGTGGAACAGCACATCGCCGCATAATTCCATCGACGAGCCGGAAGCGTGAGCGACGGGGACTCTCCGTTTCCATAAGAACCATGGCAAGTCGATTTGATAGGCAAACTTGATGGTCAAAAAGAGTTGGAAAATGCCCGTCGCTCACGCTTCCGGCTCGTGAAACCTCCCTCGTTCATGTGCCATGCTTGCGGCTCCGAGCAAGCATGTTTAGCAGCTGTGTTAGCCGTGTAGCGACCGGGTGGACGGAAATCGGTTGGCCGGACTCAAACATCCCCGTTCGCCCCCAGGTCAATTGACGCAGGTTGTTCACGGCCCTATGGATGAGAAGTTAAGAGGAACTTTTCTCGCCCATTGTTGCTGGAGAACTCGATAGACTCGCGGTGGTGAAACTTCCGCCCTTGTCATGACGTGCATCAGCAATCAAGGCCTTCCAAGTGGCTGAATGCAGAGAAACCTCTCCTTCCTCCAGCAAACAGCCCGCCCGAATGCCGCCAACCTGCGAATCATTTCTAACGGGTAAATTTGAATGAAAAGAGGGTTGCGATACTTGGCATCAAGACTTCTGATTGCTGTTGTGTGCATGCTCGCCGGAGTCTTATTCTACCGAGGAGCTTCGAAGTATTATCGAATCAATGTAATGAAGAATGCTGACATCCGCATCGATCTTGATTACTCAGGGGTATCGCAGAAGTTAAGAATACCTGAATCTTTCCTTGAATCGTTTGACTCGATTGCCGGTTGGCCTTACTGGGGGGAAGTCGAATGGATACAGCTTGGAGATGTTGATTTTGATGCTGTGAGTGCCGCATGTCGTTTAGGAACAGTTAAGCGATTTTCTTCATACGAAGCATGTGTAGACGACGAGCGGATATTCACCCTTCTTTCTGACAACCCTTGTATCAAACAAGTAACAGCGTGTGCCTCAAGTGAGTTGTCCCTCGATTCTTCGTTTTCGAAGCTTTCAAATTGCAAGAATCTCGCTTGGCTCAGCATCACAGGGGGGAAGATGTCTGATGCCGGAGTCCTCGCACTCTCCAAATCTCAGTCGATCATACGCCTCAGTCTCCATGGGAAATCTGTTACGGATAATTCCGTCTCAGCGATCTGCAGAATGAAATCCCTACAGATGTTGGAGCTCATGGATAATATCGGAATAACAGAAGAAGGTGTTCGTCGAATATTGTTAGAAAGGCCAGAGATTAGAATTGTGTACCTCGGAAAATGGATGAGTGGCCGCAGGGTGGCCCCGGTTGAAATTCTGATTTCTACCGGAGTGGTGAAGCCAGAGGAGGGGACTGGCAACGCGATAATTTCAGCTTTTTACATCTGAGTTGCTGAGAAATTCGCTTGGCATTTCATCAGACAACGAAACCGCCGCTGTCTCTTGCACGCAGGGCTCCCGCAGGCGATTAACCTGTGCCACTCTTCATGATCGCTGAATTCAACACACCGCGAGCTGAACTGAAAACTCAAGGTAGTGGTGCCAGTTGAATCGATTTGAAATCGAACTGAGTCGTGGGGTCATGCCCTTGCAGACTGAAGTGTCCCGCTTCTAATCGCAGTCCTTCACGGGGGTTCACGTTCGGCTGTCGGCTGTCGGTCCAGTCCACCATTTGAATCCCGTTGACCCACGTTGAAAAGTGCGGCCCATCGGCGATGAGTGTGCCTGTCAGCCATGCGTTATCGTTAGCGACAATGCGACGGGCAGAAACCCGGCGGAAGATCGCCCCCGTTCCGTGATCAAGCGGCTGATTGCGGTCGCCATTTTTGAACCCGTTATGAATCTGAAACTCATAGCCATGGGACGGGGCTTTCTCAGTCCCTTCCATCGCTCGGAAGAAGATGCCGCCATTGAGATTTTCAGCCAGAGTCCGCGCCGTGAACTGCAGAATGAAATTGTCGGCCTTGGTTTCGGTTTCGAGAAACCCGCGACCACCCGCGACATGCAGCAACTTTTCCTGCACTTCAAAAGTCCCTGCACTCCCGGGTACCACCCGCCAGCCTGAAAGATCCTGGCCATTCCACAGGGGCTGAAAACCCAGTGGTTTGAGATAAATGTTTCGAAATCGAGCCGGCCCACCATTCTGCTGCAGACCGATGAAGCCCGTTTCGAGGGGATTGGCGGTTTCGTCTTTGTAAGTTGCGATCACCTGGCCATCGAGCTTGACCGTCACCTCGGGGCCAATAACGGTTGCCTCGTAAGTATGCCAGCTACCTGCTGTTGGCACAGTGATAGTAGGTTTGGCTCTGGCCACAAGACTGCCACTGGTAAAGCCGGCAGGATGCCGGTCGCAGATGTTCAACTCGTAGCAATCGACAGCCGGATTGGTGGGGTTGAGGGGAGTCCGCAGGAAGATGCCACTGTTGGATGTCGTATCAATCCAGGCATCGCAACGCAGTTCAAAATCAGCAAAGCGGGTGGTGGTGCACAATAACCCTTTGGGGCCCTCGGGAATCTGAATTTCACCGTTGGAAACAGTCCATTGGGCTTCAGAGTTAGGCTGCCAGCCGAAGAGCGTGTGGCCATCAAAGAGCTTGATCCAGCCCGCTTCAACATCTTCGGCGGAAAGCTGGTTATTTCCATCAGCCGAGGGAACTTCGAGTGCAGGAGTAGGAGCCGCCGTTGAGGTGGCAGGTGCTGCCGCCTGGCTCGTCGATGGCGTGGCATTCTCAGTTGCCACGTTCGCCTGAGCTTCCACTGCGACATCATTGGTCGGTGTCGCCACCGGCTCAAACTCGTTGTAAAGGCAACCACTCAGAAGAAACGTTCCACACAGCAGGCTCTTGAATGAAGCTGGCCCGGTGAGAAGTGGCAAGGCGATTCGAGGCATGGCAATTTCCACAGTTTTCGGAGAGACAATGTTCGGAGATGAAGCGACTTCAGGTATTTCGTAGATCGAATGAATGCAAATGAGTTATGCCTCACTCTGGGCAGCATGAGCTTTCAGCGCCTGAGGTCGGACTGTCAGGACCGGGCATGGCGATTTGCGGGTAATACGCTCGGCAGTGCTCCCGAGCAGCACATGGGCTAAGCCCGTGCGGCCGTGAGTTCCCAGCACAATCAGATCGATCCCCTGTTCTTCGGCATATTGCAGGATTTCCAGAAATGGCACTCCCGATCGAACCGCTGTCATCACCTTCAGCCCCGTATCCTGAAGAGGCTTCGCCAGAGAATTCAGATTTTCCTGTGTCGCAGCCATCAATTCGGGCAACTGACCCGTGGGGAGCAAAAATGGCGATGCGGGATCGGGAGAGATCATCTCGATATCTTGAACCACATTGAGCAGGTGCAGTGTGCTTCCCAGCCGGTTCGCCAGTTCGGCGGCATATTGCTGGGCAGGTAAGGCAAAATCGCTGAAATCTGTCGGGAACAGAATGCGTTCCAGGCGAATCATCATGGCTCTCCTCAAGAGTTCAGACGGCTGAAATTCTGTGTGATTTTTTACTCAATCAGATCAATCTGCAAATGCTACTGTGTTGATGGAAAACATGCTGTCAAAAAAAGAGCACGCGCAGGTGGCGCGTGCTCTGATCTTTTGCGAGTGGATCTTTTCGTGGCTTAGGCCGATTCGGCCATATCCCAGCGTAAGTAGGCTTCCAGAAACTCGTCAATCCGTCCATCGAGAACGGGCATGGGTGTGCCAACTTTCAGATTGGTGCGAGTATCTTTAACGAACTGCTCCGGGTTGAGGACATAGTTACGAATCGTTTCGCCGCCAAAGCCAATTTTGGACTTTTGCCCTCGTTTGTGAGCGGCTTCGTTTTCCCGTTTGACAGTTTCGAGCTGCAGCAGCTTGGCCACCAGCATTTTGCGGCACCACGAGCGATTCTTATGCTGACTGCGTTCGTTCTGGCACTGCACCACGGTATTCGTGGGCAAGTGAGTCAAACGAATGGCCGACGATGTTTTGTTGACATGCTGGCCACCCGCACCGCTGGCGCGAAAGATATCTTCGCGGATGATCTTGGGATCTTCCCAGTTGATATCGATATCAATCGTATCATCCGGTTCCGGGATCACATCGACAGCCGCGAAAGAGGTCTGACGGCGACCGGCTCCATCGAACGGGCTGATGCGAATCAAACGGTGAACTCCCGTTTCACCTCTTAGCAGGCCGTAAACATACTCGCCACGAATGGCGAGTGTGGCATTGCGAATGCCGGCTTCTTCCGCCTCGGAAATTTCAATCAGTTCCGTCTCAAAGCCACGGTCTTCGGCCCAGCGGGTATACATCCGCAACAGCATAGCTGCCCAGTCGGAGGCATCTGTTCCCCCTTCGCCCGCTTGAATCTGCAGATAAGCCGAACAGGGGTCTTCGGGGCGACTCATCATCGCCTTGAGTTCAACCTGCTGGAATTTTTCCTGCAGGGAAGCAAGCAGGCCGACCATTTCGTCGCGTGATGCTGACGAGTCATCTTCCGCCAGAAATTCCCGCAAGACAGCCAGTTCTTCAGTTCCGTCAATGAGTTCCTGAAGTGGTTTTAAAGACCCATTCACATTGCGCAGCTCGGTCACCAGTGCTTGCGCCTTCTCCTGGTGATCCCAGAAATCGGGTGCCGACATCGCTGCGTTGATCTCGGCTACTCGTGCCTGCCACTGATCGTAGTCAAAGAGAGTCTCGGAGCTGGAGGATGCGAGATGTCAGCTCTTTGGATTGTGCAATCAGTTCGTTATCCATGTCGTCTTCAGTCAATCCCTGTCAAACGGACGAGTCGGGCAGTCGATGATCTTCTGCCATCAGACAAAGAGTAGTCGACCATACGCAGTCAGAAAAGCGTGACGGAGTTTCTCAATAACGAATTGAGTACGTTTCACTACACAAAAGCAGGATTTTTCAAGAAAGCGGATGGCACTCCGGATGCTCCACTTTCCCTATCAATCACAGGGATTCATCTCTGTGAGGCCGTGGCTCTCCGAAACTGCTGAGCATCAATCCCGGGTAGCTGAGCCGAGAAGAGCGGGGCCGTGGTGTCGACCAGTTGTGAATCGGCAGGGTCTTCCGAAGCTGGCCCGGCAAAAGTGACTTCACCAAACAGGACTCCCTGAATCGATGTCGGTTCCTCTGGAAGCAATTGAGGAGCCCGGCCAGCTAATGCATCCCACAGGCAGATCGCCGGGTGCCCGACCAGGATCGTCCCTTCGCCAGAAATCCGCACCGCATTTTTCCAATCAGCGCGCAATTCTGAGGCTGTTCGCCAGCGAAGGATGGCTGCATGTTCATGGGCAGGTAACCAGACGGTATCGATCGCTTCAATCTCGATGGGTGTAGAATCCGCCTGACTGGCCAATTCGCCCTGACAATCAAGCCAACTGGTGGTGCCCCTCAAGGTGCAGCGATTCAGTTGCAGCAGGAACTCACTGCGACGAGTCGATTTTCCCAGTGAGACCAGCCCCGCAGACTCGATCTGCAATACCTGGGAGCAAATGACCTTTCGAGGTGTTTCCGCCGCATAGAGCAGAGTCGCCGAGCCCGATTGCAGCACCCGTTCAAACTGGGCCACACCACCTGTGGCATCTTTTTGCTCGGGTGGTCTCCAGGCAATGGCCGCACGGGCTGGCCCCGCAGGATCTTTCGGCAAGATGAATTCACAATCGGTGACCGTGAGATTGCGAGAACGCAACGTCATGAGTAACCGGGAAGCTGCTTCCAGAGGAACATCTGACTTGAAAAGAAAACGAATTCCTCGCAGATGCAGCGTATCAGCCGTGATCTTGAGTGGTTCGTGGCCGATGACGATCTGTGGTGCTACGCCTGGAGCCGCCTCAAGCGTGAGATCCCCCACAAACGAAATCTCAGCGGCTTCATAGCTCGTCGATTCATTGAGCAGCAGGCTCCCTGTCGATGACGGGACAGGAAGAGGTTTTGCCGGGATTCTTGCTGTATGTACTGAAAGCGGGAGATCAGTCTGCTGTCCGCTCGACGACATAGCGGCGAGAGCTGTTGTTTCCGGGGAAGCAACTGCGCCCGCCTGTTGCTGAAAATCTTTCGCCTTGGCAGGAATGGCCAGCAGCCAGAGATGATCCCACTGGTTGCGGGTCACTGTGAACAGCACGCCCACCGCGACCAGCAACACGGCTGCAGCCCACAATCCGCGTGATACGGTCGGTCTGGGGTGATTCTGATCAAAATGGGGGACTGTCTCCCGAAACGATCTTTCGAACTGACTGAGGATACTGGCATGTCCCGGGCCCCAAAGTTCGACAGCTTCTCGAATCGAAGCGGGCCGGTCAGCAGGATTCTTTTGCGTCAGTAAAGCAATCGCCTTTGCCTGTTGGGGAAGAACTTCAGGAGCAATCTCGGCAATATCCGGAATGGCTCGTTGCCGATGAGCCGCCACACGCTGAAAGAGATCTCCCATCAGA
Source organism: Planctomyces sp. (assembly GCA_027483405.1). GTDB lineage: Bacteria > Planctomycetota > Planctomycetia > Planctomycetales > Planctomycetaceae > Planctopirus. The sequence continues at coordinate 16,765 of JAIXUU010000080.1, read as the reverse complement.
AAAGGCGGCCGTCCCGCCAGAAGTTGCCAGCAGAGACAACCAACGGCATAGAGATCGCTTTGAGCGGAAGGCGCTGCCTGATGAGAGAATCGCTCGGGTGCCGAGAGATCCAGGACGGCCGGGTGCGGAGTATCGTGCAGATTCAGCACCGGAGTCAGGATCCCACCGATCGCAGGATCGACGAGGACGATCTTCCTGCTGGAAGAAGAGAGACGGAGATTTTCCAGGCGAAGGGCCCCCTCCGAAAACCCCAGGCTTTCCAGGGTCGCCAGTGCTTGTAGCAGCTGCTGGCCAATCGCTTGCACAACGGCTGCAGGAAAGCGGCCACGACGAACCAGAAGTTCCGTCAAAGGTCTGCCCTCCACGAAAGGGCTGACGACCGCGAGTCCCGAAGAATGCCCCAGAGTTTCCGGGTTTGTCCCAGCTAAAAGATGTTCTGTTGAACCCCAGTCACCTATCCGAAACACTTCTTGAGGACAGGCGATTGTCGAAGGATCAACGGTGAATTTCGCGGACTGTTGCCGGGAACTTGTCAGCGAAGCCAGAGCTGCGACGAGTCGCTGCAAAGCCTGTTCGATACGTTGAAGTTCATTGCGATCAGCATGGATCATGCGGAGGGCGACTCGCGCACCATCTGTGATGCGGCGCGCCTCAAAGACTTTGGGGAAACGATGCTGCCCCAGAGGACGCCTGAGAAGATAACTTCCCACGAACAACGAATCGGTTTGTTTGGCTTCGATGCGCTCGGCCTGCCAGGCCGTCAGCAGCTTTCGACGCACGAACTCATTGAGATACAGGCCATCAAATGCCGGTAAGTCATCTGACAGGCGCTGCATCACTCGACGCGAGATTGCCAGAGCACTGGCTGGGGTAATTCCCAGCCGCTCAAGCTGCATCAGGAGATCGCTGGATGGCGGTTCCCGCACGTGGTGGATTCCTTTCCACAACTCAACCTGTCGATCAATTCAAGTTAAACTGGTGGTCAAGACTCCAGCGACTGACGAGTTGATTTCTGGCCGATCACTATCATTTCGGCCAGCAGAAGCAGGGCAGATGCTGTGGCTGCAAGACCCACTAGACCTGCGAGTGTTGTTGACCAGTAGGGAGTCACCAACCCCGGTATGGTGTAATCCGGTAGCCATGTTTCCCATGTTTGGGCATTCGCGAGAAAGCCGACCACTTCGCCAGTCGCCTCTAAGCCATCAGGCAGAATCGAAGCGGCAGGAGTCAAAGGCAGGATGCACAGAGCCAGCACAAACAGAATCCGGACTCGAACTGTGGCTTCGTAAGGCAGCACGATGGCAGCGAGTAAGGTTGTGATGAGCCCTTCACCAAGAGCGATGGGAACATGAGTCTGTAAAAGTAAAAGAGCAGTCTGTATCCCGTCGATCGTGGCTGTCGCACCCAGTGCCAGTTGCACACCCAGTGCCATGACAGCTGCCATCACACTGAGAGCTGACACCGAGAACCAGGCCAAAGCACGCAGGGCCAACGAACCTGTGGCGGATGCCGGTAGCTTCTGCAAAAGAAAGGCTGTGATGGCCGCAGGGATCACTCCCATGTTGAGAATATTGATCCCCAGAGCCGAAAGTCCGCCATCTCCAAAGAGGCTGGCCTGAATCGTCAGGATGACTGCCATGATCACACAGGCCGCCCAGGGACCTAAGAGAATCGTGGCCAGAGCTCCGCCCATCAGATGGCCGGAAAAACCCTGGCCGGGGATCGCGAAGTTGCACATCTGCAGGGCAAAGATCGCACAGCCCACACCTGCTGCCTGCATGACGGACGGAGTTACAGTCGGTTGACGGAGAAGTTCTTTCCGCCAGTTCCATAAACTGAAGGCGACCGCAGCACTCGCGAGGGGAGCAGTGCTCAGGCACAGCACAGGAGACAGGACACCATCTGGAACATGCATCGCGAATTGATCCGTCTGAAAGAATGTCAGGCTTCTGATGAATTCTCATCAACCAGGCTATTACGTGATTACGACCGCTAGAAGATATCACGAAGCTCATAACTCTGGAAGCACTCCCTATGCTGGAAGCCACTGCTCGGGATCAGCATACTGTGCATGGAGGCCATTGGAGCTTGATGCGCCATCTCCCATTAATCTCTCATCTCCGATGGATCCCTCACTTCATGGAGCAGGCACGTTTGAATTTCACGGCTGACGAACAGATCGAGTGGGAACGCTGGCGGCGGCTGAAAGAATTGCCCCAGATTTTTCAGCGCCTGGCTGAAATCGAAGGGCCAGAGTTTCGACGTCAGGAACTTTTGCGGAGAGAGTACCCCGCCGAACTGGTGACGTTAGCCATGCTGGTGGCTGATCTGCGGCAACGGGCTCAGGGACGATTTGAATTTGCCTCCAGGCTCTGGTTTGACCGGAAATCGCTCGAACAAACCACAACGGAAGCGATTGCCAGGCATAAAGCCAGGCGATTTCCTGTGGGCGAAACAGTGGTTGATTTATGCAGTGGAGCCGGTGGAGATGCGATCGCCTTGGCAGCACGTGGCCCCATTGTGGCTGTCGATTCCAATCCTCTCCAGCTGGTTCGACTCCAGTGGAATGCAGAGGTCTATGGCGTCGACCAAAAGATCGAGTTTCGGCAGGGACTGGCAGAGGCCATCGACATCTCGAACAAGTGGGTTCACATTGACCCGGACCGTCGGCCCGATCTGTTGACGAAAGGTCTCAGTGGACGAATTCAGCGAATTGAGGATCTTGCCCCGCCGTTCGAAGTATTGCAGAACATCATGCAGCAATCGCGTGGAGGTGCCATCAAGCTTTCACCAGCCAGCAACTTTGGTGGTAAATTTCCCGATGCTGAAATTGAACTGATCAGCCTGAGTGGAGAATGCAAAGAAGCCACGATCTGGTTTGGGGAGTTAGCCGGAGAAGCCCCATTTCGCGCGACCATATTGCCCGAAGGTGCCAGCCTGGCCGGTCACCCGTTAAGTGTGATGACTCGGGTCGAACCACCAGGACGCTACATTTTTGATCCGGATCCGGCCATCGTGCGATCTGGATTAGTCGATGTGATGGCAGATCAGTTGGAACTGTGGCGATTGGATGACGCCGAGGAGTATCTGACGGGATCTGAGCCTACGTTAAGCCCGTTTGTACAAACATTTGAAATTGAGCAGATCGTCAGTGGAAACGAGCGAGAGTTGAAAGCGGCTATTCGAGAGCGTGGTTATCGCGAACTGGAGATTAAATGCCGCCATGTTCGCGTGGATGCCAATCAACTGCGGAAGAAGCTCCCTTTGGGGAATGGGCCCGCCGGTGTGCTCTTCGTCGCTCGCATTGCCGGGAAGACCAGCCATGTTCTGGCGCGTCGCTTGAGTTATCGCAGTCAGTCTTTTGTCTCGAAGATGTAACACGGCTTCCAATAAAGAACTGCGATCCTTGGTATAGGGTGGCTGGGGTTGAGCGTCTTCGCGAACCCCCAGTTCGCGCCGAAAATCGCTGGAGGTTCGAAGACTCAACCCCAGCCACCCACCTGCAGTCAGCCTGATGTCTCAAAGATGTAAGAAGTTCAGTGGCCAAAAAACAGCGACGCTGCAGTCTGGTAATCCATGGCTGCAGCGTCGGAAACTTGTGCAACAAAGTTCAGGACATCTAGCAAAAGCTATTCCTGGGGAGCGACATCGCGGAAGCTGAAGAAAGCAAATGGCTGCAGTGTCGTGGGTGGCAATGGCTTGGGCGCGAGTTGAAACGGATAGCGATAGGCGACAACTTTGCCGGTCGTCATTTCACCAATGTAGACGACGCCCGTCGAAATCTGAGGCCCACCCCGTGTGGTGAGATTTCCGTCGCCAGACATGATGACGAACTGAGGCTTGGCAGCCGGGTCGAGACCAAAATCGGCGGCAATGCTGCGGAAGTAAAAGTTCGTGAATTGTGCCGTCTGCTGATTCAACAACGCGCCGACGAGTCGGCCAGTCAAAAAATCGAGCACGAAGATGGTATCCGGGTTCTGAAAGCCAGTGGTGGCTGTCGTGATGGCGAATTTATCGGTGCGGTCTGTCCCGCGAGCCTGCACCTGTTCAGCAGGCCAGAATGAAGAGATCGCCATTCCCAGAAAAATTCCCGCAACCAGCCAGGGGAGTTTGTTGGAGGACGCAGGGCGGGATGGGGCAGAATCATTGAACATCATCATATTGGGAGGACTCCGAAGTGAGAGGTTGTGCCGAGAACTCAACTGGGCAGTGACAAAGGCAATATACTCACAACATGGTCGAGCTGGAAACCATGAATCTGCATGGAATTCTGGGGCTTTTGGAGGACTAGGCAGAATTCACGGCCCTCAGAGAAGCGAACTTTTGCCTAACGAACGATCCAGCTCTTTTTGCGGTGCGAGCAATCCGCGATGGTGGATCATTCAAGGCAAGTCCGCACGAGTCAGGCTGACCTGTGGCGATTGCTCTCGCTGAGAGATATTCTGCGAGATGTTCTGTAAGTTTCATTCCCTCGATCGATTGATGGACAATTTCAAGAAATGAATCGAAAGTCGGTCGCGGAGTGGGTGCAGGGCCTGATGGCATTTTGATTCTCCCGGTTTTGATTCTCTCAGCACGGAAAGACCAGAAACATGGACACCACGAATGGCAGCTTGAATCGTAAACTCCGGATGGCCCTGGTGGGCGGGGGTTCGGGATCATTTATCGGTCGTGTGCATGCAACGGCTGCTGTCCTCGACAATCGGGCTGCTCTCGTGGCGGGAGCTTTGTCTTCAGACCCCGTCCGTGCAAAGTCTTCGGCAGCAGGATATGACATTCCTTTGGATCGCGCTTATGCATCCTATCAGGAGTTAATCGACAGTGAACTGGCCAAACCAGCCACCGAACGGATCGACTTCCTGACGATTGCGACACCGAATCACATGCACTTTCCAGTCGCCAAGGCTGCTGTCGAAGCGGGTTTCAATGTCGTCTGCGACAAGCCGATGACATTCGATCTGGCTCAGGCCGAAGAGTTACAGAAGCTTGTGGAAAAATCGGGTGTAGTCTTTGCTGTGACCCACAACTATACAGGATATCCGCTGGTGCGGCAGGCCCGCGAAATGGTGCAGAATGGTGAGTTGGGCGAGATTCAATGCATTCGCTCCAACTACATTCAAGGCTGGTTGCGAACCCGGCTGGAAGCTTCCGATCAGAAGCAGGCCGCCTGGCGGACTGACCCCACACGATCAGGGGCTGCTGGCTGCTTTGGCGATATCGGTACTCATGCTTATAACCTGGGTCGATATATTTCGGGGTTATTGCCCAAACAGATTTCTTGCCACCTGAGAACCTTTGAAACAGGGCGCGCTCTCGACGATTACGGTCACGCGGTGATTCAGTTTGAAAATGGTGCTTTGGGGACAGTGACAGCCAGCCAAGTCACCCATGGGCGTGAAAACGATGTGACGATTGAAGTTGACGGAACCAAGGGAGCGATTCAATGGCGGCAGGAAAATCCCAATGAGTTGATTGTCCGTCGCAATGGGTCAGCACACCAGATCTATACCCGTGATCCGAATGCTCCGTATTTCCTGCCCTTGGCAAAGTCCTCCTGCCGACTTCCCAGTGGGCATCCCGAAGCCTTTTTCGAGGCTTTTGCCAATATCTATCGTGCGGCCTTCGATGCCATGATTCTGCGAATCGAAGGCAAATCTTTTGAAACGAAGAATACGATCTACCCGAACGTTTACGACGGGGTTGAAGGGATGTATTTCATTCAGCAAAGTGTGGCCAGCAGCCGGGAAAATGGCGCCTGGCTACCTTTGCAGCATCAGGCTGCCCGCAAGTAAGGCACCCAAGCCGACAGTTGTCAGTTTTTGTGAGGTCGGCAGACACTCATCGACAATGAAGAACATCATAGCCGCCTGTGCAACAAACCCTTTGCACAGGCGGCTTTTGTTATTTGGAACGTGGAGAAAAGAATCGCATTCAATTTTCCGAACAAATATGGGGCTCAGAATCTGATGTTCACTGGCATGGATTTCGCCTCATTTAATTAGGGTTGGGGTGAAAGGCGATTCTTTGTGTGAATTTGTCAATCAGTTATTCGTTTTGCACAGAAGCTGCGGGATAATGGCTGATTGGGCGATTGACTGAGAGTGTCAGTCGTCACGCTTCTGTGAACCTGAGACCGTCGAAACGAGTCACGTAACTCATTCGACTGAACCGTTGATGCCGTGCGTATTCGTTGATTAAAATTTTAGTGCGAATGTGTACAGATTTTGATTGAAAACCTGGAGCCAAGTTGGCAGATTACTGAATTCAGAAATCGATCGTATTGCGGTTTGTTTGGTTGTCTTACGTTTTTTTTGAGATTCATTGAGGTATGGGGATTGGGCTATGAAAGTCCGTGTGACCTGTCAGTCATGTTTTCAACCTTTTATGGTTGCTGAAGAGAAACTGGGAAAGAAAGTTCGCTGCTCGCAATGCAATGAAGTGACAATTGCCAGTGCCAGCGGTCGTTCAAGTGGGAAATCCTCGGGAGGTAACGGCGTTCCGGTTCCTGTTGTGGTTGGTGGCGGTGTCGCTCTGGTGGTCGTGGCTGCCGTTGCTGTGCTGGCACTTCGCGCCAATCCAGTTCCAGTGAATCCTGCACCAGCAGCCGTTGTTTCGACACCCGCTCCGGCAACGGCTGGATCCGCTGTGCCGATTGTCGCTTCATCAGGGGGAACTTCTCCAGTCGCTGTGACAACGACTCCCGCAGGTGCATCAACCTCCGCCGGGGGCACTCCCGCAGTCACAACTCCTGTGGCCGAAACGACCACCATGGCGAGTGGCTCCACAACTCCGCCGGCTCACACACAGTCTGCTCCTGCAGCCACTTCACCCACACCGATGCCAGCGCCAGCCGGTGAAGCGGGGTCTGGAGGTAACGCGGCAGTGGCAGATACGGCTCCGAGTAGTGCCGCCACTGGGGGTAGTGCCGCCACTGGGGGTAGTGCTGAAAAACCGGCAGTCGCCTCGGCCTCAGGCACACCGGCTGCAACTGGCAGCTCGGGCGGAGATGCCTCGACAGATGCGAAAGCCAAGATCCGTAAGTCGGATTTCGATTTACCATCAGTCACCAAACTGGAACTTCCCGAGCTGATCAAACGAGTCGAACCCTCTGTTGTTGTGATTACCACCAGTGGTAAAGATGGTGGGGGGCAGGGGAGTGGTTTTGTCATCGATAAAGAAGGGACTGTGGTCACCAATGTCCATGTGATTCAGGGGGCCAGCAAGGCCACTGTCCGTCTGGCCGATGGAACTAAAGGAGAAGTCACTGGGGTCAAGCTGTTGATTCCCACAAAAGACATTGCCATTGTGACTGTCAACCTGCCCGTCGATAAGCTCCATCCCCTGCCAGTCAGTAAATTGATCCCTGACAAAGGGATTTCGACGGCGGCTTTTGGTGCTCCCATTGGTCTCTCGTTTACTGCTTCTGAAGGGATTATCAGCAGTATCCGTAAAGCCGAAGAGCTTGACTCCAGCACGAAAACTGAAGGGATGTGGCTCCAGACGACTTCGCCAATCTCTCCAGGGAACAGCGGTGGTCCGCTGGTTGATATGTTTGGCAGTGTGGTCGGGATGAATACGATGCAGTATTCGGTCGGCCAAAACCTGAACTTCGCCATCTCGTCCAAAGACATTTACGAGGCGATGGATGCAGCACCTGAGAAGAGTAAGCCTCTCGATGCAGTCCCTGAACTCCAGGAAAAGCCATCGATCGCCCAGCAGCGTCTGGCTGCGAAGAATGAGATTGGCACAGCTCGTGGTGCCAGGCTCTTTGCGAACGTAACGGAAATCTTCCCCATCAATATGGCTCGCTACCGGGCTGTGATCCTCGATCCGACGGGAAATATCTGGGGGCGAATTGTTCAACGATCAGAATCAATTGTTGAGAAGTGCGGCATCGATCTTTCGTTCGTCGATGATCCCTCCGACGATGCCTCGGTCATGCTCGTGCATCTCGATTTAAGGCGTTCTCGCAAAGGGGGAACAAATTCCGGGACACAAGAATTGTTTGTACGGGCCGAGTTGATCGTGTTCGATCAGGAAGCTGAACGTCGGGTGGATAAGCTCAACGTCGTGTGGAAAAACGAGATGTCTTTGGGAACGATCAGCGCCCAGGCACTTGCCACAGGCAACTTCCCGCGTGGGGCGAATGAAAATCTCACGAAGTTCTTCGCAACATTCCAGACGGCTTATCAGAAAGCTCAAAGAGATGCCAAGAAAGCTGAAGAGGAAAAGCCCGGAGAAAAGTCAGATGAAAAATCGGGGGAAAAATCAGGCGAGAAATCGTCCAGTGACGACAAGTCATCTGCAGAAACAAAGCCCGAAGTGAAACAGGATTCTTGAAGCGATAAGCCGTCATTGACTGAAAAACGAAATCACCGCTTGGAGCTGCTTTTCCAAGCGGTGATCTCATTGTCTGATGTCTCTTGGAGGCTTTCCAGAGCCGTTCAGTCTTGAACTTTGGCGTGAGGATGTGCCTGCTGATAGGTATCCTTCAAACGTTGAGTGCTCACGTGAGTGTAAATCTGCGTGGTTGTCAGACTTTTATGGCCCAGCATCTCCTGAACTGATCTCAGGTCGGCACCACCATCGAGCAGATGTGTGGCAAAGGTATGTCGGAGTGTATGAGGCGAAATCAACTGATCAAGTCCGGTCAATTGAATATACTTTTCGAGCATCCGGCCCACACTGCGGGTCGTGAGTCTGGTTCCAAACCGATTGAGAAAGAGAGCGTCTTTCAATTGTGGGGGAGCAGCCTCTTCTGGTTTACGGACAGCCACCCAGTTTTCGAGGGCTGTTGTCGCATGCTTACCTAAAGGCGCAATCCGTTCCTTTTTGCCCTTACCAAACACATGGAGAATCTGGGCATCCTGATCCCAGTCGTCGAGATTCAACCCGACGAGTTCTGCCACACGAAGGCCGGCTGAATAGAAGGTTTCCAGAATAGCGCGGTCTCGCAGTCCATCAACCTCATTGGCCGGCGGCGCTTCGAGGAGTTTGACGATCTGCTCGGTTGTCAAAAACTTGGGCAACTTGCGGCCCACTCGAGGTGTACGCAGAGCTTTGGCGGGATTTCCTTCGACTAATTGCTCACGCTGGCAAAAGCGGAAGAACGATCTGAGCGAAGCCAACCTTCTCGCAATTGTCGTTTTGGCATAGCCGCACTCGTTCAGGTAAGCGACATACCCCCGCAGCTCGGAGATTCCCAGTTGTCCAGGTTCTGTGATGTGGCCCACACGATCGGTGAGATAATCGTGCAGACTGCCGAAATCTTCTGCATACGATTTCAATGTCAGTTCAGAAGCATTTCGTTCGATCTGCAGGTACCGCAGAAATCGGTCTTCAGCCGCATGCATAGGGCGTCTCAACAAGAAGTTGACCACAGGCACCTGTATGAATACCTGACGAACTCGGGTGCTATTCGGTCATATGTTTTGACCAGCGGTGGGTCGCGGTGTGCGGCCCTTTGAGTGTTGTCTGCTGGCCTCGTACCTTTTCAGCCAGAATGGCGGCGTCGTACCAGGTAAAATCCAGATCAGGGTCACTGGCGTACTTGCCAAGCTGGTCAATTAACTGCTCAATGCTCTGCGGGTCGTATAGAAACACATAGCGTTCATCCCCTTTGACCATGGCCAGAACATGCAGTGATTTCGACATTCCTTGAGCTTTCGCGGAAGGTGCAGCGATCACAAAAAGGACACAAAATCGAACGGTCTGTTCGAAATGCCCCTTCTGTCCTATCGGCGAATCAGCTCGGGGGATATTGGAGATTTCAAGAGTTTCAACCACTTTTATGTGGTAAAACTCAGGTTATCCCGCGGCTCAGCTCAACAGGTTTCTCGAAGCGAAATACGTTGATTTATTTGTACTTACGCTTTTTGACCACGATCCGTCGGCGGGCTTCTCCGCCGTGCAGTTGCAGCATTTCGACAATCATCAGGTACGATGTGAAGCGAATGAAATCGTCACTGCGCTGCAGATAAGCTTCCCAGCCACCGGCCCTCAGATCGCCACTCAATTCGACATAATCCCGAAGATTGGCAACCACCCGGCTGTCGGCCCCGTCGAACAATCGCGTGTAGGACATCAGTGGTCGTGTGGGATCAAACGTCGGCATACTGACAGGCATTTGCGCAGCGTATGACATGTCGTTGCTGAGTTGGGACTCCGGAGATTGTCCTCGTACTTGAGGTTCCGGAGTCGATACAGGGGCAGGGGCTGGCATTGTCGGTGGAACTGGCTCGCAGGTTTCGTTCTCACTCCATGGCCAGAAGGATGATTTTCCCGACTTTTTGCTTTCTTTAAGAGCTTTGCGTTCGGCTTTCTGGGCATCGAGAACGGCCTTACGAGCCGATGGGTCAACCGGTGGGCCAGGTTCGAAAGTCCATGGTTTCGCCGAGTACCAGGAAACTTGCAGGCCGACTCGAGGCGGGTAATAAGGCGAATAATCGGTCACAGCGCCTACGACAACGGCATCCACATGCAGCAGTTCACTGAGCTTCAGGACATCGAGAGGGCTATCCATTTCGAGGCGATTCTGGCGGATGGCCTGTTCGGTGATCCCGACAGGCACGACCTGAAAGCCGGGAGTTTTCTGCAGTTCTGCATAGTAGGCGAGTGCAAATTGTCGCCCATCAACGACAGGTTCCTGACTCACGTTGAAAAAGGGAGCAATCGCCACAGTGGTCAGCCCCACGATGGGATTGGTGACCCCCACTTCAATCATCACACAACCAGCCGCAGGAAGAGCCATCATGGCCATCAGCCATTCGCGGCGAGTCAGGCTCAAACCACGATCTGGCAGCAGGCACGAAGGGACTGGAGCACTCATCTTCAGGTGAGCTGCCACATTAGCTTTGGAATCGATGGGTTTTCTTGCCACTCTGCCAGCACTCCTTGGCAGGAGAATCGGCATATTCGTTACAGCCCCATCAATCCTGCTCAGGATTTGCCCGCTTCCACGACGAGAAACTTGAGAAATCGGCAAAGTCAGCCGTCAGGCGGAATCAGAAAAAACCTTTGGTAGGCTATCCGGGAGTCTATGGGCAGTGGTAATCCCGTATGCGTTGAGTGACTTACCTTAGATGATTTCGATCAGGCTGGGTTTAAACAAGGTCGTCCAGACGGTGCATGATGACGCATTTCCAACCCGTCGCGTAGGTTTCGAAACCACGGGATGTAGAAAAGGCCAGTAGCGTGCGTTCGCCATCAATCTGGAATTCCTGGAACCCGCGCGATCGACTGAGGAATTCCCGACCGGCCAGCAAATTCAGGCGTTCACCGACTGACTGCCGCCTGGAATCGGCCAGAATCATGTCGTTCTGGTCAATCAGCAGGCAGCGGGTTCTCTGCATCTCGTCATGATCCAGCGGCAGATCTTCCACAAGTTTCTGGCCCAGCGACTCCCAATCGAACAGGGCACCAAGCACGCCCAGAGGTTTACCATTCAATTGGCCATCTTCTCTGACAACCCCGGCGTAAACCAGCACTTTTCGATTCGATACCAGATGGGAATGATGCACAGATTCAAAGGCAAATTCAGTGGCATCCCGTGTTTCGATGGCACGTCGGAACCAAGGTGATTGCCTGCAGATCATCCCCTGAGAACAGAACTGGGCAGGCCGACCATGGGCCACAACTTGTCCAGAAAGATCACACAGAACCAGATCAATGTAGACTGTATAGGAGTCAAGAATCACCCCCAGTCGCCGACTGGCATGGGTAAATCCCTGCTGCGAAGACTGACCAAAGGCATTGACGAGACTCTCATCAGCGGCCCACCAGCGGCAATCGCAAGTTCGCTCGTACAAATTGCGGTCGATCACATCGATGATATGGTCGGCAATGCTGGTCAGTTTTTCGCCCTGCATTTTCGTGCCCAGGCAAGTACTGATGCGTGCCAGTTCACTCAGTGCCGCCCCGGTGCGTTCTGAAAGAGTGCGGGCCACGGTCGTTGTTTTGCCAGAAAGGTCTTGAATCGCCTGGGCTACAACTCCAAATGCAGCTCCAATACGGCCACCCGCACGAGCGGCTTCAATTCGGGCATTGATCGATAAAAATCGCGTTTCATCATTCAGAGTGGCGATTTCTTGCGATGCATTCCCTAGATGCCCGAGAATTTCCTGTGCTAATTCGGCAATTCGGCTGGGGCTGGAAATCTCGTTGGCTGGAGAATCATTCGATAAATTTTCCAGCGCAGTTGTCTGGAACTGCGTTGATGAGGCAAGGCTTGTGTACATTTGGATTCACTCGAGCTTGTCTCTAAATAAATGGCCCAAAGACATGCAGTGATTTCGCTGCACGTAGGAAAATGTCGGCAGAAAGTGCTGGTTCTCTTCAAGTCTTGCCTAATCTGTGACTGAGTTTTGAAAGGAAGATGACAGTGAACAGGGTTTTAGCGGTCGCAACGAATGACCCTGATCCGATTTGTTGACTCAGACGTTTTGTTTGCGTGCTTGAAGAAATCTAAAGCTGGTGTTTACCGTGCGTTGCACGCATAATTGCAATTCAGCAAAGGTTTGCGCCGTCTTCCGTCACGGGCCGGGGGATGAAAGAAGTGAGTTTCAGTCGGGAGAACAGAGCCACCCATGACGTCCAGGCCTCGTCGAGGAACGATCTCAGTGGCCCTCGTCGGGATCGGTGAACTCTGGGAAAACCGAGTGAAACCAGCGATCCAGGAGTTTCGGGATCGTGTGAAGATTGCCGGCGTTTTTGATGAAGTGCGCTCGAGGTCTGTCGCCGTCGCCTCGGAATTCAAAGCCGATTGTCTTCCCTCGATCACTGCTCTCTCAGAGCGACCAGACATCGATGGCGTGATTATCTGTGATGCTGGCTGGATGAAATCCAGCATCATTGAATTGCTGACCATGCGGAGAAAAGATTGCCTGATCTTTGACTGGGAACGGTTAAGTGAGGCCGAGCTTCAGCGAATCGCCGAACTGGCCGACGATGTTGGCACCACTTTGATGGTCGATTTTGAAGCTCGTTTTCAGCCAGTTCTCCGCCGTTTAAGAGAACTTTCAGCGACCGAACTGGGGCCCGCCCGGCAAATCGAGATCTTTCTCCCCGCACTTTCATCACATCTTGAGGCTCGGCACCAATATCTGGCTGAACGCGAATTGATCGAATGGCTCGATGCCTCGCAGGTGCTGTTTGGCAGAACGCCTCACGCACTTGTCGCCAGACCCGAGACTTCCATCTTGCGGAAGAGTCCATCCGCTGAATCACAACTCTTTAGTGAGGCGATATCTTCGCAAAAAGCCCTCTGGTGGCCCTGGTGGGGCAGGGAAGGCAGCCACTTATCAGCGATGTTTCGGCCTGCAGCGCCATCATCGAAACCAGTCAGGGATGCTGGTGAGGAAGCTGGAAAAACGCCATCGCCTCTGAGTCTGACGTTTCAGAGAGAGGTTGTAACACCATCTGGTGAATCATCTTGTGACGAAAAAAGACGACCCGAGATTCGCGCCCGGCTGACATTTGCCCATGGCGTTTCCCACTTTTCCTCAACGACAGAATTGACTTGGACTCCGCAGAATGGGGTTTCGAATTGTGAGGATCTGAGCGGCGAGCGCCCGGCACATGTCCTGATGCTTGATCAGTTTATCCGCAGATCGATTGGGGGATTGCTCCCCGTCCCGGAGTTAAGCCAGATTCTGCGTTTCCGGCAACTTCTCAGAAACCTCTCCTGGGAACCCCAAGAATCACCGAACCACTGATTACCAAGTGCTTTCCAGTCTTTCCGCGTAAAGAAAGCTGTCCCACATGTGGTTTTTCAAAGCGATATGGCAGGAATGATTGAGCAGGGAAGGGTGAATAATCATTTTTTCCGGCACACTCATTAAGAGAAGTCGCACAAACGCACACGGCATGATCCGCAGTAGGTTTTGCCGGGAAATCGCAAAACTTGGCGGTACGCTGGACAGTCGGGGGAGCAGTCAGCAAAATGCGGAAGTCCGAAGAGAACATTCACTGAAGATGACGCCGGTGAATTGAAATTCGGGCGTGTAGCTCAGTTGGTTAGAGCGCAGCCCTGATAAGGCTGAGGTCCGTGGTTCGAATCCACGCACGCCCATCAGAGGTTATTTCGATAACTTCTGAATCAGATTTGATCGAGCAGACTGCCCGGTTAAGTCGAAATTGAATGGAGTCCAAATTGGATTCAGTTAAGTTTGGACAAGGGTTGTGCTTCCGGCCTGAGAATCCTAATCTGTGAGTTGGATTAGATCTTTGGTTCAGATGCAAAACAGTGTTACTCAGGGGATGTAGCTCAATTGGGAGAGCGCCGGCTTTGCAAGCCGGAGGTTGCCGGTTCGATCCCGGTCGTCTCCACTGGATTTTTGGTGTTTGGGTAAGTGGTGGGTAGGTAGAATTCGCGCTGCTTGAATCAAGTGGCTGGGTTCAATTCAGTGTTCTTTTGGTGGTCTTGGCAGCGACTCAGAAGTCAAAAACAAGACTCAAAAAAAAACGGCCCAGTTGCTTGACGATCAGAAACGACGACCCTAACATCTCCTTCACGATCAACGCAGCAAACGACAGCGACAAACAGCAGTCAAGCAGCTAAGAAAGTGGTAAACGCTGACTCAGCAGTGGCTTCCAATAGCTCCAGTTTCTGGAGCCATTGAAATCCAAAGCAGGGTTGGCCAACAGGTGGGCTCGAAAGAGTCTGTGTGTTGGCTTTGTTCTTTGACAATTTGGTGGCAGTGATTTGACATCTCAAATCTGCGTTTTTTCAGTGCTTAGCACTGAACCTAACGTGTCAGATCTAAAACCTTTAGCAAGCTAGGCGAGTTCGTTATGGACTCGGAGCAACATAAGGATCTGCGTTCTGTAAGCTCACTTCGGTGAGTCTTCAGGGCAAGAATCATTGTGGTCAAGCTCCTAAGGGCATGTGGGGGATGTCTTGGCGATAGAAGGCGATGAAGGGCGTGGAAGGCTGCGATAAGTCTGGGGGAGCTGTCAAACAAGCACTGATCCCGGAATTCCCGAATTATCATAATCTGAATACATAGGGTTATGAGGCTAACCCAGGGAACTGAAACATCTCAGTACCTGGAGGAGAAGAAAGAAAACTCGATTTCCTCAGTAGCGGCGAGCGAACGGGAACTAGCCCAAACCACGAGCATTGCTTGTGGGGTTGTGGGGCGGTCGTTATGCACTGAACAGATTAGTGGAACCTGATGGAAAGCAGGGCGACACAGGGTGACAGCCCCGTACGCGAAAATCCCGTTCAGGCTAGACCTGTCCCCGAGTAGCACCAGTCACGTGGAACCTGGTGTGAATCCGGGAGGCCCATCTCCCAAGGCTAAATACTCTCTATCGACCAATAGTTAACTAGTAGCGCGAGCGAAAGATGGGAAGAACCCCGGTAGGGGAGGATACTGAACCTGAAACCACATGCTTACAAGCTGTCGGAGCTCTTGATATGAGTGACGGCGTGCCTATTGAATAATGATCCAGCGAGTTGCTGTCGTCGGCTTGGTTAAGCTTCTCAGAAGCGGAGCCCCAGGGAAACCGAGTCTTAACCGGGCGAAATTGGTCGGCGGCGGCAGACGCGAACCCCAGTGATCTACCCATGAGCAGGTTGAAGCGCGGGTAAGACTGCGTGGAGGACCGAACCCACTAATGTTGAAAAATTAGGGGATGACTTGTGGGGAGGAGTAAAAGTCTAATCAAACTGGGAGATAGCTCGTTCTCTCCGAAATAACTTTAGGGTTAGCCTCGGACCACTACACAGCGGGGGTAGAGAGACTGAATTGGCATGGGGGGCTACCCGCCTACCCAGCCTGACCAAACTCCGAATACCGTTGTGACTACTCCGGGAGATAGTCAGTGAGGGATAAGCTTCATTGTCGAGAGGGAAACAACCCAGATCGCCTGCTAAGGTCCCAGAACAAAGCTCAGTCACAAAGGACATTAGGATACTAAGACAGCCGGGATGTTGGCTTAGAAGCAGCCACCATTTAAAAAGTGCGTAATAGCTTACCGGTCGAGTGTTCTAGTGCCGACAATGAACGGGAGTAAGCTTTGTGCCGAAGCAGCGGGCTCGCAAGAGCGGTAGGAGAGCGTTCCCAAGGAGATACAAGGTATACCGTAAGGCGTGCTGTTGGCCTTGGGAAGTGATTATGCTGGAATGAGTAACGATAAAACAGGTGAGAATCCTGTTCGCCGTAAGCCTAAGGTTTCCTGGGGAAGGTAAATCCGCCCAGGGTTAGGCGGTCCCTTAGTTCAGGCCGAAAGGCGTAGACGATGGAAAGCCGGTTAATATTCCGGCCCCACCATATCGATAAGGGGACGCTGTGTGAATGCCAGTCGGGCGATTAGAAGTGCCCGTGCCGCAAGGCCGAGTCCGTTTGATGACGAAGCTGTCTGAAACATAGCCAAGAAAAGCCAGGTATGGTGACCGTACTAAAACTGACACAGGTAGGCGGGGCGAGTAGCCTCAGGCGCTCGGGAGAATTCTGGTTAAGGAACTCTGCAAATTGGCCCCGTAACTTCGGGAGAAGGGGTGCCTCCGAGAGGAGGTCTCAGCAAAGCGGCTCTAGCGACTGTTTACTAAAAACACAGGACTCTGCGAACTCGTAAGAGGATGTATAGAGTCTGACGCCTGCTCGGTGCCGGTAGGTTAAGGAAGAGGGTCAGGGAGAAATCTCGAAGCTCGCAACCGAAGCCCCGGTAAACAGCGGCCGTAACTATGACGGTCCTAAGGTAGCGAAATTCCTTGTCGGGTAAGTTCCGACCTGCATGAATGGCGTAACGACTGGAGCACTGT
>JAIXUU010000047.1 GCA_027483405.1 Planctomyces sp. | reverse complement strand
GATGGGAGGCATGTCACCTCCCGGTGAGCCGAAAGCCGATGGGGGTAAAGCGACGTCTCTGGTCAACCTGCTGGGTATTCAATGGAATTATGACGAGGTCGTGTTTGACAATACGATCAAAGTACTGCACCCCGAATTCTCCGACGTCGTTCGCCCGGAAATCGTGGCGATCAGTACCAAAAGTGGCGTCAAGAACGCCTTCTCGATGACCAGCCCTGTCACGAGTGGTCTGCAGGAAGTCCTGCTGTTTTTCTCAGGCACCATTCGTAAGCGTGATAAAGCCAATGTGAAAGTCACCCCGTTGATGCAGACTGGGCCTGATTCCGGATTGATTGCCTGGGCTGATCTGGTGCGACCCGGGTTCTTTGGTGGTGGATTGCAGATCGTGGAGGATCCTCCCCGCATTAAGGATGAGTATTCCCATATCGTCGCGTGCCGCATTGAGGGCGATACTGCCGCCGGCGGCCCCCCTGTGAATGTGATTTACGTGGCGGATACAGACCTGATTGCTGACTGGTTCTTCCAGGTTCGCGAACGCCGCCTGCTGAATCTTGATCTCGACAACGTGACCTTCGTGCTGAATGCCGTCGATCTGCTGGCTGATGACCAGACCTTCATCGATCTGCGCAAACGCCGTGCAAAAGCTCGGACATTAACTGCCGTCGAGCGGCAGACAGCCCCTTTCGTCAAGCAACGCTCCGACGAGCAGCAGAAAGCGAACGAAGAGGCCAAGCAGGCACTCGATCAGGCCAAAGAACGCCTAAAAGCTGAAGTCGAAAAGATCCGCAAGGATGATTCGCTCGATGATATTGCGAAGCTGCAGGCGCTCTCCATTGCTCAGGAAAGCGAAACGCGGAAAGTCCAGGTGGCTGAAAGTAATATCGAACAGTTGAAACAGCAGAAGCTGGAAAAAAATCAGCGACAAACCGACCGACAGATTCGTGTGGTCGAGCAGAATTTCTTCCTCGCTGCGTTTCTACTGGCTCCGATCCCCCCCGCAATCCTGGGTCTGCTCGTATTAATGATCAGACTTCGCAACGAACAAAATGACATCATGCCCTCGCGCCGGATTAAGTCGTAAAGCATCTTTCGCAAGGGACTATCAAAACAAAGCATCCCTCGACCTGGTTTGAGAAACTTACATCATGAAGTTTTTCGGTTCACTCCCGGTCGAGAAACATCTGGAAAACAAACGAGGCAAAAAGCCTCTCATTCCTTCAGGAATTTTCACTCGACAGCCAACTGCTGAAATCCCCATTGAAGTCAGTTTGTCTGAATAGGTCATCACTATGCGAGAAACACAGCGAACTCTTATTTTTGCCGGTGTGGCTTTAGTCGCGCTGGTGGCCGCACTTTTCGCTGGGCCATCGACTCCCAAACCTCCCAAGGATTTTGACTCGGTCGGTAAGGAATTCTTCCCGGAATTCACTAACGCCTCGGATGCGAAATCTCTGGAGGTTGTCTCCTATGATAAGGAAACCGCCGAGGCCCGAGTGTTTGCCGTCGACTTCAAAGATGGCGTCTGGAGAATTCCTTCGAGGCATAACTATCCGGCTGATGGCAAAGACCGCCTTGCCAAAACCGCTGTTTCCATGTCGGGCATCAAACGTGAGAAGCTGATCAGTCGGCAGCCCTCTCAATATGGTGACTTCGATGTGATCGACCCGCTCTCCGAGGATACAACTCAACTGACCGGTCGCGGCCAGCGAATCACCCTAAAGGACGAGAATGGTAAAGTTCTGGCCTCCTATGTGATTGGTAAAGCTGTTCCCGGCCACAATGGCCAGTTTTACATTCGTCCACTCGACTCCAATGACAAGAATGTCTATGCAGCCAAGCTGAACATCAATCTCTCAACTCGATTTGCAGATTGGATTGAGCCTGACCTGCTCAAACTTGAAGCGAATAACATCAAGACCATTATTATCGACAAATACACAGTGGATGAGAACCGCGGTCGATTGATGGGCCGCGAGACGAATCAACTGACCCGAGAAAAGCCGACGGACCCCTGGGTCATGACAGGTCTTGACCCTTCCAAAGAGGAAGTGAATGAGACCGAAATGAAAAAACTCGTCGATGGCCTCGACAATCTCAAAATTGTCGGTGTCCGTCCCAAGCCCGCGAGACTCAGCCGCGATCTGAAGTTTGACAAAGGCATTGCCATCGACCCAGCCACTCAAATGGATTTACTTTCCAGTGGCTTCTTCCCTGTCAAATCGGAAGACGGAACGTCCGAGATCTACTCCAAAGAAGGTGATCTCGTGTCTATGACCGACGAGGGTGTGGTCTATGTCCTGCGGTTTGGTAATGTCTTTAACGGGACCGAAGAGGAAGTTGAATTTGGCTTCGCCAATCGAGACGATTCCAAGGATGCTGCGACAAAGAAGGGCGATGAGAATTCGAACGATCCCAAGGCAACCCAGCCAGCCAGTACCGATCCTTCCAAGGCGAAGAATCGGTATCTGTTTGTGATGGCACAGTTTAATCCTGAGGCCTTAGGGCCGAAGCCCACACCGCCCGTTGAACCCAAACCGTTTGTCATGCCGGAGGGTGTAAAACCTGCGGATTCCGTCACGACAGCCGATGGCCCAGCCAGTGCGACCGCTCCGGCGAATACGACTTTAAATGCTGATGATATCGCCGCCTCCCAAAAAGCTGCTGCCGAAGCACAGGCCCGTTTTATGGAAGAGACTCGCAAGTACAAGGATGAATTGCAGGAATGGGAAACGAAGAAGATGTTCGGCGAAAAACAGGTCAAGCAACTCAATCAGCGTTTTGCGGATTGGTACTACGTGATCAGTTCTGACAGTTTCGACGCTTTGCAGCAGGGTCGTAAAACGCTCATTCAACCCAAAAAAGCTGAAGAAACGACCGGTCAATCTGCTGCTCCCACCCCACCGGGAATCACACTTCCAGGGGCTCCATAAACCATCGCCTTGATTGAGATTTGTCAGCGTACTGGCAGAAACGGTCAACTTTGGCTGCTTGCGAGCAGAAAAAAACTCCGTGATTCCCCGACATGTTGTGTGCCAACCACCCACAATCGGCAGATCGAGGTCGATTGAATCCTCGCAAGCATCAACGCCAAAGAAGGTTATGACGAACTGGCCGAACTTTGCCGGTAAAAGCTGCCAGTCGAGTGATTCGCCAAAATTGAAGATAGTGCGATTGGCAGTTGTGCCGATATTTCCCCAAGTGAGGGCTGGCGTCTGATGCTTGTCTGGTGCGCCCTCATTTTTGGGGGCCAAAACATGTATCGCCGGACATTCCTGCAGGCATTTGTCAGCACTTGTGCAGCACAACCGTTGCTGAGCCAGTTATCGATGGCTTCCGAGACCTCGAAGGTCAACTGGTTTACGGCACTTAAACCAGCCCATCAGCAGGCCCTTTCGAGGCAAAAACCCCTGCTAATTATCTTCGGTGCCAGCTGGTGCGGATTCTGCCATAAACTTGAGAAGGAAACCCTTGGGGATAAACGGCTTGCGCAGTTTGTGATGCGCGAATTCGTACCCGTCAAACTCGATTTTGACAAGGACGATAAAGCGGCCAAGATTCTCGATGTCGAAGCCCTCCCGGCGACTGTCGTCATCAATACGGAGGCTGAACTTCTCGCTCGATCCACAGGATTTCATGAGCCCGACAAATACGCAGAAATTCTGCAATCAGCCATTCGTCGGCAATCAGAAATCCTGCAGGCTCGCCATACACAGACCCGTCCCTCGTAAAAAATCTTACTCAAGTCCCGTTTACTGCGATATTTCGGTCGTAGTCACCCACATCACATTTGCGGTTCGGGGCCGCTTATGGGATGATCTTGTTTGCCGTGGCAAGCAGTCCGGTTTGAGCGCAGCGTCCTGCGTTCCTGTGATCGCTTCCGGCATATCAATGGACTGCGAGAAGATATGACGAACCCGCCAAAACGCCCTTTGGCCCACGATGATGAC
Source organism: Planctomyces sp. (assembly GCA_027483405.1). Taxonomy (GTDB): domain Bacteria; phylum Planctomycetota; class Planctomycetia; order Planctomycetales; family Planctomycetaceae; genus Planctopirus. Next base: position 53,798 of record JAIXUU010000047.1, on the reverse strand, counting down.
TCCTGGGGCAAACTTGCTTCTGATTTGTTCGGTATTGAGTTCGGTGTCGACGATGAACTGGATCTGCCAGATCCTGACGAGTTGAACGAATCGATTCCCACAGCAGCAACTCTTCCTCAGGAAGAGCCCATCATTGAAACGCCCTCCATCACCGAACTGCCTGCACCGGCCTCGCCGGCTCCTGCACGGCGAAAAAAAGTGATCGACGATGCGTTTGGAAGCGACCTGTTCGACTCCGATATCGAGGAAGAGGCCGAAGAGTTTGAAGCTGTGGCTGAAGTTCGAGACGTTAGTCCAGCCAGACCTGCACCCCGTGCTCCTCAAAAAGCATCTGTCACAAAAGAGACAACCAGTCGCGTCGAGCCCCCCAGAAGTGAGCTTGACGAGGACGAACTTGAAGACGTTCCTTCCGACAATGAATTCCCCATGACGATCGCCGAACAGGGTGATGACTACTGGGATGCCCTCGAAAGCTGGAACTGGGACGAACCGCAAGGCAAGTCCCGCGAGTCTCGCCCGAAAGATCTGCTCAAGACTCTCGAAGCGGAAGTTGCGAGGAATTCTCGCCAGGCACGTGAACTCGCAGATCCCCATGCGGCTGAGAAGAGAGGTCGCCGTTCTGCCTCCAGAGATTCCGGAGGAGAATCTGAGCGTAGTGGTCGCCCCTCCTCATCGGCGGCTCCCGGAGAAAGACGGTCTGAAAGAAAGTCTGGCACTCGCGAAGGAACTCCGCAGGAACGGAGACCCCGATCGGCTGAAGCTCATGCCGGAGCCACTGATTCAAGTTCAGGAGTGCCACGATCCAAAGCCGCTCGAGACGATTCGTATCCTCCCTCCAGTCAACCACGCCAGAGACGAGTTGCTGAAGAACGACTTCCAGCAACGGAGCGTGCCGCTTATCAGTCCGCCAATGATGACGAATTTGGCTCAGGCTTGAGTGAGTCCGCAGGAACTTCTGAGCGATCTCCATCGCGCCGCCCTCCTCGACCGGTTTCACAACCACGACGACCAGTTCCCGTTGACGCTCTGGCTGAAGATGATGAACTGGACGACGTGACAGAAATCGATGACGTCGCCTTCGTCGCAGAATCTTCTGAGATTTCAGAAGAAGGTGAAGTTCGCCGCCGTCGCCGCCGTCGCCGTCGTCGTCGTCCAGGAAATCGGCCTGGCGAAACTTCGCGCGATCCTTTGGTCGCCGAAGAGTTTGGTACAGACAGTGATGAACTTGAGGAGCATCTCGAAGACAGTCGCGCACTTGATCCAGATGAACCCGAGCTCGAGCTCTCCGAGCGCGAACGGCCTGCACCACGAACAGAGAAAAGCTCTGCGGACAAACCAGCGAGGGATCGTTCAAGGCGTGACCGTAGTCCCCGCAGAGCGTCAGAGGAACGCACTGATCGACCAGCCAGGCCACCCCGTGCAGAATCTGCCCGTAGCGAATCGCCTCGTGTCAAAAAAGAAAGTGATCCTGTTATCGGTGATCGGGACAACGAGTTTGTTGATGAGCCCAGGCACAGGTCGCGTCGGCCGGTGAGTGATGAAAACTACACCGAACGATCTCCACGCGACCTCGAAGTTCCTCCATCGAGGCGACCGGTAGCAACCGTTTCACAAACTGTTGATGAAGCTTCGCACGATCCGGTAACTCCTGCCAACTACGACGATATCCCCACCTGGGAAGAAGCGATCGGGATGCTCGTCAAAACACCAGCATCCACTGAAGGAGATCGCTCCTCCAGGCCGCGCCGCGACGATCATCGGCGAGGTGACAGATATCGCAGTTAAATCAGGTGACCGTCGCCGAAAATGGGTCACAGCTGAAAATGGGTCACAGCTGAATCAGAGCAGCCGCTCATCTGTTGAGCGGCTGTCTCGGATCTACTACGACTTCCAGTCGGTGAAGTTTGCTGATCAGGAACGGCGCCAGTGAGTAAAGTTGACTGATGGTGCGGATAAATGAATCGCATCATGAGTTCTACGAGGTTCTGTTGCCTGCACAATCAAGCTCTGGGTCTTGGCAGCTATTCACATTGCCAGAAGGTATTTCAAGCCAATACCAAGGTTTCTTCTACAATAGATTTGAATTAGCTTCGCTCATCAGGATTTTTTGCTGCCAATGTCGTCTGTCGAACCGAATTCAGCTGGCACTCCTTCGCGAACTTGCCGCCTTGTCACGCTCGGCTGCAAGGTGAATCAGTACGAAACACAACTTGTCAAAGAAGCGCTGGCCCGACACGGATATCGCGAAGTTAATGAACACGAAATCGCCGACCTGTGCTTCGTAAACACCTGCACTGTCACAGCGAACGGTGAATCCCGATCGCGGCAAGTCGTCCGCCAGTTAGCAAAGTCGAATCCAGGGACACGGACGATTGTCGTTGGTTGTGGTGTGACGAGATCACCGGAATCGTTTCGCCAACTCCCCTCAGTGCATGAGGTCGTCACTGATCGCCGCGAATTGCCCGATGTTCTCCAGCGATATGGGGTGGTTGAATTTCCACGAGGGATTGAACGGTTTGAGGGACGCAAGCGGGCATATGTGAAAGTTCAGGATGGATGTGCTCTGCGCTGCACCTACTGCATTATTCCCCAGGTGCGTCCCCATCTGATCAGTCGCGAACCCGAAGACATCGAGCGGGAAGTCCGCCAGCTGATCGCCAATGGATATCAGGAAATCATCCTGACCGGTGTCCACATCGGTCACTACGGAGTGGATCTCAGGAGGAGAACACCCGGTGCTGCCCGGATCAGGCTCTGGCATCTGATTGACCGGCTCGACAAGATCCCTGGTCACTGGAGAATGCGTCTATCGAGCATTGAAGCGGCTGAAATGACGGATGAATTCATCAGCTCTGTCAGTAGTGCCGAACACCTCTGTCCTCAGTTCCACCCTGCCCTGCAAAGTGGCTCGAATGCCGTGCTGTCGCGAATGAGAAGGCGCTATACCAGAGAAAAATTCATCGACATTGTCGATCAACTCAAAGAAGCTTTGCCTCACCCGGGGTTTTCCACAGATGTCATCGTAGGTTTTCCCGGTGAAACCGACGAAGAGTTTGCTGAAACTCTCGACGTCTGCCAGAACGTAGGATTCACAAAAATTCATGCCTTCTCCTTCAGTGCCCGCGAAGGAACTCCAGCCGCCACATTCCCTGACCGTGTCCATGGACATGTGATCAATGCTCGGATCAAGGCTCTCGAAGATCTCGAACTCCAACTGGCGCAATCCTTTGGAGAAAATCTGAAAGGTTCCAGAATCGAGGTTATGGTCGAGTCCATTCATCCTGACCATCCTGATTTAGTCGTTGGTACCGACGAGCGTTACTGTCCCGTAATCCTCGCGGGAAATGCCTCCGATTTAGGACAATTGAGAGAAACATTGGTGATTGGCGTGCGGCAGGGTATGCTTTGGGGTCAAGGGGCAGAAGTCTTGCAAGTGTAAGAAACACCTCGACTCTACTGTCCGAGTTGGCGGTGTTCCTTGTTGTGAATTCAGGCAGAGCGAAGGTGGTTCGAATGAGTCAACCTGAGTTTCAAGCAAGTTTTTTTGACCTTCAGCCTAACGGTGATGTGCTTGTCGCCACCATTAGCCGCAAGTTATTGACTGAGGACGAAAACCTCGAACAGATGTCGCAGGAACTTCTGTCCTTAATCGATACATTTAACTGCCGTAAACTTGTGGTCAGTCTGGAACGTGTCACCTTTGTGACCAGCGCAGCTCTCGGAAAGTTAATCACTCTTCATCGGCGTCTTCATCGTAAAGATGGTCGTATGGTCCTGGCAGCCGCCAATGGTGGAGTTGCCGATGTGCTGAAACTGAGTCGCCTGCAGGATTACTTCCTGATGGCCATCGATGTTCCTTCAGGGATCAGCCAGTTGCAGGCCACCTGACGAGTTGCAGCAACGAGGACGATCCTCGATATTCTCCCATCGAAAGATTTTCGAACGGTAGAAACAGCTCCATAAAGAAGGCGGTTGTCCTGGTGGTTCTCGAACATCGTCCGCATCCATCTTCCGGGTTATTGATTGTCATTGAAGGAATCGACGGTGCGGGGAAAGGAACCCAGACCAAACTCCTCCACGAACGTCTCAAGTCAACATCACGAGACGTTTTTACGCTGAGCTTTCCTCGCTACGAAAGCACATTCTTCGGACAGCGCGTCGCCGATTTTCTCAATGGGAGATTTGGCACTTTGGAGCAGGTTCACCCTTTTCTGGCAGCAATGCTCTATGCCGGCGATCGCTTCGAGAGTCGTGATCTTCTCCAAACCGCGTTGAACGAAGGCAAGATTGTACTTTGCGATCGATACATTCCTTCGAATCTGGCTCATCAACTCACCAAGGCCCAGCCCGAGTTGCGAGCCGAAATGCAACAGTGGATTGAGCACGTCGAGTATCATCTCTATCAAATGCCCAGGCCCGATCTGGTGGTGCTTCTGGATACCACTGCGGAAACTGCGACAACGTTGATTGATCGCAAACAGGCGCGGGACTACACGACATCTAAGGCCGATCTTCATGAGGCGGATCAGCATTATCTGGAACGCGTACTGATTGAATATCGAAATCTGGCCGCGAATAACCCTTACTGGCATGTCGTCCCCTGCCTCCAGAATTCGATGCTCCGTTCGCAGACAGAAATTGCTGAGGAAATCTACACGCTTGTAGAATCCTTCATCTCCAGGCGGATTTAATCGGGTTTTCAGTTCAAGCCCACTGAAGCCAAAACAGGAACGAGAGCCGGCAGATTATGCTGCACTTGTTTACCTGCAGAGTGAATGAAAGGAAGGTGGCGAGTTCATGGACGAGTTGGAAGCATCGATGGCTGCAGCGTCATCCACTTTCGTTCCACTGTCAGGATTGGCGACCAACTCCCCACGAGAGGTTTCTGACGTCACTGATTTTGTCAGTCTTGTGGAATCCCGAAAGCATTGGATTCAGCACGTGTTGCGCCCCTGGTGCCGCTTTGCCCATGTCACCGAACTTCGGCTTGCCGCCTTGAATTGGGTTGATCTCGCCGGGCAGATCTCGCCAGATGCCACCTTATGGCCCTGGGCCTGGGAGCGTTTTGAAGGGGTGATACATACGGAGCTTGGCTTTGATGAATCTCGCCAGTGGAAAGTTTCGCTTTGTAATGGGAGCGAAATTTCGGGCTATATCAATGGTCGATTGAGCCGTGGTGAGCAGATCGTTCTGGTCTATCGCGACGGTCATTCACAGCAGCTAACGACCACTTTGCCGATCGGTCTCGATGAGATTTCTTCAATCAGTCCGCTCTAACCCAGCCCATGCAGCGAGTAAATCACATCACTCGGAAGAATAGAAATCCGCCTGCCGACGCACATGCAGTGTGAACCAGACATCCCATGGCGAGCTATTCTTCGATCAGCTTGACATCACTGCGAGATGGCACGTTCGCTGGCAGTGGTGTTTCCGGAGAGAGCTTCAGCCGATCCTCAGGAATAGCGACTTCGATGACCTCAGTATGTGCTTCCTGCTGATGAACCACGGGATCGGCTGGCCCCATGGTGACGCGGAACTTCTCGCTGGCCAGTGAAAGTTCATCCCCTGGCAAAAGTGCTCCCCTGACAACCCGTTGCCCATTGACCTTCGTGCCATTCGTACTTCCCAGATCGCGGATGAACAGCAATCCATCGGTCCGGACGATGAGACAGTGCAGCTTGGAAATACTGCTTTTATCAATAAAGACATCGCACAGATCTTCCTGACGGCCGATCAGCGTAATGTCTCGCGTGATAGGAATCACAGGGCCACCTTTCAGTGGCGTCAATTCTGCCTTCATAAACTCGTCTCGCTGTAAGGATGCACCCCACTTAATCTTGCCATCCGCCGGGAAGCGATGTCAATCTCCTCCATCGCAACCTCTCGATCAATCAGAAGAACGGTTGCCTGCCGTCTGGAATGAATCGATCGTTCGTTCCGTAAACTCTTGAGATAGCTGCAATCGCCTGCTGCAAGACGATTCTGCCGAATTTCCACGTCATGCCTGCAGTGAAGAAGCACGTTGAGAATGATCCGATTCTTCAAACGGGCTCTTTACCAGTATCTCCGCTGGAAATACTGCTCTTCAAGGAGGTGCTGCTGTTCGCATCGCTCTCTCCGGAAGATGGACGCTCGTTCTCAGCCAGCTGATTCTCGGCATCGGCCGGCAATCCTGCCAGAACTGGCTGATCGATCGAGCCCATCGAAGGCTGAACAGACAATGGTCGGAACGTGGGTTCAACCACACCGGAACTCATTTTTGGTACGGTCGCCAGAATCAAGAGGCTCGCTCCCCGGGCTGCTGTCGAAGCTGCAAAAACCCAAAGGTATGCCTCAATGGTGACATCCATTGATCGCAGCATGAACGTCCCGATCAAAGAGCCTGCCAGCAAAGCCGCATTATTCGCCACGTTGTAAATCGTCAGCGTTCCGGTTCGTTCATGTTCGGGAATCGCTTCCAGGAACAGCAACGTCACAGCCAGTTCGTAAGCGGCCCAAGCCGTTCCAGCCAGGATCTGCACCAGCACGAGCCAGCCATAATTAAAACTGACATCCCAGGCAGCCGCGAGCGGTGTAATGCAAATGGCACCAATCCATAAGAGTTGCTGGGCACCCACTTTTTTGGCCAGCCGCCCCCAGTAGGGCAAAGTTAAAAACTTGGCCACAAATGAGGTCCCGATCAATATCACATACTCAATGTAGGTCAGCTTCAATCCTTTGAGCATATAGGGCACAAAGAACGGCCCCGAAATACAGACCCCCACCTGCATACAGACCACGAACAACAACAGCCGCCCCGCCCTTCCCTGACCGAAACTCATGGCTCTTTGCATGAATGGCAGATCATCGACCAGTCGCACAGGCTGGGGCTCACTCTTACGAGAGAGGCAGAATGCCGAAATCACCCGGCTGATCCCCGCGATCAGAAACAGCAGCACATAAGCTCTGGTCGGCGCAGAGGAGGATGTACCCGCCTGAAGGATAAACCCTCCTGCCAGAAATCCTGCCAGCGTCATCGCCTGGCTGAAACGTGCCCGCTTCGCAAAAAAATGTGGGCGTACAGACTTAGGAACAACGGCCCCCATCCAGGTGTTCCATGCCGGGCCTGTCGCCAGACTGGTGGCCCAATAAACCGATGTAATGAAGAGCGCCTGCCACTGGGAAATCGCTCCATACGTCGCCGCAACGATCAATGGAATGAAGCACGCCGCCTGAATCGATGCATTGAGCATGACCCACAACTTGTTCGACTTCAGAATTCGAATCGCTGCTGGCGAAATCAATTGCAGCACGCTCCCTAAAAACACGGGAACGCTCGCAATCAAGCCTGCAAAGACATCGCCCAATCCAGCCGCCAGGACGAAAGCAGGAACATACGTCTCGCCGATTCCAACCATCACTCCGTAGGAAGCGCCATCACCCATACTCGCAGCCAGATCACGACGGACAGGCTGTCTGTCTGACGAGACGTTCTCCACCGGGGACACAGGACGATTCGCGGTCGCGGCGATCATGTCGGCAGGCTTAGCCAAATCGTCGGGGAGGCATCGGTGAAAAACCGAATCGCAACTTTGGTGGAAACAGACCCCGACGCCACCAGACAGCGTTCTATCACATCCCCCGGAATCGGAAAAGTTACCCACACTGGCCAGATTTATGGCTGATGCATTTCCACAGGCAGAAAGCGACAAAAACCAAATCGACTTAAACACTGGTTGATGCGATCGATCCGTTCAGCCAGAACTTCGCCTGCCAGAACTCCACAAATGAGACTGCCAATAACGAGCACCGCCACCTCTGAAACAGCGCGGGGCAGCCCCAGATCTTTCGCATCGACGTAAATCTCATCGACGCTGCAATACTCGCCAAACTTCTGTCCCGAATAGTGAAACTCGGCTCCGCAAAAATCGGGGCTCCACTCGTAGTCAAACGGACCAAAGACACGCCCGCGATGTCGAATCCAGATGCGATTATCGTCGATCATCAGTGCGTGTCGCTGGCTCATGGAACCACCCCGCCCTCGCAGACTTCATCAGTTTCTAATCACCCGTCAGTCTAACATGATCCGCAGCTCGCGCTCAGGGACTTATCGGCTGGACCATCGTGATGCATGGCGACCGCAGCATCGCCCTTGATCAACAGAGGCATCGCCTGCATTTAATCAACGCAAATGCTCCTGGTTGATTCGTACGAAATTGGGATCAATCGAGGAAGTCCAGTTTGACGACCACCAGTTCTTTCACGTCAGAATCGTCGTCCTGGCTGGGGAATCTCACCCGTCATTGCTGAAGAATCACCTGCCTTTCGGGGTGATCACCTGCTCTCAAACGGCACTTTCGCACCAGTGGCTGAAATTCGTCGGCTTGATTGTCAGTCTCAAGGAACCGTTAGCCCACTTTTTTGCTGGCGAATTCCTCGATTCGTACCAAAGAAACTGGCTGTCGACGTGGGGATGGCAGAAGCAGGATGACCATAATACCGATACTCGCCAATCCCATGATCAGCCATTGCATTGGAGAGCTGATGCGACCTGACAGCAGTGTGAGCGCCACCATCAGCAGGACAACTCCCACAGCGCCCATTTTTACCCTGAAACTTACTCCCCGGTCACGCTCCCATTTTCGCAAAAGCGGCCCTGAAAAACGGTGCTGATGCAAGCGAAGGTACAGTTCGGGAGATGACCGGTAGAACAAGAAACTGGCCAGAATGAGAAAGGGAGTCGTCGGCAACACCGGTAGAAACACGCCTGCAATCGCTAAACCGATACAACTGACTCCACCCACCTGAAAAACAATTCTCCGTATCCCGGAAGCAACCACCATCGGATGCCTGATTTCTGCACAGATACCAACAACATCCCCAGCCTCATTCTCCTCTTGATCTACCAGAAACGGGCGAACCTCCAATTCACCGCAGGATGTTCCGTCATCAGCAGGTGATGGTGGGCACAACACAGTCGACATCCCGCTTTCGGCATTCTTGGGAACTGTCCACATGAGTGCTGCCTTCACGCTAAAACCAGAAACTCGCGTCACAATTGATCTTAGAACCACACTGCCATTTTTCACGATGCCGAAGTCGTTTTATTGGTCGTGAGAAGTCACGAAAGTGCTTGCCATCCCGTAGACATCATCTTCTCTTGGGGGGCCGTGGGACGTTGAGCGCCAGCCGAGGTTACGAGTCAGCCTCAACTCGCATCCCACAATGGATTCTCCCATCGCGTAAAATGCAGACAATTCAACTGGAAATGCTAATCAGCAAACTTTCTCTCGACCTGTCAGAAATTGAACTCCTGAGAATTATTGGCTGCAATTTGTGTTTTCAGCGATTTTCAGGTATCTCCCTGAGACATGCCTGACTTACAGATTTCCACCGCTGTAGAAGTATTGCGAGAAACTTTTTCCGAATTCCGCCGGGTCACTGCAAAAAAAATCATAATAATTTCTTGATGACGACCACGACTCAGACTTGCTCATTGACCCAGCATGATTATAGTGACCGCGCCCGGAAGACCGAACTGTGATTGTGTATGGCTGGTGACCGACTTTGATGTTCTCTCGAAAATTCTCAATTTTCGGCTAACAGATGAGCCTTGACATCGACGGTCTGCTCGAATACCAGTGGCAGGAAATCTTCCGACCTGCGATACGATGATCATTTGTTATTAACATCACAATGTGACTCAAAACTCGTCAGATCGGACTTTGAGTCAATACAGGAACGACACCAATAGGATTGAGGTTCGTATTCATGAGCTTGGCAGTATTGGCAGTCTCGCCAGACACGTTGAATCCTCTGTTCGCAGCCTCGTGGACTTCGGAATTCGATCTTCCCTTCATCACCTCGCCCGTCTGCGCTCGCGATGAAGACGAGGATGAGGATGAAGACATAGATGACGAAGAAGACGACGAGGATGATGAATTCGACGATGAAGACGTCGATGACCTCGACGATGACGATCTCGATGACTTCGATGACGAAGAAGACTTCGATGACGAATACGACGACGATGATTTTGATGATGACGATGATGACGATGACGACGACGATGATGATCTCGACGACGATGATGATGACTACTAATCATCGAACTCTCAGCGAATGCTGAATCCTGCGATGAGATTGAACACAGCGCTGAAATGGTGATTCAGCCTGCTGAAGTTGAGCAGACTGGGCCTCATACGATTGACTGTGACAGCTTTTGACCGCTGCGAACCGATAGTTTTCGAGTTGGAACATTTCCTTCGCGCAGCATCTGAAATCAAGACTTGATGTTTTCTCAGGGAGAGTCTGCCGTTTTGCGGGCTCTCCCTGAGTTTCTTATTCCACCTTCTTTGCTCTACTCGTTAATGGCTCACCTGGTATTTCATTCGCCTTGTGAGCAGAACTCATCCGGAAATTGAGATGTCCGAACTGAAATCACGCATTGACCAGGCCACTGCCAAAATCTCCGAGCTCTGGCAAGGTGAACCTGCCGTAGGCATGATTCTGGGAACTGGTCTGGGTGGTCTGGCGGAACAAATCGAGCAGGATATCGCTATTCCTTACAGCGACATTCCTCACTTCCCTACCTCGACCGTGAAATCTCATGCCGGTCGGCTGGTTTGCGGACGTCTGCGCGGCATTCCTGTCGTCGCCATGGAAGGTCGATTTCACTACTACGAAGGGTATTCTCTCGAACAAGTCACTTTTCCAGTGCGTGTCATGAAGGCCCTGGGAGTGAAAACACTCCTTGTGACCAACGCTGCTGGCGGAATCAATCCGCAATTGGATCTCTCGGATGTGTTGATCATCGAAGATCACATCAATCTCATGCCCGAGAACCCCTTGCGTGGCCCTAACGATGAAGAATTGGGCCCTCGTTTTCCTGACATGAGCCACCCCTATGACCGCCACCACATCGAAGTCGCCCGCCAGGTAGCATTGGAACTTGGAATTCATTGCCCCAAAGGCGTGTTTGTCGCAGTCAGCGGGCCAAATCTCGAGACCCGTGCTGAATACCGCATGCTGAAGCTTATGGGAGCCGATGTCGTCGGAATGTCAACAGTTCCCGAAGTGCTCGTCGCAGTCCATGCGGGCTTACGTGTTCTCGGCTTCTCTGTCGTAACAGACCTCTGCCTTCCCGATGCTCTGGAACCGGTGGAACTGAATAAAATTCTGGAAGTGGCTGCGCGTGGCGGTGCCAAACTGGCCCGCCTCATCCCCGAGATTTTGCCACGCATCACCCTCTAGCAACAGCACCTCGGGAGACCTTTCGACATGATCCTCGATCTCTTTCGGCTGGATCACAAGGTCGCTTTGATCACGGGTGGTTCCAGAGGGCTGGGAGCGGCCATCTCTTTAGCATTGGCAGAAGCTGGTGCAGATATCGTCTGTGTCTCAAGAACCTCACCCACACAGGCACACATTGAAAAAATCCTCTCTCTGGGCCGACATTTCCACTTCCTCCCGTGCGATCTCAGTGATCGGGCAAACCGTACTGGTCTTGTAGAAAAAGCCAGATCGATTGCGGGATCAATCGATATCCTCGTAAACAACGCGGGTTTAACAGCCCGCTTTCCTCCCGAGGAGTATCCTCTCACTCACCTGCAGACTATGCTGGCGGTACATATTGAAGCGGCTTTCGATCTCGCCCAGCAGGTCGCCCAACCAATGATCCAGCGAGGCTCGGGAAAAATTATTAATGTTGGTTCTGTAATGAGCCATCAGGGTGGCTGGCAGATCCCCGCTTATGCCATCGCCAAGCATGGGTTGGCCGGACTGACAAAATCACTCTGCAACTCCTGGGCGGCTCATGGGATCAACGTCAACTGCATCTGTCCGGGCTATATGCTCACTGAACTCTCGGGCTCATTAGTCAACGATCCTGTTCGAGGCCCGCAGATTCTCAGCCGTATCCCTGCAGGGCGCTGGGCACAACCCGAGGAACTGGGTGGTTTGTGCGTTTTTCTGGCCTCCAGTGCATCCAACTACATGCATGGCAGTATCATCGATATCGATGGCGGCTGGCTGGCACGCTGAGCAGGCGGTTGATCTCGTCAAACAATGCTTGATTATCAGGTCGACTCCACATTGAGCTTCGGATCCACTGCCAGAAGTTGTTTTCCAGACACTGGCGCCCTTGATTACGAAATCAAATCGAGAAGACGTCAGAATTGGAACAGAACTCTTCTCTGACTATGCTCAAGAGATGGTGAATACTTCTGCCGAAGCTCAACTTTAAACCCCGAATCTTTATCTCAGGAGGGATACAAACTCATGTGGTCACCAAGAATTCTGCTCGCAACGACCCTATGCCTGATAACGTCATTTTCGACCGCTATTTGCGTCGCGGAAATCCGTTCGAAAGAGATCGAATATCAGGCCGGCACCGTGAAATCGAAAGGGACACTCTTCTGGAATGATGAGATTCAGGGACGCCGCCCGGGAGTCCTTGTCGTTCATGAATGGTGGGGATTAGACGAATATGCCAAGAATCGTGCTCAAAAACTGGCAGAGGCAGGTTACGTCGCTTTTGCGTGTGACATGTACGGCGAAGGCAAGACGACACAGCACCCCAAAGATGCCGGCACCATGGCGACCAGTGTCCGTTCCAATCAACAGGAATGGCTGGCTCGCGCAAATGCCGCCCTGGATGTGTTGAAGAAAGACGAGCACGTGAATCCCGAGCATCTGGTGGCGATTGGCTACTGTTTTGGAGGATCGACCGTTCTTCAACTCGCATTAAAAGGTAGCGATCTGGATGCAGTTGTCTCGTATCACGGGGCCCTCCCCAAAGTCACGCCTGAAGAAGCTGGCCAGGTCAAAGCGAAAGTTCTGGTCTTTCACGGAGCGGACGACGCTTTTATTCCCAAAGAAGTCGTCGAGCAATTCCAGACAGCATTTAAAGGCTCTGGCAATCAACTCACCTTTGTTTCCTTCCCGGGGGTTCGTCATAGCTTCACTGTCCCCGATGCCGGCAAACATGGGATCGAAGGGATGAAGTACGATGAACAGGCGGACAAAACCTCCTGGGAGGCGACTCTTGATCTGTTGAGCAAACTGAGCAAGTAACTGACACTATGGATTGGTTATTCACGCTTGAAGGTGGATACCAGGTTCCTCGATGACCAAAAGACAAACTGCCCGGAAGCCAGTCGTGACTTCCGGGCCTGCTTAATTCAGTCAATAGTCAATTGATCAGCCGGTCACATCCTGAAGAACCGATTCTGTCACATAGATGGGAAGAAATGGTTGATAATGCACGGCCAATGCAATGGCATCACTGGGCCTGCTATCAATCTCAATCAGTTCCCCCTGTTGACGGATGCGAATCGAGGCATAGTAAGTGTGATCCTCCAGATGATTGATCACCACATCCTGCACTTCAGCCCCCAATTGCTCGGCAATATTCTTCAGTAGATCATGAGTGAGTGGTCTGGGCGGTACATCGCCTCGCACACGCCGGTCGATGCTGGTCGCTTCAAAGAGACCTATCAGAATCGGGAAGGCTCGCGAGCCATCGACTTCCTTCAGATAAATGACCTGCTGATCATTGATCTCGCTGATGATGATCCGCACAAGTTCCATCTGGACAAGCACAGCCTTCTCCCTCACTCAAACATCTACCATTCGCTTCGATCCCATATTCTCACAGGATCCCTGCCAAAAACAACCTTGCCCGGTCAGCAAATGAAATTGCTAACCGGGCAAGCGATAAATCATGGTTTTTCCAACAGCTGCAAAGCTGTCAGATTATCTCTAGTGGCCAGCAAGCATGTCGGCCATCTGCTTCGCCAACTCCGGGCCCACGGTCTGCACGATTTCACGGGCTTTGCTCAGAGCAGTTTCAGCATCGCTATAGGTTGTCAGGAAGCTCAGTGCAGCAGCCACTGCCACGGCAGATGACGAACCACTCGTGGCGACGCTCACTGCGGGTTTACGCCCGGGCTTGGCTCCGGTCTTCTTCTTGGCGACCTTCTTGGTCCGCTTTGGTACTGGCTTGCCATCGGCAGCCAACATTGACTTACGAACCTGACCAATGGCGGCAGCAGGATTGCTACCCCATTCCCAACCGTCGTACTGCGACTCAATACTGCTCTTCACCTGAGCGTTGGTGGCCTTTTCCGGCCCACCCAAGGCAATGATGGTTTCACGATAGAGAGCAGACTTGTTGATCGAACTGTCAAACTTTGCCTTAGCCATGAGAATCTCCTGAGAAGCAACTGCTCACATTTTTTGCGAGTCAGCACTAGAACATAATGACTGGACATATCCCTCAGAATGCTGCCACAACCTGCGGGAACCTGATCACAACTCAGCAACTTCATGAATCACTATCAAGAGTGCTGGTATTGTCATTTACTATAGTGCAGCCCAATCGTTCATTTTGCAAGCCTATCTGGCTACTGAATGAATAGCCCATGGCTTTTAGAAGATTTTCCGGTTTATCTAACGACTACTTGCTGCTGCCAATCAACAAAAATCCGACTTAGCCAGCTGAATCGAGCCCTTTGCTCCAGCTTAAGTACCACGACTACAAAAACACTTGAATAAACTATAGACACACAGAATTACTGTTCACAACAACCCTGCTGGCGAAAAGCGTAGTAGAGTTTGACTATTCAACTCGCTTTCAAGCATTCAACTGAATTTTTTAGCAGTCTGACCCGGCTTATCTCCCCCTATCAGGGAAACAAATGTCTGATATTTACACTAAGCAGATCAGGTGTGTTTTAGCCGAGTTTACCAGTAAGCCTGCGCCATAAAAACTTGCGGCATAGCCAGCAACCTTAAGAAAGATTGGGAATGCCAGGCTCTCAACAACCCATTTTCAGGTGGAGAACTTCAAAGCACGAGAGGGTCATGTACAGCCTTGCAGATACAGACGCTGCCTGGAAACGAACATATCACCATCTCAGGAGACAGGTTCCCCACGTTAACCCAGCTCCAAAACCGCAGATCAACAGCAGTTCACCCCGCTGCAGGCGTCCGCTGGCAATCACTTCAGCCAGGGCAATAGGTATTGAGCCAGCCGATGTATTTCCGTACTTATCAAGATTGTTATAAATACGATCCTGCTGGATCCCCAGATCTTCAGCAACATGGTTGATAATGCGCAGGTTAGCCTGATGGAGAATAAACATGGAAACCTGCTCAATGGAAACCTGAGCTTGTTCCAGTGTAACAAGGATACTGTTACAGACGGCTTTCACGGCCCATTTGAAAACATTCCTGCCGTCCATCTGCAGATAGGTTTTCCCTTCACGAAGATCAGACTCCGTGAAGGGGTGGAGTGTCCCGCCAGCAGGCCGATCCAGAAGACTCGCCCCGGAGCCATCCGAACCTAGCTGATATCGCACCAGACCTTGCTTTTCGTCGCCCCGGCCCAGGACAACAGCACCGGCGCCATCTCCAAACAATGGTGCCACCTTAGGATCCTGCGGATTGACTATCCGGCTGTTACAATCGCCGCCAATCACCAATGCCCGGCGGCTATTTCCAGTGACAATAAACTGCGCTGCAGTCGCTAATGCATAAGTAAATCCTGAACAGGCCGCTGCCAGATCCATGGCTGGAGCTTCGATACCCAGATGAGCCTGCACAAGATTCGCCGTCGATGGGCAGAGATGATCCGGTGTAAAAGTACCGATCACAACGAGATCCACTTCGTCGGCTGTGACTCCCGCATCGGCCATTGCCCGCTGTGCGGCCATAATGCACAAGTGGCTGGTGGCCTGCCCTTCAGCCACATAACGACGCGAGAGAATTCCAGTTCGCTGTTCAATCCACTCGGGATCAATGCCACAACGCTCCTGAAGCTCGGCATTGGTTACTACCTGATCGGGAACATACGCCCCGACACCCAGGATCTGAAAACCCAAAAGCTGTGATGTCCGCGTGGGCCATTGAGGGTCTGCAGTTCTCACGGGCTTCTTCACAACTTCGCCACCGGGTGCTGGTTCACCATGGGATACTGACTGAAGATGACCATTGGTTTTCTGAGAACTCGGACTGGTCTCATATGAGGATGTGATCTCAGATGATGTCGACTCGACAATTTTTTCTATCACTTGAGCCTCTTCGGCAATTCGGTGCGTCTCTGCCATTTGCAGAAGATCCAGCGGCAGACCTTCGGGCATCATCGACTCTCGAATCTTTTGTCCGATCGATGCATCATGCATATCGAGAATCCAGAACACTCGAATCATCGACACATCGTGAACACCCGGTGCCAGACAAAGGTGTCGATGCTTTCAATGATCTGTGTCAACCAATATGGAAAACTTAACTCCGTTGCATGCTACCGCTTACGCACTTTGAATTCTAGCCAACATATCGGGACCTGATGGACTTCCCGACGAATTTTCACGGGTCCACGAATTGCCATTTTCGCTGTAGGAAACTCATGTCCAGCCATCGCATTGCCCTGAAGGGCCCATGGGACTATCTGTGGACCAGTTTGACGAAAAACCAGCAATTTCAAGGCTCTGCAAAGATGCCTGTCGAATACACCCGCCTACATGGAGACGAAGCTGGTGAAGTGCAGTATTCCCGAAGCTTCCATTACCCCCGGATTCAAACCCAGCCCAAGGCTCAACAAGACCTCACCAATGCTCCAGCAGCTAGCTTGGTATTTGTCGAGTTCTCTGGAATGCGCGGAACGGGGAGCGTTGAATTCAATTCCGAGCTTGTCGGCACTTTCAACGAAACGAGTGAACAGCATTCATTCCTGCTCCCTCAACCACAGAACATTTTCTCGAAGCTGAGAGTGTTGATTTCCGTCAACGAAGAACTGCTGACTCAGAAACTTCCTGCCGGGCTCTTTGGCCCTGTTTATCTGCGAATCGAAGAATGACCTTCCTCTCCACTGCACGATGACGAGAGATTCGATAGCAACGATCTCTATTGCCCACCTGATCAATTGCGGGCAATGACTCGACTCAGCAGAGTCTCATGCCGCCCGGCGTGGAGCAGCAGCCTGATAGGCAATCTCGAATAGCGAAGGAATTTCAACCGAGCTTGATCGACGAGCTTTAATTCTCGCTCCAAATCGATAAACCACCAGTGGCTCCAGCTCAAGTTCGCCGGCAGTCGTGTCCTCCATTTCAATGCAAGGCACATGATCAAACGGCGGTGAAAACACCAAATGAAAGAGAGACTCCCTGGCTCCCTGCTCAAACTCAATCCGCAAGTGCCCTTCCTGAACGTCGCGATCATCGTACTTAAAGCGGACAACATGACTCACAGAATCGTCGGGAGTCGTTGTCTCATCATCAATTTTTGGCAGATCATCGTCTGCGGAATTTGGCCAGAGACTTCCGACCAGGCTTCTCTTGATTTCATTCAGATGAACGACTTCTTGCGGATGAGCATCATAAGCGGCCTGAGCCAATTGTTTCTCAAACCCAGGCAAAAGACCTTGAGTAACCACCTCTGAGGAAGCCGGTGCAGACTTATCCAGCTGGTCTTTAACCAGATTCGTTTCTGCCTCGTGAAACGAACAAGCCAGCGACTGGCAGAGAAACGCAATCAGTATCAGCCCTGCCAACACGCCGGCAAAAAAAGGTGAGCCCGAACTGATAGCGAAGCTCAACCAGCAGGCCGCATTGAAACCACCAGCCGCGACCAGCAACCAACTTTGATATGCGACTTCTGGGTCAATACGCCGGGTGATGGTCAGCACCAGCCAGATCAGCAGGCAGATTCCGGCCAGAAGCGACGCGATCACCGGAAATCGATCAGCAGGTATCGCAAAGACGCTGACACTGATTACGGTGCTTAATGCCGCAAGAAAGACCTGCATGACAGGCCTCGATCGATGCATCAATTGAAACAGGCCATCCATGGCAACTATTCCGGCATTCACTCTCAAACAGAAAACCCCGGCTTTGCTCGCACAAGGCCGGGGTGGTGATCATTTCATTAAGCAATATGGCCGACTGGCGGCAAGGTCGATCCCAGCCCCGCCTGCTCTCGGAGTTTCAAGGCTTTATCTGTGGCTTCCCATGTGAAGCCCGGTTCATTACGGCCAAAGTGGCCACCAGCCGCTGTTCGCTGATAGATCGGTTGACGCAATTGCAACGACTCAATGATTCCCATCGGAGTCATCTTGAAGTTTTCGCGAACCAGCTCGGCAATTTTGTCTTCAGCAATCAGGGCAGTACCGTTGGTGTTGATTCGCACGCTGACGGGATCGGCCACACCAATCGCGTAGGCCAGTTGCAACTCACATTCCTTAGCCAGACCAGCCGCTACAATATTCTTGGCAATGTAGCGAGCCATGTAAGCGGCAGAGCGATCCACCTTCGTGGGATCCTTGCCACTGAAGGCTCCACCACCATGACGACCCCAACCACCGTAAGTATCGACGATAATCTTGCGGCCTGTCAGTCCGGAATCACCATGTGGCCCACCGATCACAAATCGACCTGTCGGATTGATGTGGTACTTGGTGGATGGCTTCAGCAGGGATGTTGGAACAGATTTCCCGATCACAGCCGAACGCACAAACTCAGAAATCTCATCTTGCGAAACATGCTCGGCATGTTGTGTCGAAACGACAATTGCAGAGATCCCGACCGCATTGTTCTTGGCATCGTACTCGACAGTGACCTGACTCTTGCTGTCTGGCCTTAACCAGTTGACCTCACCTTTCTGGCGAGCTTCGGTCAAGCGATTGATGATTCGGTGAGAGAGTGCAATCGGCAGAGGCATGAGTTCTGGTGTCTGATCACAGGCATACCCGAACATTAACCCTTGATCGCCGGCACCATCGCGGTCGACACCCATCGCAATATCTGCACTCTGGCTATGCAGCTTGACCAGCACTTCGCAGGTTGCGGCATTAAAGCCGATGTCGTCACTGGTGTAGCCAATCTGCCGAATGGCTTCGCGAGCGACCTTTTCGTAATCGACCTGAGCATTGGCAGTGATTTCACCAGCCAGACATACAAAATCTGTTGTGCATAACGTTTCACAGGCAACACGAGCTCGAGGATCCTGGGCTAACAATGCATCCAGGACAGCATCCGAAACCTGGTCAGATACCTTATCAGGATGCCCCATACTGACTGATTCGCTCGTAAACAGAAACGTCGACATGCCAAACTCCAAAATCCCACCGCATGGAAAGCCTTGCAGGCCACTTCGAAACGTTTGCGATTCTAGGCATTCGGTTGAATCGTCACAACCTAATCTCCGTTTTCAACCAGATCTCGACTGAAAAGCCATTTGAAATGTCACGCATTCCCGCAGACTTCCGCACAGTCTGAAATGTTAACCACCCCCTCTGAAACGAGATATGGCGACGATTTTTGATGTTGACATGTTTTGTGTCACTTTTTAGAAGCACTACTCCGCAAAATCTCTTCGCACCTCCGCTCGATCCTTTTTCCCCCACGACATCTGCTTTCTACAAGCACTGAATTCTCCTCTCAACCAAATCCTTTCCCTTCAAAGCCTTTTTCCTCTTCAGTCTGACACTAACTGCTCAGTAACCATTTTCTCTGCCATTCATCTCACCTGCCACATTTCCCTACCCTGCTTCAAACCACTTCGATGTCTCTACCAAATGGCCTGTCCGCTGGGCGATATCTCACACAATTGCTGACGATTACTGCCCTCTTCTCGATTTGATCGTTTTGATCGCTGGCTCCCCTCCTCAAAATTACATCCCTCGATCTCAGGACAAAACTTACCGTGAACTGGCATTGCTCATACCGGCTCTGTGGGGTCTTTCTGCTGGGAATGACTTCCCTGCTGATCCCCGTTTTTGCCGGTTGTGTGCTGGTGCCAGGACTCACACAAGAAGCACATCAGCTTCTCAAAAAACAATCGATATCGAGTACGAATCCACTCCCTCCAATCAACGCGCCCGCGAACTCGATTCAACTGGAAATCCTATTTGTCGAACGCCCGGCCTCAGACCCTACAGTCAGTGAGCAACTCTGGCGGGAAATTGATGAAGTCGGTGCGGCAGCACCCGGCTTAAGGCATTTGATGCAACAGAACGGGCTGCGGATTGGCACTGTCGGTGCCTCGCCTCCTCCGATGCTGCAAGCACTCCTGGGAATGTCGCGGCAGATCGAAGATGAGTATTCACTCAGTCAATGCGTTCGCAGAAAAGTGGTCGTTCAATCGGGTGCCACCACTGATATTGATGTCAAATCATGGCTGGATCCTATGGAAGTCAGCCTGAATGAAAACGGAAAAACGACCTCCAAAACCTTTGAGCAACTTCAGTGTGTCCTGAAGCTGCGCCCACATCGACTGCAGGATGGTTGGGTTCGCCTCGATTTCATCCCAGAGCTCCACCACGGGCAGGAGCAGATGCGACACACACCGACAGATGCCGGTTGGGAACTTCGGGGCGGAAAACTGGTCGAAACCTGTTATGCACAGAAGTTTTCTGTCACCCTCAATACGGGTGAAATGGCCGTCGCCTCCTGCACTAATGCTGCAGAAACCACTTTGGGGGGCAACTTCTTTGGCCAGCCTAAACAACTGCAACCCAAGCAGAAGGTTCTCGTGGTACGTTTTGCCGGCATGCACAAGCCAGAGACACTCCCTTAAAGAGGAGGATGCAGCGAAAGGCGAGCATCAAGTGCTGCAAATTCGCTTACGATAAAGCAGTTTCTTTGTTGCCAGCCGCAATCCTTTGCCTGAGTTTTTCCTCAGAGACCTGAGGGATCGCGGAGATGAGACGCCTCGTGTACTCATCCCGCGGATCAGCGTAGATCAGTTCGGACGGGCCGTACTCCACAAGACGCCCTTGATTCATGACGGCAATCATATCCGACATGAACTTCACCACACTGAGATCGTGACTGATGAAGATGTAAGTCAGCCCGCGTTTTTCCTGCAGATCTTTCAACAAATTGAGCACCTGCGCCTGAACCGAGACATCCAGTGCCGACACCGACTCATCGCAAATAATGAATTCCGGCTCCACTGCCAGTGCCCGGGCAATACAAATCCGTTGCCTTTGACCACCGGAAAACTCGTGCGGATACCTGGGGAGATGCTCATCTTTGAGACCCACCTCGACAAGCAATTGTGCTGCCATGTCGCGGCGGTCATTTTTGCTGGCACCAAGCTGATGCACAGCCATCGCTTCCGTCAAATGCGCCTCGACAGTCATGCGAGGATTCAGCGATGCGTAAGGATCTTGAAAGACAATCTGCAGTTTGCGGCGATGATGTCTTAAATTTCGCTCCGATAACTGGCTCCACGGGATTCCGTTAAAGTCAAACTCTCCACCCGTGAATGAAATCAGCCGCATCAGGGCTCTTCCCGTCGTGGTTTTTCCGCAGCCCGATTCTCCAACAAGCCCCAATGTCTGGCCTCGATACACATTAAAACTGATTCCATCCACAGCTTTAATATGCCCAGTGACTCGACGCAGGAAACCAGTGCGTACAGGGTAATAGACCTGTAGATCACGTACTGATAATAGAGGCTTGGTTCCTTCCGGAATGAATCGATTCTCAGGAATCGCCGAGACATCGTAGCCTAACGAAATCACTTCGGATCTGGGAGAAAACAAGCGATCCCGGGCATTCTTCTCCGCCAGCACCAATCGTTCGCTGTTGGCATGCTTCTCCACGATTGTGTACTCACCAGTCGCCTGGTTTTCCACGACGTCCATGAAGTCCGCCACTGTGTTCAACCGCTTCTTTTGTGACTCAAGCGTCGGGCGGCAGGCGAGCAATCCTCGGGTGTAAGGATGCTGCGGATTCGTGAAGATCTTTTCAATGGGCCCCTGCTCGACCAGTTTCCCTCGATACATGACGGCAACATCATCCGCAATTTCTGCGATCACACCCAGGTCGTGAGTAATGAATAATACAGACATTTGCCGTGTCTGCTGCAATTTTCGAATCAACCCCAGTATCTGTGCCTGTATCGTGACATCAAGCGCCGTTGTGGGTTCATCCGCAATGAGCAACTGGGGATTACAAGCCAGTGCCATGGCAATCATCACACGCTGTTTCTGGCCACCAGACATCTCGTGAGGATAGCTGTGAATTCGCTCACCTGGATTGGGAATTCCCACTTCATGAAAAAGCTCGATCACTCGCTGCATGACATTCTTTTTGGTGGCCTGCTTGTGAAGTAACAATACTTCGGCGACCTGACTTCCGACCTTATACACCGGGTTCAGCGATGTCCCCGGCTCCTGAAAAATCATACTGATGTCATGGCCGCGCAGTTCCTGCATCTGCCGTGAGGGTAATCTCACCAGATCTTTGCCAAGAAATGTAATCGTGCCCTCGGCAATCCTGGCGCTGCTTTCTGGTAACAGCCGCATGATGGAGAGCGAAGTAACTGACTTGCCTGAACCAGATTCTCCCACGAGTCCGAGAATTCGCCCTTTTCCAATATTCAGTGTCAAACCATTCACTGCGGTAAAGTAGCCGTTCTCCGTACGGAACTGCGTCACAAGGTGATCGATTTTCAACACTGCAGTTGTCGTCTCAATCAATTCCTGTTGCTCCTGCCGTTTTCGGTGGGATGACGCTTCTCGCGACAGCTCAATATGAAAGCACGTCCAGTGCCTTCTCGTCGTCAGCCTGCTAGACTGAGTGAGTTCGATTGTATTGTGTCAAACTGGAAGGGCTATTCCCAATCCCGCTTCAAAGAACTCGATTCGGGAAATGCCAGATTTTCCAGTCAAAAGAAAATTGTCCCCAGAGACCACCCTGTGCTTTTGACTTGCTGGCTGCCTCAATCGAAGATAAATTACAGACAGAACGGTGCAACTGTTCTGCGTGGTGGTTTTAGCTCAGCTGGTTAGAGCGCCAGATTGTGGTTCTGGAGGTCGCCGGTTCGATCCCGGTAAGCCACCCCTCGAAGCCCTTGTCATGAACATCATGACAAGGGCTTTTGTCTGCCATAACCCTCGAATATGCCTTAACCCTTAAACATGTCTCTTCAGAACGATGTTTGCCACCATGAAGTGGGGCTTTCTCAATATCCATAAACCACTGCGAATGACCTCACGGGATGTGGTCAGCAAAATCGAACGTGCTGTTCGCCCCCTGAAGGTCGGGCATGCTGGAACTCTCGATCCACTCGCAGAAGGTGTTCTGGTCATTGGAATCGGCCCGGCAACTCGTCTGACGGAGCATGTTCAGGCGCTGCCCAAAGGATATTCTGCCACCTTCCATCTCGGGCAAACCACCGAAACAGACGATGCCGAGGGACGACTCTCGCCCCAGGTCGATACGCAACATCTCACTCGCGAATTGATCGAACAGGAACTCACTCATTTTTGTGGCCAGATTCAGCAGATTCCCCCTCGCTTCAGTGCCGTCCATGTGGCGGGGAAAAGAGCTTATGACCTGGCCCGATCTGGGCAGGATTTTGAGCTGACGCCTAAAACGGTGGAAGTTCATCAAATCGCGTTGACAAAGCACGCCAACCCGGACATCGAATTGCAGATCGAATGTGGCAGTGGCACTTACATTCGATCCCTGGCAAGAGATCTCGGGGAGAAACTTCAGTGCGGAGCCTATATGTCCGCACTGACACGCACACATATTGGACCATTTCACCTCGATAGCGCACTGCGGCTCGACAGCCTGCCGAATGGCTTCAGCCTGGCTGATCTCCAGCCGCTGTTGCTCCACCCCATGCTGGCATTTACTGAATCTCAGCGCTGGGTGGCCACGCGCCAGGCCGTCGTAGATCTGCAGCATGGCAAAAACATCTCAGGTGATGCTTTGCAGGCCCTGCACTCAACGGCAGAGAGTCAACCAGAGATTCCTGCCCATGCCTGCATCCTGAATGAAGACCGGGAAGTGATTGCGGTCGCCGAGTTTTGCCCGCAGACGAAACTTCTTCGTCCGCGCATCGGCATCCCCAAACATTTCCTGGAGGCACACTCCTGCTGATGGATCGCATCAACAAAGTGATGTCTTCGTTGGGATCAGTCAAATTCTTCGCGTTGCGGCATTGAAGAATGTGAGGGAATCGAATGCCAAAAACCCGCGGATATCCTTATCACAACACGCTGGATTCGGGTGGTTGCTGACTCAGGCGGCGGGGTGCCGCTTCCGGTAACTCCGTCGTTGGCCCCCAGGTGGCGGCGTTGGCAGGACGCGGCTTGAAGGGTACAAACAATCGTTTCTCTCCATTGGCGGGCGCTGGGGAAGCAGCATCATCCCTCGTCTGCCGAGGAGTTTCCGCGATGTTTCTCGAGTTCCTGGTGACAGGGATTTTGAGTGTCATTCCAGTACGCACGCCATGAGCATCCCGCAACTGGTCTCGATTGGCATCAAAGATTTCCAGATAACGGCTTTCGCGTCCCAGGTATTTTTGTGAGAGCGACGATAAAGTTTCACCCTTTTTGACGACATGAGTCACCATCGTGACGGCCTCAGAATCTGAGCTGCCAGCATCTCCCGGACGATGACCACTTGATCGTTGATAACGATCCATTCCCGATTGATTGACAAATGATGAATCGCCAGTGGCCTCAGTCAGTCCACGTTGGTCCTGGCGTTCACTTCGAAAGCCTTGAGTTCCATTAGCTGCCGGTGAACTACCGGTCTGTTTTGGCGCAACGGACTCCACTTCCAGCACATCATCAGGCCAGGGAATGGCCGGCAAATCCTGAGTCGTTTCGTCAGAGGCACGGTTCATCGCCTGCTTAGGATTGTCGGTCGGCGTTACCGGTGCTTCCATCTTGCCAGACGCAGACCCCTCCCACGGATCATTCAACGGTGGAATGATGAGTGTATCATTGACGGGACGGGCGACCGTCCGGTCTGACGAGCGGCTGGAATCTCCCAGGTAAGGCCTGAAGTTCTTCTCGGCAATCACAGCATCCAGTTCAACAACGTCGGAGATCACGGGAACTCCATCCATTGTTGAGCGTTCGTTTCGAAAGAAAAATGCCGCGACTGCTCCGATCAGCAGGACACCCAGGGCGAGACCGATTTTCTGGTCACGATGCACGATCGTCTCCGATATTCTTGAGGGAATATCAGAAACTTGCCCTCAAAACTGCGGCGAGCAGGTTCCGAGTGCCTTGGATTCGGCAAGAAGTGCAAGTCCGGCGAAACATGAATCGATTTTACGGACGAATCCGAAAGATCTGTTCAGAGAAACTCTTCCGTCCTGGTAAAGCTTGAGCAGTTATACTGCCGTTTTTCCCTGCCAGAACACCTGATCAGAACATTCCGCAGCGGTTTAATCTGCCGCCACTTTTCCTGCCGTGGCTTCGAGTACAGCCGCTGGCCGAGTGATGGGTTTCAGCACAATCATGCCTAATGGTGGCAATGTCACCTGAATAAACTGGCCATGCCCATGAAGTTGTCCAATTTCGCTGTAGACGCCACCCGAGTTCCCTACATTCGAACCCCCGTAGACACTGGAGTCTGTGTTGAGGACTTCCTTATAGAAGCCAGCTAACGGGACACCCACTTTGTAGTTGTGTCGAGGAATTGGTGTGAGATTCATCATGACGACCAGCCGATTCTCGGGATGACTGCCGTAACGCACCCAGGAATAAACGCTGTTCTGATAATCATCAGCGCTGATCCACGAGAAGCCCTCAGTATCGCAATCGCCATAATGTAATGCCGATTCGGATCGATAGAGCTGATTCAGATCGGCAATGAGTTTCTGGACGCCGTGATGAAACTGGAATTTGGTCAGTTCCCAATCGAGTTGAGCATCGTGATTCCATTCGGTCCACTGGGCGATTTCACCTCCCATGAAGAGCAATTTCTTGCCTGGTGTGGTGAACTGATAGCCATAAAGAACTCTCAGATTGGCAAACTGCTGCCAATGATCTCCGGGCATCTGACTGATTAACGAGCGTTTGCCGTGCACAACTTCATCATGTGAGAGTGGCAGCATGAAGTTCTCAGTAAAGGCATACACCATCCGGAATGAGAGTTCGTTCTGGTGGTGCCGGCGATAAATGGGATCTCTGCGGAAATACCGCAAAGTGTCGTTCATCCAGCCCATATCCCATTTGAAGCCGAAACCTAACCCCCCTGTATAAACAGGACGGGAAACACCACCCCAGGACGTCGACTCTTCAGCCACCATCAGGACGCCAGGAAAATCCTGGTGGATAACAACGTTCAAATCTTTCAAAAACTGAATGGCTTCCAGATTCTCACGCCCGCCGAACATGTTCGGCATCCACTCTCCGGCTTTTCGCGAGTAATCGAGATACAGCATAGAGGCCACGGCATCGACCCGCAGGCCATCCACATGGTAGACGTCCATCCAGAATCGGGCACTGGAGAGCAGAAAATCAGCCACTTCCGTGCGACCATAATTGAAAATCAGAGTGCCCCAGTCGGGATGGAATCCTTTGCGGGGGTCAGCATGTTCATAAAGGGCGGTCCCGTCAAAATTTCCGAGCGAGTGTGCATCGGTCGGAAAATGAGCGGGGACCCAGTCCATGAGTACACCAATGCCGTGCTCATGACAGTAATCGACGAAGAACATCAAGTCGTGAGGCGTTCCAAATCGACTGGTCGGAGCAAAATAACCCGTGGTCTGATAGCCCCATGAGCCATCAAAAGGATGCTCCGTCACTGGCAGCAACTGCAGATGGGTAAAACCCAAAGGCTTGACATATTCGACGAGTTGCACAGCCAGTTCACGATAATTGAAATACCTTCGCCCATCCGTTGGCCTCCGCCACGATCCCAGATGGATCTCGTAAACCGAGATGGGCTGCTCATAAATATTCTTCATTTCCCGCTGACGAATCCACTTTTCGTCATTCCAACGAAAGCCCGAAAGATCGGAAACGACAGATGCAGTCCGTGGTGGTAACTCGGCTGCAAAGGCATAGGGATCAGACTTTTCGAGTCTCAAGCCGGAGGCCGTCTTCAGGCTGTATTTGTAAATATCTCCGGGCTTGATCCCGGGAATAAAGCCCCGCCACACGCCATCATCACTGGATTGCAACCAGTTCTGCCCATGACTCCAGAAATTCAGATCAGCGATCACGCTGACTTCGCGGGCATTCGGTGCCCATACAGCAAAATGAGTCCCTAAAACCCCATCACGAATTTCCGGATGAGCGCCCAAATGCTTGTAATTCTGTGCGTACATGAGGTTCCGTCAGTTATAAGTCGGCCACGTTAGAGGCGGCTTGTTCACTCTCCATCAGGCAGCACGGTATTCAACGATCAACTCGTTTCGCCACCATGATTCAAGTTCACAGGCCATGAAATCATCTCATCAAAAAACCGCATACTTCGATGACGCAAGGTCTTATGTCAAGAATGCTGGGACTTTGAGGCACCTGTCTAGTTTGCATGAGCATCTAGCCTAGGGGAATCAGCAGTTTGGGAAAAGGAAGTTTTAGGGGGGAATCGATCAGTTTCACCTTAACTTTTTTTGCCCAGTCTACCTGACCATTCCATGACCTGAACGATTCTTTCGATTCTTTCGATTCTTTCAGTCAGGAGAGCATTCCTGTGGTGGAAAAGTTACCCGGTGCTTTCCTCAGGATTTTTGTCATTTTTCCTAAAGCGAGCAGAAACAGGCCGCCTGTTGAAAATACCCGGTCATATTTGATCTACCGTTGCACAGTGAAAACGATGTGCAGGGAAATCGATGATTCGGAAACATTCCGCCTGAATATAGATGAATCCTCTCTTCGGATACTTACTCCGATTGAATGACTATTGCCCTCGCCGTGAGGATCCGCTCTTCAATTTTGCCTGCTCATTTGAGATCTGGTGTTTATGGCGACGGCCCCAGCACATCAACGAACGCGACATATGGTGCTGATTTTCGGCCCATTCGCGATCATCGGGTGCTGCTTCTGGCTGACCAGACCTCCGGCCCTCTCGCATGAGACATCTGCGTGGCAAAACCATCCATCAACTCTGGCAACTTCGCCAGCCTCATCCGGATGGTGGCAGCCCGTCTCCAGTTTGTTCAACACAGATCAGAACGCCGAAAAACTCGATAAGGAGTCCCTGCCCCAGGAAGAAATCACCAAAAACGTACAGGAAGCTGCCAATCAACTGCGCATTGAATTAGGAACCGACTTTCAAATCCTCGCTCGAGCCCCCTTTGTCCTGGCGAGCGATAGTTCCATGGAAGATTTGCAGTGGATCTATGCGAATGTCCTGCTTCCCAGCCAGCATGCCCTTTCCATCAGCTATTTTGACGCACCAGTCAGCAAACCCATCAAAATCATTCTTGTGAAATCGGCGGCACGCTGGAATTCACTCCGTCCTCGCTGGCCAGGATTCAGACCTGTCGAATACGCAGGTTTTTATTCGCGAGATGATCACTGTATCGCCATCAATCTGGAAACCGGGATCGGTTCATTAGCTCATGAACTGACACATGCACTGATTCATAGTGACTTTGAAAACTGTCCTGAGTGGTTTGATGAAGGCCTCGCTTCATTGCACGAGGAATGTGAATTCAACGAGACAGGCACAGCACTCAAAGGTCTGCCCAACTGGAGATATCAACATTTCCGCGAAGCACTCCATCGGTCACAGGCTCCTGCGCTGAAAACATTGATCAGCCAGCCGTTCGCCACATCGAATGCTCCAGCCATCGAGTATGCCCACTCGCGGCTGTTCTGCATTTACCTCCAGCAACAGGGAGTACTGGAATCGTTCTATCGGAGATTACGCCGGTCTACCGCTGCAAAAGACTCGGCCATCATCCTCTGTCAATTGACGAAGACCGTTGATCTTGACCAGCTGAATTCTCAGTTTATTGAATGGGCCAAAACTCAAACGCAAGTATCCGAGACCGCTCTTCAAGAGCATCACGAAACTCTTCCAAAATCAGACGATGTTGTTTCTGATTCCACGACCAGTCCTCGGGTGCAGACAAAGCAAGTTCCAGAACCAGCATCGAGTTTCGATCTGGACATTGACTAGCGACGCTGCCGAGTTGCTCGACGCCTTAAGATACTGAAAAGGTTTCTGTACCTTGTTGCCAATGTCGGCTGAAGCTCAGGGGTATCAATCGCCTCCCCTGCTTCCTGCTCAGTATGGCCATCCATTTTCGAGAAAATTCTCTCGGCATCCTGCGCGGGATGGAATGCCTGCTGCTGAATTTCATTCATCCCGTTCATGATCTTGTCATCAGCATCAAGTACGGGATCATACTCATCGTGTGACAAGGCATCTTCGCTCAGCAAAGATTCATCAACTGGATTCAGCCAGTCCTCGGATTCGGTTTCTGCCCCACGCAAATCGGCTTCCCAAGGCTCCAGAGCCTCTTCCGGAATCTTTTCCTGCTGGGGTGACTGGCTGCTGCCCAAGTTTGAACCTTGAGAGAGAACATTCAGAGCCGCCCGTGTTCCCTCGGCCAGATCCATCGCCTCAGCAGCCAGTGCACGCTCTCGAATCTCATCCAGGTCACCAGCCACATACTTCGCCAGTCGTGCAGCCTGTCGGTCGGCAGGCGACATTTCCGAGCGATGCTCTACAGTCGAGTTGATCTCGGCATACTTCCGATCCAACTCCTGAGTTTGTTCCGCTATCAGTTCTGAATGGCGCCCTTCCGCGACATCGATCCAAGGCAGAATTTGATCAATGGCAGCGGCAATTCCAGTCTGCTCAGAATCAATCATGCGATCAGGAGACGTTGTTTCGACTGGCCCCTCCGACTCAGAGGCAGCGCTGGTCACCGCCGGTTCCGCTTCGGGAAGCGGCATCACGGGAATCACATCGTTGGTCATGGCAACTTCAATCGGTCGCTCATGATTCTCGATGGCCTCGAACAGCTTTGTAGGATCTGAAAAGGGGACAAAATCCTGAGGAAATTGTGACACACCCCAGGAAGGATGGACAAACAGACTGGATGGAACTTCGGTCTCTATGAATTCTGCTTCGAGACGATCGGCACCCTTCAGATCTGATGTCGCATTCGATGATGAGGTCGATTTCAAATGGTCTTCCGCTGCACTAAAGGCAGGATGTTCATCATCCGAAAGACCAGTGGCATCGATGTCTCCGAGATTCGAGCTAAGGCTGCTCGAACCAGGACCCGTCGAAGTCTGTCGCGACTCGGGAGTTTCGACCTGATCCAACAGCTTCCACTGACTGGAAAATGGCGTGTGCGGCCCTTTGATCTGATCCTGATCCGTGGCCAGACGCCACTTGGCCAGCATCCTTTCAAGACGCTGTTCGAGAGCTTCCTGTTCCGAAACTGGAACGGCTGAGTCATGAGTCGCAGCATCGCTGTCTTCGTGATGGCCTGCATATGCTGGTAAGGCATCACTCAAAGCGGGCTCGTCGGATCTCGCCTGAGGATCCTCGAAACGAATTTCAATCTCATGGCTGGCAACATCTTCCTGGCCAAAATCATCCATGGCGATGTCGTCAAACGTTTGCTGCTGAATGGAAGTCTCTTGTCGTTCCACAACCTGGGCGGCAAAGTGCTGCCCCTTGAGTTCAGGTTCAGAACTCATGACCGACCAGTCATCAAACTTCCCCGGCAAGCCGGTTGTGGAAGACTGTGCCAGTCGAGAGGACTCCTCTGCGAACTCTTCTTCAATCGCCGATAAATCATCCTGACTCAGCACCGCTACCGGATGATTTTCTGTCTCCACTCCAGCACCAATCTCAATCGAAGAGAGTTCGAGTTGATCCCAGTCATCAACGGCCTGACGCTCGGAAATTTTCCCAGTTTCAACGACTTGCAAAGGATTAATGGCAGAGCTGTCAGCAAGCAGATGGCTCGCAGATTCAGTGTCGTTTTCGATAACAGCCGGAGAATTCACGGCATCAGTGAGAGCTTTGTCGATGTTCGAGTCGGTAGCTTCCTGCAGACTGGCCGGCTCATCAGCCAGACCCGACAGAGAAAGCTCAGTACTGCGGACCATTTTCAATTGCCATGGCAAAGCCAGATGCTTGAGGTCGTTCAGTGCGTTTTCGACGATCGATATAGAAACGGGCTTTTCTCCCAGAGCAAAGGCCAGGAGCAGGGCATGATCGGCCAACAGGCACAGACATCGAGGCGATCCACCACTCACTTCGGCAATCAGGGCAAGGGCATCTGGCGTGAAACATTCTTCGAGCCGACCACCTGCCCATGTCAGACGATAATCCAGAAACTCATGCGATTCAGCACGATTCAACGTTTCCAATGCGGAATGCGTCGTGACTCGCTGTGCCAGAGATTGAAGTTCCGGCGTCGCTAAACGTTCTTCGAGCTCCAGCTGACCAGCCAGCAGTAATCTCACGACCGATTGCCCATGAAAATGGAGATCACTGAAGGCTCTCAATTCTTCAACGATCTTGTCTTCCAGCAGATGAGCCTCATCACAGATGAGAAAAAACTGATGCCCCTGCTCGACCATTTGATTCAGGAAACGTTCAAACTCCTGACGTAACTCCTGCTCGCTCAAGCGACTGAAAGGAAGTTCCAACTCGCCCAGAATGGTTTGCAGCAGCGAGCGGCGCGTCGCAAAACGAGGATGCCTTAAAAAAACGACCGGGTGATCATTTCCCAACTCACGGGCAAATCGCTCGCATAGCAATGTTTTTCCAACACCTGCCGCACCACTGAGTATCGCAACCCCTGCTCTTTCGCGCAGCCCCAGCAGGATCGCATCGTGAGCCTGCTGCACAAGCTCAGTCGGAAACCAGCAATTCGGATCTGGTGTCCCGACAAAAGGTCGGCGAGCCAGATGGAAAAACGCTTCATACATGTTCAAACATCCCTGTCGTTTCGTAGACCGGCCATCCTGGCCTGGTTTCCGCCCACGACCGCACGCGGCGGCACCAACCCGCGTATCAGTAAAATCGAGTTATTCGGGTAAGGCACTTGATAGCAATTGCATCAAGAAAAGCGTCAGGATCATGGCTGACTGATTAACTTCTGTCAGTAATGTCTCTCTGCGGATCATTCTTGACTCGAAATGCGGATTCAAAGAAAAATTTTTGAACCCGGCGTGCCTGCATGTGTCCATTGGCGGCAGAAGTTGCCACCAGACATCAATCCCTAGACACACAAGAGACTGGCGATGAATGAACTGCCAATCGGACAAAACGTTTAATCATCGAGCACACTTGGCGGCATTTCTCATCAGGCTGGCCAATTGGTTTCAAAATGGCCATTCTCATTAGCTTGGCAATAATTAATCAGACTCATGACAAGAAAATGTCAATGCGGTCGTTATCGCTCCTTCTGAGCGTGTACCATGGAAGATCGCAGTTTGTCTTCGAAGCAGACCGAAAGCCGATCGACGATAAAGACGTTATTGAAGCGGAATCAGGATGACAGATCGCAAAATCGCATTTCAGAATCACGAGCATCTCAAGCTGCTCTTTGGCCCGAATGATCGCAATCTGCGTAAACTGCGTGAGAAGCTTCGTATCGAAGTGGTCTTTCGCGGAGACGAAATCCGCTTATCCGGGCCCTCCGAGCAGGTGGATTTAGGCAGCGATATCATTGGCGAACTCCGGGGAACCATCGAAAGACGGGGCATGCTTTCGGACGAAGAGTTTGAACGAGTGCTCAATCGGCGCAATGCAGAAGCCATGCTGGGCGCGGAATCATCGATTGATGTCTTCCATAAAGCCAAAAAAGTCTTCCCCATGGGCCAGGGGCAGGCGGCTTATATTGAAGCGATCCGCCAACATGATCTGGTCTTCTGCTCGGGCCCGGCCGGCTCCGGCAAAACCTATCTGGCTGTCGCTATGGCAGTGAACGCTCTGAGAAACGAGCAGGTTCGCAAGATCGTGCTCGTTCGACCGGCTGTTGAAGCCGGCGAAAAGCTCGGTTTTCTCCCGGGTGATATGCTTGAAAAAGTCAATCCGTACCTGCGACCACTTCTCGACGCATTGGGAGACATTCTCGATTTTGACACAGTGCAGCGATACCTCGATCGCGATGTGATCGAAATCGCACCCTTGGCATTCATGAGAGGACGGACACTTAACAATACGTTTATCATCCTCGACGAAGCACAAAATACAACCAGTGTGCAAATGAAGATGTTTTTGACCCGTATGGGCCAAAGATCAAAAATCGTGGTGACAGGTGATGCCACCCAGATCGATCTCCCGGACAACGTGACCAGCGGCCTTGCCGACGCTGTCCAGCGGCTGAGAAATGTCGAAGGAATCTCCGTCATCGAGCTTTCTGGAGGCGACATTGTCAGACACCCACTGGTAAGGCGTATCGTTGCGGCTTACGATACCGGAAAGTCGAATGACTTCCGTCCTCGAACACAATTTGAGGCCAAACGTACGCCCAACCCTATTGCCGGTTCTGCCTTAACTGAAGCCCAGACTGCAAACAACAGTCCTCCGGATCCAAAAGACAGCACCGCTGTGCAGGAGTGAAACCCCGATCAACTTCCGCTCGCTCTCTCAATGAGTTTCAGACCTGATATGGACTGAAATCTCAGGTTGATAGAGAACGAGCGGAAATCAGAGGCGGCACTTTTCCCAAAGGTGCCGCTTCCGGGGAATGACATCTATGCCACTGTTTTCGCCTCGCAAGACACGCATTGGTCGAGCTGCCAACCTGGGCAGTTCCAGTTCATTACTGAATCGTTTTTCGCAACAGATGGGCCAGGCAGACATCCTGCTTCGTCTGCTGCTGGTCATGATTTCGCTCGTGCTGATGGTGGTCTGTGTCGAGGGCTGGACGGCCCCCTTCCCTTACCGGCAGGGACAGTACAGCCGGGATGGGATTGTCGCCCGCATTGATTTCGGTCGCCTCAATGACGAAAAAACCGAGATGGCCAGGCAAAGGAACGAAGCAGAAACTCCACCGGTCTACCTGGCCCACACAGCAGCCTGGCGTACTCTGATCGATGAATTAAGAGAATCACTCTTCGCGATTCTCAATGCCAAACAGCCGGCAGATGTGCCTGCCGATGTGCTCATATCTTTTGGTTTATCCATCGATATGAATGGCAATATGGGGGATAATTTCAAGGCTTGGGAGACTCTCAAATCCACACTCGGCTCCGAGGAAACAGGTGAACAGCGTATTGAGCAGATGATTGGTGAGTTCACCAAGTTTATTGAGCCTTTGCGTCAGACAGGGATTCTGGATCCATCCGAATTGGCACTTCACGATCTCCGAGAAGATGCCGTCATTCATATCATTCCTGATGAAAATCCAGCCGATGAGCAGGATATTGCCATCACTCAGGTTCTGTTGAAAGAAGTGCTCAAAAGCACCGGCAAACTGGGACGCAGCTGGAAATCTTTTGATCTGCTGCAACCTCTGCAACCCTTATTGGAACGCTGGCTGGTCAATCGAGCTCCCAGCACTCTGGAGTTTGATGAAGCACGCTCGCGACAAGCCCTCAATGAAGCCCGGCTGCAGACCGAAATAATTGTCGATAAATATAAACGGGGAACACTGCTGGTTGCCCCGGGGACGAACATCAGTCCCGAAACCTTGAATATTCTGAAGGCTCAGTTCGATGAGATCGCGGCTGGGATCGCCTGGTACGAAGGCCTGTTAAGAGCTGTCGTCGTCTTTCTGCTGCTCTCTGTTCTCGCTGCCGTTAATGGTTATTACATTGTTCGTTCCGAACCAAGACTGGTCAAAAGCACTGCCCGCTTGACCGTTTACTTGAGCAGCTTGCTCCTGGCAATCGCCCTCGCCCGCTGGATGTCTTTCGATCCGTGGCGAGCGGAACTGATTCCCCTGCTCTGCGTCGTCATGGTGCTGACCATCGCCTATCAGCAGGTCATCGCGGCTCTAACAGGGCTCAGCCTGGCCTTGATCCTGGTGCTTTCGAATGGTTTTGACACAGGAGAGTTTGTCGCGATTCTTGGTGCCATCTGCGTGGCCATTGTCAGTATTGGTCAGGTCTCTTCCCGATCCAAACTCATCAAAGTTGGGATTGCCACTGCCGGAACTTACTTTTTGCTGACGATGACGATGGGTGTCATTGTCAGTCAGCGTCCCGACAGGCTGTGGGTCGACCACGAACTCTTCTGGCACGCGTTGCGAGGTGCTGGATGGTGCATTGCTGCCGGTTATCTCGTGGCTGGCAGCCTGCCATTTATTGAATCGACCTTCGGCGTGGTGACAGACATCAGTCTGCTGGAATTGAGCGATGTCTCGCACCCTTTACTTCAGGAACTCGTTCGCCGGGCACCGGGCACATACAACCACTCGATTGGCGTGGCGACACTTGCTGAAACAGCGGCCGATGCAATTGGCGCCAATGGTCTATTATGTCGGGTGGGAGCTTACTTTCATGATATCGGGAAGATGCTCAAACCCCAGTATTTTGTGGAAAACATGACAGCGGGTGAGTTGAATCGGCATGAAAATCTCGCCCCCGCCATGAGTACTCTGATTATCATTGGTCATGTCAAAGATGGCGCCGACCTGGGACGCCAGCACCATTTGCCAGACTCACTGATTGATTTTATTGAACAGCATCATGGCACGACACTTGTGGAGTTTTTCTTTCACAAAGCTTCCCGATATGCAGGGCAACAATCTGCCGAGGTGAGAACCGAAGTTGAAGAATCATCCTTCCGGTATCCGGGGCCAAAGCCTCAATCCAAAGAAACCGGCATTATGATGCTGGCTGACGCTGTCGAAGGTGCCAGCCGAACTCTCAGCGAACCGACTCCGAAACGTATTGAAACGCTGGTGCACGAAATTCTGCTTAAGCGGCTGCTCGACGGCCAGTTCGATGAAAGCGGCCTGACGTTGACTGAGCTGGCGATTGTGGAAGACTCACTGGTTAAATCGCTCATTTCGATTTACCACGGCCGCATCAAATACCCTGACCAGAAAACGGCCTAGCCCATCAACTTCTCTTCCATGAGCCAGATGAACATGAGCCAGATGAATTTTCTTTTGGACAAGACCTTGCGCAAATGATTGATATTGAAATCACAGATCATCAATCAATCGCCTCGATCGACCCGAAACCTATCCAGACATTACTAAAACATGTTTTCGAAACCGAAGGCTTTCCAGAGGCAGAAATCAGTATTGCCCTTGTCGATAACCAGCAGATCCACAAGGTCAATCGCGACTTTCTGAATCATGACTACCCCACGGATGTCATCAGCTTCGTACTGAATGGAAGTGAGGATTCAGTCTCGCATGATCACGATCATGCGGATCCGGATTTCCCTGAACCACTGATTGGCGAAGTCATCGTCAGTGTGGAAACCGCAGCGGGTATGGCTGTCGAGAACAATTGGTGCATCGCTTCCGAAGTCTTGTTATACTGCCTGCACGGATCGTTACATCTTTGTGGATATGACGATCTCGTCGCATCTGAGCGAAACAGGATGCGTGAACGCGAGCGGTTTTATCTGTTGCCATTAGGTCTCGATCCTCAGGTTGATCCATCAGACTGACCCCACGACTTCATTGACTGGCAAGACGGTTTTGTTGAATCAGTGCCTATCTCAGCAACTCCAGAACTGATTGAAAATGTTGGGAGAGATTTTGCTTCCAGGGAATGATCGAACTTTGAATTATCCAAGGAGCCTGGTCGCGCTGCCATGATGATTGTTCTGATTGCAATCGGCGGGTTTCTGCTGGTGGCGTGCTGGAGCGCCTTGGGTTGCTACGCACTGAGAGATTTTTCTTACAGCCGTCTCGAAGAAATTTGCAATCAGAGGGGACGTTCCCAGAGATTCAGCGAAATTCTCAGGCAACAGGAATCAGCCCTGCTGGGGCTTGAGTTGCTCTTATCATTATCAACTTTATGCGTGGCGGCTTCCGTTGGCCTTGGAATCGGTTGGCCTCGTGCCCAGGAAGCAGCATTAACCCAGAGTTTTCCCTGGGATTTTGTGGCCGAGTACGTCTTCCTGGTTCTGGCGGTGCTGCTCGTTGCGGACATTCTTCCCTGGTGTATCGCACGGGTTGCCAGTGAGCCATTTCTGGACCGCTGGTGGCCAGTGATCAACAGCGTGCAATATCTACTGTGGCCATTACTTTCTTTGGCCAAATGGCTCGATCGCATGGCCCATCGGCTCGTAGGACGCGGTGAACCCGAAGAAGATGATGCCTCGGTCTTAAGTGATGAAATACGTACTGTGGTCGATGAGGGGCAGCGTGAGGGTTACCTCGAACAGGGGGCCCGCGTGATGATCCACCGGGTGATGGAACTGCAGGACGAAGATGTGGGCGGAATCATGACCCCGCGCACCGATATGTTCTCGATCCCTCTGGGGGCCTCTCTGGAAGAAGCTCGCCAGAAACTGATTTCATCGGGTCATTCCCGCGTTCCCGTCGTGGCCGACAGCCCGGATGAGATTGTGGGCTTGCTCTATTCAAAAGATCTTCTCAAAGCTCTCGACCCTGCCTGCGCACGGGATTCACTCCCGAAACTGAGCGAAATTCTCCGCGAACCCAAGTACATCCCCGAAACGACTGGCATCGCCGCCCTCCTCGAAATGATGCAGCGGGAACATTTTCAAATGGCAATTGTTCTCGATGAATATGGCGGTGTCGCTGGTCTCGTGACAATGGAAGACATCCTTGAGGAGATCGTCGGTGAAATTGCCGACGAGTATGACACTCTCGAAGGTGAGTCGCCTGTTAAGAAGATTGCTCCAAACATCGTCGAAATCGATGCTCGAATGCATATCGACGATTTGAACGAACAGTTTCTCTATGGGCTTCCCGAAGATGGCGAATTCGACACCATTGGAGGCTTTGTCTTTTCTCAACTGGGCCGTATGCCGTCGACGGGTGAGATCTTCGACTGGAATAATCTCAAGATGACGATTATTGAAGCGGATAAACGAAAAATCCTTCGATTGAGAATCGAGCAACCCAGCGAGATTGTCATAGAACCTTCCACTTCAGATTCTTGATCCCAGTGATGTCGCACCAGCCCGCCACTGCCATGCCGGTGACTTCGCATGGGATGACTACAGAGCAGTCTTCGCATCCTGATTCAAAAAGATGCGGCGGCACTCGCTGTTCATGCTGAAGAGATCTCTGGAAAGCTCTTTCGCTTCCTCTGCCGCATTCTTCCGAATGGCCTCATGGACTTCTTTCAGCCTGAGACTGAGTTTGCGGACAGCCTCTTCTCTCGCCTCCGTCGTGAACCTTCCCCTGAGCATTTCACTGGTTTTCAGTTTGCTCAATTGCTGATTCCAGGCGGATAACCGAGTCTCAGCAATATCCCATTGCCCCTGATTGATCGCCGTCAAAGCTTCCGCACGAATCGCACCCATCTCATCGAACACCTCTTCAGCAGGTGGATAGTAAATATAGACCACCAGCAAGAGGCCAGCCGTCGTGGCAGTAAGACCTAAGCCCTTTAATATTCCGGGTGAAAGTGGGCGATTGAAGCTGTTGTTCCGAGTCTTTTCCGCCGCTTCTTCTATGGCTTGCGGCAAGAACAAGCCAATTCTCCGCCATCTCAAAACACCACCGAGGACAACACCTATCAGCAGGATATCCAAGGCCCAGGCGTTGGCCTCGCTCGAAAAGGTCGTGGCACTGGCCCAGATCTGCTGGAAGGGTGGAATCGTCGAAAATGAACCAAATGGCTGTGAGAGATTATCCAAGGCATGTGTTTCATCGTCGTCTGTTGGAATCCGCGGCAACGTCTCGTTGGCAGCAAAGCCAATGGCCAGCGTTAAAGAGCAGATCATTCCTAGAACGACCAGCATTTTCTTCAAACCCAGGACTCGGCTGAAGATGATCAGATTGGAGGCTGTCAGCCCGACACCTGCTGTCTGGAGCATGAGCGCTGCAGCAAGTGACCAGTGTACCTTCTCCATCGCCGCCATCTGCATGATCCCCGTGGCAGGTGAGACGAATTGCGTCGTCACTGCGGCCATCATCAGAAAAGGTGCCCACAGATTTGTATGTACCATTTCATGACCCAGACTGTCCGCAGGAATGACTGCCGCCGTCGCCCCAGAGATCACCATTCCCAGAATGACCCATGCGAGTGCCGGCCCCGCCAGCATGCGGAGAGTCATGATCATCAGGTTGAGCATGCGAACGAGGCCATAAACATGGACATGCCGCTCATCTTCTGGATTGGCAAGAGCGGAAGAATCCGGCTCACTTTCAGATGAAAATCTTTCGATCAGCAATCCCGCACTGATCGAAATTAGTAAGGCGCAACCAACAACGGTCAAGAACATAGGAACCGTAAGGACCGTCAACCCATAACAGACAGTGATCGGATTCAGCAATGGGGCCGAGACTCCAAAGGCCATAATGCGCCCCATGTTTACCCGGGCAGATCGCATTTCAAACAAGAGGGGGATCACACCGAGCGAGCAGACTGGCACCAGAGATCCGTAGATAGTCGCCTTGACCACTCCCTGCCAGCCCGAACCCGAAAATGCTGCGTGCAATCGAGAGCGCCCCACGACGACATGCAGAAATGCAGCACAAAAACAGCCAGCGAGCAAAGTGGGGGCCGCATCGACAGCGGCTTGTAATGTGCGAATCAGAAATGTCACCAGTACGATCATAAGTCACTCACGACGAAAAAGTATCAAGGCTTAAAACGACTCAAAAGATCTCGATCATGATTGCAGACTTACGATCAAGGGACTGGTACCGATGAAATCAGCTCTGTGATCATTTTTTCGGTCGAGTCTTCATCGATCACCAGACGGACAGCCAGTACCGGATAAGCGACCTCCTGAAGATCGCTGGGCGTGACAAAATCCCGGCCCTGTAACCATGCCCAGGCTTGCCCCAGTCGTTGCCAGATGAGCAGCGCGCGAGGACTCAGCCCTAGAGCAATGCGGGGATGATGACGAGAGGCACGGGCTACCTGAACCAGATAATTCTGCACATTCGGCTGCACATGAATCGCTGCCGTCAACTGCTGCAAATGGAGCAATTCGGCAGGCGTCAGGCAGCTTTCATCAGCCGTGGTTCTGACGGACTTTACCTGCTCTGGACTCGACTTGACTGCCGCTGCCAGCATGCGAGCTTCATCAT
Source organism: Planctomyces sp. (assembly GCA_027483405.1). Taxonomy (GTDB): domain Bacteria; phylum Planctomycetota; class Planctomycetia; order Planctomycetales; family Planctomycetaceae; genus Planctopirus. Next base: position 13,931 of record JAIXUU010000047.1, on the reverse strand, counting down.
CCTGCTGGGGATAACCAATCGAAAGCTTCATGGCAAAGCGATCAAGCTGAGCCTCAGGCAAGGGGTAAGTCCCATGCTGTTCATGCGGGTTTTGCGTCGCAATGACGAAAAAAGTGGCAGGTAACTGATAAGTCATTCCGTCAATCGTCACCTGCTTTTCGGCCATGGCCTCCAGCAGCGCACTCTGGGTTCGTGGAGTGGCGCGATTGATTTCGTCGGCCAGGAGCACTTCAGTGAATACCGGGCCTTTCTGAAATTCGAATTCCTGGGTTTTCTGGTTGTAGATATTGAAACCCGTCAGATCACTGGGAAGCAGATCGGGAGTACACTGAACTCTGCGAAATCGGCTGCCGATCGATTGAGAGAGGGCAATGGCCAGCGTTGTTTTCCCTAACCCTGGCTTATCTTCCAGAAGCACATGCCCCTGTGCGAGCAATGAAGCCAGCACATACTCCACAACAGCCGGTTTTCCCAACAATGCGGAATTCAAGCGGCCTCTTAATTGATCGATCTTCTGACGGAAGTTCGCCAGATCACTTTCCCCGGTGGGATTCATACGATGAGCAGGATCGTGTTCATTCGCAGAACGAGTCCATCGCGATGAATTGTCGATGACGGCGTTATTCACTGAAGTTATCCATTCCTAGAGACTAAATTGATTTCGAAACTTACAACTTTATTGATTAAGCACTGACGATCAGCTGATCCTGATTCAGCCTGAAACTGGCAGCTGCTTTTCGAGTATCTGCCGAAATCACCGCACCTGAGGATGAACCTTCCGTGAATTCACCTGACTGATTCGTGGCTTGGCTCAACGCCTGACTTTGCTCAAATTCCTTCGCCAGAACTTTGTGTACTCGTTTGAGGTTCCAACTGCTCCAATAGCCATCCAGTTGCTTCAACCGGGCCAGTGATAATTGAGCTTCAACTAACGGGAGCCTTTCGAAATACTCCTCAGGGCCATAAAGAGCCGCATCGTGCAATTCCGCAAAACACTCGAATAATCGCGATAACTCCAGACACGACGGAGCCAGCATCCGCATTTTTTCACGTGTTTTCGTCAGTGATTCATCCATGGCACATGCTGATTCGAGGCCATCGATTCTTGAAACTGCGGTCTTCAGGCTTCGCCGGATCTGTCGCAGCCAGCGCCCCAAAGTGTAGGAGTCTGGCTTATCCCACGATGCGGCTTTGAGTCTCAACGAAAGGACTTTCCCGGCCTCCAGCAGAGCTTCTCGATTCAGTTGATGGCAAGATTTCCGCCACCTGTAAGCCTTCCATTCCGCCAGCAGATGATGGCGCTGCCAGAATGCGACAGAAGTCATCACGAAGCTCGCCAACAGAATGAAAAAATTCTGCCAGATGGTTCGGAACATCCACCAGATCGCCAACATGATCGATTCGGAAATTGTGGGAACCGGCTGCAAGACTTTGTAGCCGGGAGTGGGCTCGACGGTGATCCACCAGTTGAGACCGGCATGAATCTCGACCCAGGTATGCACATCCTCTTTGAGGATCGCTGTATGCCTCAGTCGATAATCGTATCGATCATCCCGGGCATACAGTCCGGTGACTAACCGGGAGGGATAACCAGCAGCTCGCAGGAGCATGGCTGTCGCTGCTGCAAAGTGATAATCGCTTCCCCTCTTCGATTCGAATAGAAACCAGGCTGGGACATTCTCACAGTCGACAGAGGGGCGAATTTCTCGATCAAGCTGGTAATGTGAACGCACGTAATCTCGAATGGCGGCAATCTGAGACCAGCCACGAGGATAGGGCTTGGTTATCTGTTCTGCTAACTCTTCGACACCCAAGAGAAATTCATCATCAGGCATTCCCAGATACTGCATCGCACCGACAGGAAAGTTCGCTCGACTCGATCGCAGGGATTTCTCTGCCACAGGTGCTGATTGAAGATGGATTACCGTCAGGTCAGGCAATCTCTCGCGATCAAGCCGTAATCGGCCGGGGGCTGCCCACTTGTAAAAAGTGGCATCCGTTAACTGATCAATCATGATGGCTTCAAGACCGGGTGGCGATGGAATCGCATTGGTATCGAGCTGTACGAGTTTGATGGCATGCAGCTCACTCTGGCCAAACCCCATTGGGCGAGTTTCCACCGGAAGGACAAACCAGGGCTTCCCCTCGATCGTCTGGATTGTTCCCTGCATCGATGCGATGGACGGCTCAGCCTCGGCCTGCCAGACCACACCATCAAACTCTGCAAAAGTCTGCAGTGACAGATGCAGTGGGACTCGCCCGACCAAAAATGCCACGGCGTCCGTCGAGATATTGGTGGGAAGAGTCTTCTTCTCCGTCTCTGATTTTCTCAACATGGAAAAAGGACGGCCACCCGTCTGAGCCTTCGCCATTTTCTGCTCGGCAGTTGATCGAAACTGTCGAGGCAGAGCGATGGCTCGATCCTGATTTTTGGGAATGATGGGTTCGTTATAGGAATCATCAAAGAGGTCGTACAGACTCGGGTCATGAGATGTCATGAACGGTGCGTCATCAATCGGGGCAAAACTTTTGACATTCTCCGTTCCGGCAATCACCGAGTCGCCATCATTAACACCCCCTCGTGCCCAGGGGCTGGAATCTCCATTTCCACCCGAACTGGGCATAAACCCGGAAAGCGAGCCTGTCACACCGGCATAACCCAGCGGAATGGCGAGCATCGTCAATCCCAATAGCAGAGGCACAATCAATAGCCATGTGCGCGGAAACTTCCTGGAACTGGACGAGATCAGATGGGAATGCAGACTCTCCCAATGTTTTCCCATCAGCCACCAGATCCCGGCAGCGAGATATCCCAGTACGAGAATCTGCAACCACCAGGGCTTGCCAAGTGCTGCCGAAAACAGAATCAAAAACGTCGACATCACCGCGACCATGCCGTGATAGTTCCCCCAGCCACTGATGATGACCAGTGCCATCATGACGGCTTGCAACGCCAGGAGCAGAAGCAGTTCCAGAGGTAGCCAGAGCCCCAGTTGTGCCCGCGTGATGAGTTCGATACCCAAAATGGCCACGACCAACCCGCCGATGATGGGGAGTGAGTGATCCTGACCTTCTGACCTGGAAAAATAAGTTGGTAAACTGAATTTCAGCAGCCATCCAGCCAGCAATGCCAGAGCGACTTTTCCAATGCCAATGACGCATGAAAGCCAGACTGCCCGCTCGGGTTCACCAAGCACAACCTCAAAAGTCATGCTCGATAACACTGCCAGTGTGTACGTGAGCAGCGTGCTGACTCGCTGGTTAGCCGGCATGGCACACTCTCTTCCACTCGCGTTGAAACTGCTCTCCCAGATGTGGGTTCAGATCCAGCCAGAGTCCATGAAGACACGCATCGTCATGAGCATGCTGATCTTCGCAATGCCCTTCGTGACAGGTTCGAATAACGATCATGCGCCCGGAAATTTCATGAGGCAGGTGCATCCCCTGCACACATTTGTCAGTCACAATTGCCAGATGGAATCCCCGGCGATCGCATCGATGCCCAACATGACGCCCATCTGTTGTTTCTTGAACTCGCGCCAGCGCATCCAATAGTTTCGTTTTGCCTTTGGTGCTGTTCTCCACAGTGAGTACCTGCTGCCCCGTGCGAACGGTGACAGTACTTCCCGCCGCCAGATAGGCTAAGCCGAGGCTGGCTGCCAGACGCGTTGCCCAGTTCAAAGAAGCATTGAAATCGTCTACGCTTCCTGCATGCACTGAGCGATCTGTGGGCAGATCGATTTCGACCCTGGATTGGATTGAGGCCTGCCTTTCAACGACAATCATCTGCCCATGCCGGGCTGTCTGTGCCCAATGCACACGGCGTAGCGAATCACCCTGCCGGAACGCCCGCGTCCCGAGAAGATCACCTTGATCACCGACCCGATGATCAGAAAAAACTTCAGCAGTGGGAAAGACTTCAATCGCATCCAGCAACGATGTCAAAGGCCACACTCTTGGCCAGACAATCAGTCGATTCCTGACCTGAAGTTTTCGAGATGCCACCTGGAAGCCAAACGGAAACGAAGATTCCAGGCAAGGAATCACTCGAGGATACTCTCCTCTTACTGAAGGGAACCACTCCCACGTAAAGGTTGAATGAGTTCCAGCAGGGATCGATGCCAGCGATGCCCAGACTTCTCTTGGGACCGGATGACCATCACCGGTTGCCTGCCTTGAATGCGGAGATTTCGGACAGACGATTTTCAGACCCCAGACAGGCCATGGCCACCGATTGTTGACGACGAGTTGAATTCGAGCCGACTCCCCTTCATTGCAATGAGTCTGTTCAAATTCAATCTCCCCAGAGACCCCCCACATACTCAGGTAGGGCCAGACATACCCCACCGCCAGGATCAATAACGCACCCGCAACACCAATGAACGAATAAGGATTGATCCAGATAGCGCAGGCGATGGCAGCGATGGTTGTCAGCGACAGAAAAGACAATGGGTGCTTGACCCAATAGACCCAACGATTCGCCCAGGGACAAAAATCATAGGTGAGCAGACCGTGAGCCGCCGAACTGACTTTCAACAAAAGACGGCCCAACATTTTTGCACCGCATGAGCAACAAATTTTGATTGATGGCTGTGCCCAGTGGCTGGGCTGGATCATCCAGAATGTTCTCAATCCAGAGATCGAACAACACTGCAAACACATAATATTTGCATGTCTTTCCAAAATACCAAAGTACCTGAGAACCTGAAGCAATAAAAGCAAGAATTCGCGATAAATTATTGTCCCACATAGAGATAGATACACACATCATCAACTGATGAAGTGGCGGAATATGAGTGAAATCGGCTCTTCCGATATGAAATCAAGCCACTAGATCGAGTTCCAAAGGGCAGAAGGAAACCTCTGCGTGCTGTCGGAAAAAATCTGCATCTTCGCCTTCTGCTCGACGAAGAAATTTTGGCGCGAGTCCGCAAATCTGATCTGCCAGTATCAGTGAAATTCTGATATCTCCCGGCTCTTCCTCACTCGTCGAACAGGGATGTTATGCTGCGTGTTCCAGGAGCCATGGTGGGCTCGAACACTTTTCCGCCGCCTGTTATTGCCAACCGGGATCGGGGACTGGATGCCCTCCGCGGTGGTGGAGCATTTCTGGTGGTCGTGCTCCATGCAGCGATCCCGTATCTGCATCATCCCCTTCAGGGATTGGCTTGGCCGGCCCGGTCCTCAGCCTCTTCGAGTCTCGCCGACGGACTCTTCTGGTGGATCGAGTCGTTCATCATGCCACTGTTTTTCTGTCTGAGTGGCTACGGCTGCTGGCATAGTCTGAAAAACCGCAGTGCCGTCGAATTCATGAGATCTAGACTCAAACGACTGGGAAGACCTTTCCTCGCAGGCTGCATGATCATCCTGCCCATCGAGATGTATTTGTGGATTGGTGGCTGGGTTCTCAGTGGAGAGCTACCAGCCGTCAAACTACGTAGCCTGAAATTGACAGGTGAATACGCTCAACTCTGGGGGTTCAGCCACCTCTGGTACTTACAGTACCTGCTACTGATGAGCCTTCCCCTCGCCCTCTGGAAAATTCAACCGTGGACTTCAATCCCTGAAGGATCGAGCGAGGCAGCATCCGTGCTTTCGATTTCAAGAAAGAATCCAGGAACCCTGCAAGCCATGCTTTGCGGTCTCGCATTTTTAGGCATCGTCAGCCTGACTCTCACCTGGCGACCTGATGTTGTGACTGGATTTCAGCACGGATTTCTCCCAGATCCTGCCAAATTCGCTTATTCTGCCGAGTTCTTTCTACTCGGCATAACCTTGGCTGCCTGCGGCCAGCCTCGGTTTCTCGATCATCCTGCAGTTCTTGGGTTATCGCTATTGACGGCCATAGCCGCCTTAATCGCCGTTTATCAGCTCACTCATGCGCCTCAAATGCTGAATTTTGCCAACGAAACGTGGACCTCACCACACCGCTGGCTGTCAGGCATCCTGCTGGCGGCGACAGCATTTTTCTGGACACTCACCTGCTGGATGATGGCCACCAAATTGCCCCCACTTCCGCCGCTGGTTTTTCGTTTGGCAAAAGCCTCTTTCTGGATCTATCTGGTTCATCATCCGCTGATTGTGGCTTTAGAAATTGGGGCCGTACGGACATCGCTGCCCGCGACCATTCAGTTTTTGCTCGTTGCTGGAGTCGGATTTGCCCTTTCGTGGTGGAGCTACCACGCCTGGATTGAAGGAAGCCTGGCCGATCGACTCCTTCACGGCCAATCACTACGCCGAAGCCCTGACCACTTCAAGAGTTCAGGCAATCGCGAGCACACAGCGCAGGCTGCATAACTTGTTGAGAATCGGCCTTCTCAGTCAGCGATTGGAGTTGGGCGCGACTCATTGAGCCTCTGGCTTGCAAACGACCACCTGCAGATCTGCCGCGGCTGAGTGGCCAAGATTGAGCGGTCGGCCTGAGAGTTCGAACGAAACCATGCCAGCTTCAGGACTGTTGCTGCGAACGATCCCAATCGATCCAATCTCGATTCCAGACTCCGTCAAAAATCTCAAAAACGCAGGATCCTGGTTCACCACCCGACTGACACGAAACCATTCACCACAGGAGATTTCTGCTAAAGGAAACGTGGCTTCTTCCACGCCTCGCATGACACCATCAGATGCCGGTATGGGATCGCCATGAGGATCCGCAACTGGTCGGTCAAGAAACTCATCAATTCGCTCAACCAGAAAATCACTGACGGCATGCTCCATGTGCTCGGCTTCTTCATGTACCTGATCCCAGGTCAACTTCAATGTCTGCACGAGAAAAAGCTCGATCAAACGATGCCTACGCAGCATTCTCAGAGCCAGAGTTCTCCCGGTATCCGTCAATGCGACTCCGCCATAAGGTCGATACTCCGCCAGATTCGCCTCACTGAGGGTCTTGAGCATGCTGGTAACCGAACCCGGCGATACATTGAGCTCGGAAGCCAGTTGACCAGTTGTGACCCAGTGCTGCTGATGCTTGAGGCCGATCTGAAGCATGGCCTTCAGGTAGTTTTCGACAGTCAGACTGGTCATCTCAGCTCTCTCGACATTCGGGCATTGCGCGTGAATTTGGATACCGAGTGTTCCTTTTCACAGAACATTCTGCAACCGCTCTTGTCGAATCGGCAGTTCTTGCCGTAGAACGTATGGCTTGCCGAAGAGGTGCTGGATAGACCTCTGCAGCCAATGTTCTCGACAAGGATGTCACGAATGCCTCGAATAAACTGCAGTTATGCATTGATATTGAGCCTTTTGACCTTCGCAGCTGCTGGCTGCAGCGACACTGCCAGCACAACATCTGTGGGCACAAACTCAGCCTCCGAGGCTGTCTCTCCCGGTGCCAAACCGTCCGCGGTCACTTCAGGCCAGCCAGGAAGTGCCCTGCCAGTGGCTTCGATTCCTGCCCCCGGAACTGCAGCACCCCCCGGAAACGTGGACGATGATGAACCTGAAGAACCCCTCGAACCACTCACCGAGACTCCTGAACCGGAGAAAGGCTCACCTGAATGGGCCGTTCGTGAAATTCTGCGAATTCGCCTGCTCCCCTACCCTGTGATTGAGACTGCCGCTGCCGATAACCCAGCGGCTCAGGAAAAACTCCGGGAACAAATGGAAGCGCAGAAGAAACTCCGCACGGAACGAAACAAACAGATTATCGAACTTGCGACCGGGGCTCTGGCTGTCACAGCGAAAGACAAAGCTCAAGAGCGACTCTTTACCGTTTCAGCCCATCACCTCCTCGAAAGCCACCTGCAACTGGCTCTGCAAGGAGATGCCGAAAGTACGTCGGCCCTGTATGACATTGCTGCAGTCTTTTTCGAGAATCGACCGGAGTCAGATGCCGCTGCCGAAGCCCAGCAGACCGTTGTCAGCCTGGCACATTCCAATGCACTGCGTTCTTCAGAAACTGAGCCACGCTGGCTGATTGAACTCTCCAGACAGTCGCAATTGTATGCGACACGTTTTCCCAAAGATTCAGCCAAAAGCTTACCGTTCCTCTTAGCTGCAGCCACAAGTTGCGAAATGAATGGTCAACTCGAAGAAGCCGTGACCTGCTACCGCCTCATCGAGCAGAAATTTCCAGGAACTCCCGAAGCACAGCAAATCACCAACGTCCTGCGCCGGATTGATCTCCCTGGTAAATCACTCGAACTCGCCGGGCCGGCTCTGGATGGCAATTTCATCACCATGGATGAGTATCGCGGCAAAGCCGTTCTCGTGGTCTTCTGGTCAACAGCTTCCAAACCTTTTCGCGATCAACTTCCCCAACTGCTCGAAATCTCGAAAAAATACGAGAAATACTGCGTCACAGTGGGTGTCAATCTGGATCTCGAAGAATCCGCAGTCGATCGATTCCTGGAGGAAACAGGTGTCTCCTGGCCACAGATTTTCCATTCAGAGCGAGCCAAGCGCGGGTGGAATCATCCACTGGCCACTCACTACGGCATTAATACATTGCCCACAATTTGGCTGATCGATCCTCAGGGAACAGTCATTTCTACACAGGTTCAGCCTTCGACTCTCGAACCAGAATTACGAGAAGTGCTGCTCAAGCATTTGCGGGCAGCCAAAGCCCAGGAGACTAACCAGAACTAATCTCTCTGTCTCGTTTTCTACCACAAGCTGATCCAGCCACGAATGTTCGCATGTTGTGCGGGCACCGTGGCTGTTTCGTTTTTTGTGAGAAACTCCAGCAAAACATGGACCGACTCGCTTCCAAGACGCGCCGGCTTGATCGAGGAATTTCACGATTATGTGCAGAAAATGAGAGATCTTCTGAAAGAGTTTTTGGAAAATACTGTATACATTTGGTCGGGCTATTGAATCATGACATCTTTGTTATCTGGATAAGTATCCATTCTGGTTTTTACTAAAGAAATTTGTCACATGTGGACAAAGGTGTCGATACTCACTTGTCACGTTCACGTCAGTATATTAGGATTTTTGCTAGTATCACCGGCAAGAGAACACTTCGTAACAGGCGACGATTTGGATTCATTGTCGGCGTGTATTCACCATGAAATGTCGAAAGACAATGCCTAAACACAGGATGGCATGAGCATGAAGGTCAATCTGACAACGCGGCAAAAAGAGATTTACGATTTTCTCCGCGACAAGATTATGAATCGAGGATACGGTCCGACTGTCAGAGAAATCGGGACTCACTTTGGTATTCGCTCTCCCAACGGGGTGATGTGCCACTTGAAGGCCCTCGAACGAAAAGGACTGATCTCCCGTGAATCTCACATGTCGCGGGCGATTCAACTGGCTGACAGCCCAGCCTCCCGTATGACTCTTCCCATGGCTGGCCAGATTGCTGCCGGTATCCCTGTATTGGCAGAACAACAGGAAGAACGAGTCGATTTCAGCCATCTCTTCGATTCGGAAGATCATTTCTGTCTGCGAGTCAAAGGTGACTCCATGATCGAAGATCAGATTGCTGAAGGCGATTACGTGGTCATCAAGCGCCAAGCCGATGCCCGCGATGGCGAAATCGTTGTGGCCCTTGTTGATGGCGTGGATGCCACACTCAAGCGGTTCTATCGTGAACCAACTCGAATCCGTCTTGAACCTGCCAATAGCACCATGAAGCCGATCTACTCGAATCGAGTCGAAGTTCTGGGCGTGCTGGTCGGTGTCATTCGCCAATTCAACTGAGAGACGCCAGCGAACTCACTCGCTGATTGTTTCTCGCTATTTGTTTTCAAGAAAAGTCCTGCACGGATTTTGATCCTTGCAGGGCTTTTTTTGTTTTTAACCAAATCAAAATCATGTCTGCCTCGGCGCATGCATCCGACACAAGCGATGTTCGATCATGGCAACCGAATCACGGCCTGCGAAATCCACCTGGCAGGAAGGTGCGGCCTACAAACCAGAGTTTCTGCCAGACCGGAACACGAATTCGCTGTTCGAAAACACGGAACTCTGCATGTTCAATCCGTTCCAGCAAAGTCTGATAAGTATCGAGCATCACCCGAAGAATCGGCCTCCCCGGTGGCTCCAGTTCACTCACCAGTAGTGCTGCCTCCCTGTAGTTAGCCCTGGTCACCTCGGCAAACTTTCGCATCGCACTGACAAACGGTGCCGTGTACGCCCTTTGCCGCAAGTCATCAAGAGAGTACTGATGCTGACGCAGCAATTCTTCTGGTAGGTAAACTCTCCCTAGTGCAAGATCACTGTTCACATCGCGCAGGATGTTCGTGTATTGCATGGCTCTGCCACAGGCGAGTGCCCGGGCCTGTGCTTGATCCCCTTGAAATCCCCAGATGTGAATACAGCACAGCCCCACAGCTCCCGCGACATGATAGGCATACTTTTCCAGTTCGGCCCAGCTCTTGAGTTGAACTGGATGTAAATCCATCTCGACTCCAGTGATCACATCATGCAGATAACAGGCTGGGATCTGGTACCTGGAAATCGTATCCACCAGAGCCGGCATTAAAGGATGTGGCTGACTCTCGCCAGCCAGGGCAGCGTCCAGCATTTTTCGCCAGGCGATCAGTTGCTCAGTTCGCTCAGAGATCGATAATCCCTCGTCATCCCCCAGGTCATCAGTCAGTCGCATGAAGCTGTATAAGGCTTCCATGGCCTGCCGCCGCGGGCGATCCAGTGTGAAAAAAGACCAGCGAAAATTGGATCGGGATCGCCTGGTGACCTCTTCGGCCCACTGGAACGATTCCGCCACGCTGAGTTGGCGAGCAGACTGCGGTAAACTCTCGGATGCAGGGGCAGGAGCCATAAGACCTCTGGATTTCCGCAGACTGTTTCACTAATCAATACGATCACCAAAGAGAAGAACAAATGAAATTTTGTTTCTCCGCTGGGGATTAGCCTTTGGGATCTAACATTTCTGTCGATTGTTGTGTGCTTGTTTCTTGGGATGAGTGCTCTTCAGGGAAATGACGCATATGTCACTAACCTTACCTGAAATCAGCCAAAAAACCTTTTCCGAAGACTTCGCCCCAGCGCCATGATCAGCAATCGTCCTCCATCCCACTTGGTGACTTTGGGCCTGGTTTCCAGAACTCGATAATTGATCCTGGCAATCTTAACGAGAATGCATTCTCCGCCGCGAAGAAACAAATCGACGTCGAGCCTCAAGTCGTTGGTGACATGGTTCACAAGTGGCTTTCCCTTTTCAAAGAAGAGACGCGTTCGCTCCACTTGAAAAGTCATCAACTTTTGAAACGCTTCCGTCGAAATTCGCTCTCGAATCGTCTCCTCAGAAACACCAAACTCCTTCATCTCTGCCAACGGAAGGTAGATCCTGCCAATCTGATAGTCTCGCGCGACATCCTGCCAGAAATTTGCCAGTTGCAATCCCGTACAAATCGCATCAGACCAGAAAAAATTCTGCTCGGAAACATCCCTGCCCAGGTACAACACGAGTCTCCCAACTGGATTCGCACTCCGCTCACAATAATTCAGCAGATCCTCAAAAGTCTCATATCTCGTCCGGCACTGATCCTGCTCGAACGCGGAAATCAGATCAACAAACGGCTGTAAAGGAATTCCGAATTCTTGAATGGTCTTTTGCAGAGCAATCATCACTGGATGTGCGAGAAAGATTTCCCCGGATAACTCCTGACCGCTGGCCACCTGGTGACATAAGACCATCTGCTCGCGCCACCACTGGAGCAGCTGCAGTGATCGAGTGGGATCGTTGATTTCGTCTCCGAGATCATCAGACCAGCGGCAAAAGGCATAGACATTAAAAAATGGCTGATGCAGCTTTTTAGGTAACAGCAGCGAAACGAGCGGGAAATTCTCGTAATGTCCCGTGGCCAGCTTTCGGCAATAGCTCTCTGCCTCAGCCAGAGAACAGGCGCTTCGAGAACCCTGAGGTCCCCACTCCCTGATCTCTTCGTCAAAGGATCGCCACCGTTCCCTACTCTCAGGCATAAATCGTCCACCCAAAAGGAAAATTCGCTCTTCGACCTGAGCGCTAAGTTTTCCACCAACCGCTCTCGCTGATTCAATCCGGGTTGAAAGGATGGCACGAATAGCCATCAGATCCGCAAACCCAAACGAGATTCTGACTTCGATTGAACCGAATCACAAATCAGCCCGGCAGATGCGAAATTCGTATCGATTCGTTATCCTCAATGAAAATGAGTTGTCTGATTCACCATTGCATTGATTGCAACTTCTCCCGTTGGATCAGACGATAATGCACAAATCGTTACGAAAGCGGCCACGAAATCAGATGGCCGTTTGAAAACTCGACGATTGGTTTGTCGAGACCCCACTCCTTCGGGAAGTGCTCTCGCGATTTCCAGAATTTGTCTGCTTTAGTGCTCGAAGTGAAACTGTTTTATGTCGATTCCCAAAGTTGCTATCGTCGGCCGACCCAATGTCGGCAAAAGCTCGATTCTCAATTGGCTGGCTCAGAAGAGAATCTCGGTGGTCGACCCCACCGCCGGTGTCACGCGTGATCGCGTCATGTATCTGATGCATGAGGGGGATCGTTATTTTGAACTGGTGGATACCGGCGGAATTGGAATTGTTGATGTTGACGACCTCAGTAACGAGATCGACTATCAGATCAACGTAGGGATTCAGGAAGCTGACCTGATCCTGTTTGTCGTCGATGGTTCAGCCGGTTTAACGGCACTCGACCTCGAAGTGTCACGAAGACTGCGCCCGATTTCCACACGCAAGCTGGTGGTGGTTAACAAGTGCGATTCACCGAAGCTCGATCTTGAGTTGGGGCCCTTCTACGCTCTGGCCGATGGCCCGATTGTGGTCACGAGTGTTAAAGGAAATCGAAATCGCAATGACCTGATGGCCGCCATCCTGGAGAATCTTCCTGATGCCAATGCCGACGAGCAGCAGGACGGAGAGCAGGATACAGCCGAACCCGAATTGAAACTGGCCATTGTTGGTCGCCGCAATGTGGGGAAAAGCACCTTCGTGAATTCGCTGGCTGAGACGGAGCGAATGATCGTCAGCGAGATTCCCGGGACGACGCGCGACAGTGTCGATGTGCGATTTGAACTCGATGGGAAATCGTTCGTCGCGATTGATACACCCGGGGTTCGCAAGCGAAAGTCACTGGCAAACGATATCGAGTGGTATGGCCTGGCCAGAGCCAAGCGCAGTATCCGGCGTGCGAATGTCGTGCTCATGTTCTTCGATTGCACGCAGCCCATCTCACGCGTCGATAAACAACTGGTGCATGAGATCTACGAGTATCACAAACCCTGTATTTTTGTGGTCAATAAATGGGATCTGCATGGCGACCAGGAAATGGAAGCCTGGAATGAGTACCTGCTGCAGAACTTTGCCAGCATGCGGCATGTTCCTCTGGCCTTCATCACCGGAATGACCGGCAAGAACGTCAAGAAGTTGATCAATCTTGCACAGTCAATCTTCAAGCAGGCATTGATGCGTATTGGCACAGGTGAACTCAATCGGCTGGTCAAAAAAGCGGTCAAGAACTGGCCGCCGCCGATGCGGCAGAATCGTAACGTTAAGCTGTACTATGCGACTCAAGTGGCTGCTGAGCCCCCCACCATCGTCTTAAAATGTAATGACGCCAACCTGCTGGACGACAGTTGGAAACGCTACCTGCTGGGCGTCTTCCGAGAAGAGCTCCCCTTCAAGGAAGTTCCTATCAAGCTGTATTTCCGCAGTCGAGAGACAGACTCGGCTGGTCGCCTTAAGCCGCAAAACCAGGATGACCGCAACGAAATGCAGGAAGTCTTTGATTCCGAAGTCGATGATTTCGAAGATGAAGAAACGCTCTATGATGGCGAGCAGGATTTTGATGCAGGCCCTGCCAGCGCTCATGATGAACAGGATTAAGCCATGCATCCTGCAGCCCGCAAATCCACCGTTGAAGAGATTCGGAATCGCTTCGATCATGATGTCGAGCGATTCTCAAATCTTGAGACAGGCCAGACCTCAACTATTGATGCGGCATATTGCCTCGATCT
>JAIXUU010000294.1 GCA_027483405.1 Planctomyces sp. | reverse complement strand
TGAGTCGCACGAATCGTTAACAAACCAGGCCCTGCGGGGAGATTGATGGTTCCTGCCTGCCAGCGTCGAAAAGGCTTCGAGAGCGTTTCGGCTTTGGGGCGGGGAATGGTGTCCTGCCGGGTGTCCGTCGGTGGATCATGAGCCACGGAAATCGGTACGGAGAGCTTGCTGTTTTGAAAACTGATCTCAAGTTCAGAGCCAATGGCTGTGGCTGGTGATGTGGATTCCAGTTCAATGCGATAAGTCCCACTTGTGAGGACTTCCACCGGCCAGATGACGGCACTCTGGTCATCATTCCAGTTCGTAAAATACGAGCTGTTGGGAGCATTCGAACTTCTCTGAATCTTTCCCAGAGGCTGGCCATCGCGGGCCGGGAGCCAGGTGTATGGCAGTGAAACATATCCTACAGGATAAAGGCGGGAATCTTGCGGTGGATGGGCGAGAAGCTCTTTGTGCGCAGGCAGCAACCAGGGGGATTTGAGTATGACCGCCGTATCGAGTTGCGTACCCTGATCACTGGTGGTTTGCCGTTGCGATAACTCAGTCTGCAGGCGTGCGAGTTGCTGCCTCATGACACTGGTAAGTTCAGGATGAGTGGTGCTGAGGTCGACTTTCTGACCGCGATCGTGCTGTATGTCATACAAGCGACCCTGGAAATCGAGCCGATGAGAGGGAGAACGCAAGCTGAACTTGCCAGCCCAATGCGAGAGCAAAGGTTGTTGACGCTCAAAGGGGACATTTTTCAGGAGTGCCGTCGAGACATCAAGACCATCGAGTGGCTTGCCGGAATCGAGCGGGATGTTTGACAGACCCGCCAATGTGGGGAGCAGATCAATTGCTCCGATGAGTCCGGTTTGTGTGGAACCTGGAGGGATATGGCCCGGCCACCGCAGAAATCCGACGGAGCGAACTCCGCCTTCATCGACAGTCCCTTTGCGGCCGCGCATGTCGCCATTCCAGCGTACTGTGTTGGGCCCGTTATCAGAGAAATAGAGGACAATCGTGTTGGAGGAAAGGTGGAGCGAATCCAGGCGTGCCAGTAATCGACCAACGGCATCATCCTGCTGTTCGATCATAGCATAGACACATCGGACCGCGTCGGCCTCTTTGCCAGTCAAACCGACATCGCGATCCTTCCAACGATTCCAATACGTTTGAGGGACACACCAGGGTGAATGAGGTGTCGTGAGTGGAACATAGCAGAAGAATGGTGGCTGGCTGCTGGAGATAAAATCGATGGCGGCCTGCACGCAGGTATCGACAATGTAACCCTCGGAAGTTATAGGTTGGCCTTGCGACTCGAGTGGAGCATCGATGTATTCGCTCCAATGGCCGGCGGTGTAACCCAACTGGACATCGAATCCCCGAGCCAATGGGTGATAGGGGCCTTGTGACCCATTGTGCCATTTGCCAAAGATCCCGGTTCGATAACCCGCTTTTCGGAAGTGCTCCGCAATCGTCTGCTCATCGAGGTTGAGTCGCTCCTCACCCAGGGAGACTCCGCGAACACCCGTGCGCAGGGCATATCGACCTGTGAGAAACTCGGCACGAGTTGGTGAGCAGACCGGGCAGACATAAAAATTTGTCAGCAAGACTCCCTGTTGAGCGATGGAGTCGATATGCGGAGTCTTTACATAGGGATTTCCACTGACTGAGTAATCGCCCCAACCCGCATCATCCGCGAGCAGCACCACGATGTTGGGAGGTTGTGGCCTGGCGGATTGTTGAGCCTCTGAAGAATCGGGACTGATCAGCAACACACAGGAGGCCAGCAGCATCACGTATGACGATATTCCGAAGCCCATCAGCCCATGCCATCGTCTCAACCACACGAATCTCGCCCATCGCATGCACAAAACCTCTTGATAAACCGCAGTTAAAGATTTGTGGCAGTTTAGCGAAAAAGCATCAATAACAGTGCATGTGTTTTCTCTCCGTGCTCAAGATTCACCAAAGATTGATCCCCTCATCTGTAAGATCGCTGGAATCTTGTTGGTACACAGCGGCAGGTCATGTTTGTTTCCACATGTTTTAAATCAGGTGCGATGAAGATGTCTTTTCAAATTGCAGATCGAGTTGTGCTGGTGACGGGTGCCAATCGCGGAATTGGAAAATCGATTGTCGAGACACTTCTGGCCCATGGGGCGAAAAAGGTCTATGCTAGTGTGCGGGAGTTATCCAAGGCCAAAGACCTGGTTGGGCTGGGTCTGGGTAAGGTGGTACCCATCATCATCGATCTGGCAGACCGAGCCACGATCGACCAGGCAGCAGCTGATGCCAAGGATGTCGAGTTGGTCGTGAACAATGCCGGGATTGCCCGAACAACATCCCTTTTCAGTGAGCAGGTGTATGAATCGCTGGATGAAGAATTAAAGGTCAACCTGTATGGCGTCATTGCCATGGCCAGAGCCTTTGCACCAGTTCTAAAGGCGAATGGTGGGGGTGCATTCGTGCAACTCAATTCGGTGGTGTCGATCAAGTCTTTTGGAGACTTTGCCACCTATAGTGCTTCCAAAGCCGCTGCCTATTCGGTGACTCAGGCCATTCGCGATGGCTTGAGAGAACAAGGGACGTTGGTCGTGAGTGTGCATCCGGGGCCGATTGCGACCGATATGGCAGCAGCCGTCGGGTTATTGGAAGTCGCCGATCCTCCCGCGGTCGTTTCTGAAGGGATCGTTCAAGCACTGGCTCAAGGTGAGTTCCATCTCTTCCCGGACAAAATGGCAAAACAGTTCTGGGGTGTGTATGAAAACTACGCCAGGAATATTGTGGAAGGGACAGGAACTGGTGAGTAACCAGTCACTCCAGCAGGGTCTTTCAGGAATGTTCAATTCATCTCAAACTCGCGAAGTGTTGAAACTGTGGTGGTTTCTTTCGACACTTCCGTCATGTCAAAGAATCTGCCTCAATTTCAGAAGCGAGCTTTTACCAGACGAACTGCCAATTCGCTTGCAGGTTGTCGTGTGACTGTCCTGGGTTTAGGGACTCTTGGCGGGGCTGTCGAAGCTGTCAAATTTCTGGCAGCACAAGGGGCCGTCGTTACTGTCACTGATGAGAAGCCCGCCAGCAAGCTGGCTGCCAGCCTGGCCGAACTCGCCCAGACACCGATTCATCGGTTTGTGCTGGGCGGGCATGATGATGATGACTTTCACCACGCAGATTTGATTGTCGCCAACCCTGCCGTTCGACCAGATCATCGACTGCTGAAACTGGCACGAGATGGTGGCATTCCGATTACCACAGAGGTGCAACTCTTTCTCGAACGGTGCCCGGCACCCGTCGCGGCGGTGACTGGAAGTAATGGAAAGTCGACCACCACGGCCATGCTGCATCGTATCTGCGAAATGGCCAGTGGATCGCCGGGACTTCGGCGAGCGTGGCTGGGTGGGAACATCGGTGTTAGCCTGCTCGATCAACTTCCCGCCATAACCAGCGATGATCTCGTGGTGATGGAGTTGAGCAGCTTTCAGCTGTACTGGCTGAATCAGATCGAATGGAGTCCGAATATCGCCATCGTGACCAACTTTTCAGCCAATCATCTCGACTGGCATGACGGTCTCGATGATTACCGATCTGCCAAGCAGACGATGTTTCGCTGGCAGAATGAAAGCGATGTTGCGGTGATCAATCTTGATGATCCGGATGTCTGTCAATGGCCCGGCCCAGCCCTGCGACTGGGGTTTCAGACAGGTTCAAACTGCTCTGATGTCACGACGAAGTATGGTGTTTTCACAGAATTAGAAAAGGAAGGTTATTTGCCTTCACAGATTCTGCGTCTGCCCCATGCAGAAATCCGTTTAGCTGTTTCGAGTTGGCTACGAGTCAAGGGTGAACATAATCTGCAGAATGCCATGGCCGCGATTGCGGCGGCATCGGTGATGGATATCCCCAAAGAAGTCATCGAAACAGCACTTCGCAGTTATCAGGCACTTCCTCATCGACTGGAGTTTGTAGGGGCATGCGCACGGCGTGAATTCTATAACGATTCGCTGGCGACGACTCCGGAATCGGCGATTCTCGGTCTACAGGCATTTTCTCAGCCAGTGATCCTGCTGGCGGGAGGTTATGACAAAGGTGTCGATCTTTCAGCGATGTCAAAAGTCATTTCGCAATCATGCCGGGTGGTGGTTCTGATGGGGCAAACAGCCCCCGCCATTCATGAACAGATTGAACAATACAGGCCGTCAGGAGGCGGGCCGGAAGTTATCTTCGCGAGCAGCCCGCATGATGCATTCACCAAAGCCTGGGAGAACTCGCAGCCGGGAGAGGTCATACTGCTTTCGCCAGGTTGTGCCAGTTACGACTGGTTTGTCAATTTCCGTGATCGAGGTGATCAGTTTCGTCAGTTCGTTATAGAGCTGGCAAAGACTCATGAAGAGCAATAACGTTTGCTGTGGCCATGGTGCGGCAATGAGCGGCTGAAACCATGATCTTGCCAATCTTCATGCGGTCGGCCACCAGAGCCAATTCACCGCGAAGAACGATTTCGAATCGATAATTGCCATCTTCCTGAACCAGCACTTCCCGCCAACTCAAACCGGGCCCCGCATAAGGCCCAATGGCCCGGACAGTCGCATCTTTGATCGCCCAGTACATGGTGAATTGCTGCAGATACTCGGTTCGCTCACGGCAGGCAATGATCTCGGCTGGGGTGTAAATGCGGTTAAGAAAACGCTCTCCGTGCCGCTCAATCAGGCGGCCAATGCGAATCGTCTCACACAGGCTTGTTCCCATTCCGACAATCACGTGTGGTCTCGATCTGCTACGTGAACGATTGAATTGCTGGAAATGACAAGATAGGGCATTACATGAATTTCGACAATTTCCCGGTGCGAAGATTTGAAAGCGATAATTTTCAATCTTGCGTTTGAGTTTCCTCTTGACGGAGCCTGGCTTCGAATGCCAACTGCTGTTCATGGAATCTGGCAACAAAAGCTCCCAGCGCACCGGCTGCAATGATCTCCCAGAGAAGCAAAAGATTGGCCGACAGTTGGCTCTTTAGTCCTGCTCGTATCATCAGATATTCAGGAAAAGAGTGCAAAAAAAATCTTTGGGTGCGTCGTTGCCAGCCGGGATTTTCAAAGAGGTCGAGCATATCGTCGGGCAGTGCTGCTCGCTGCTCTTGAGTCAGTCGAGCCCCGCGGAAAGGGTTGAGGTTCTGTCGATCCTCGGGTTGTTTATAAGTATCCACCAGTAGCCCGAAGATAACTGTCAGCATGCTGAGTAATGCCGGCCTCAACAACTGACGGATGAGAAGTGGTTTTGAGGGAGAGTTTTTGGTGGAGGCTGGATCGATCTCGGTGGCTGTTGACGTGGAACTCCAGGCACGTTCGAGCGCAATTTCAAACCATCGGCATAAGAGGACACTGGTGCCACCAACGATTGGCCAATAGAGCCCGAGCAGTCTCCACTGTTTCGGCAGACTGGTCGCAATCGCAATCATCAGCACCAGTGTGGCCACGGTTGCTAAAGTGATGATCAAAAATGTGCGCCAGGTCTGATACCTGGCCAATCGTGAGAACATCGGATGTGAACTTCATTCGAGAGAAGGAGTCTGCGACTCTGCGGGAGCATCCGCAGGTGTATCGACAGGCGGAGGTTCATTAGCAACAGATGGCTGAATTCGGGAGGGGACAGGAATTCTGGCAATCATGCCGCTGATGAGAAGCACGGACAATTGAACCCACCAGAGATGCTCCGCCACGAGCATTGAAATCCATTGGTCAATCGCTTTCCAATTGACGGCCAACAGGGTTGAGAAGGCGGGCAACGTCAGCCAGATCCAGTGGATTTGATTGGCATTCGCCAGATGGCTCCAGAGAGCCAGCAGTAACCAACAGGGAATCAGCACGATTGAGAGAGCGAGAGCCGCCTTCCAGCCAAAGATCGCTCCAGCCAGCCCCATGGCGAATATCCAGCCGGAATGCAGGCAAGGGATCGACTGGGAAATCCTCCCCGAGACCTGAATCGCACCGAGAGCACCTCCCACGAACCAACCACCCAGAGCGGTTCCTAACGCCCAGAAGCGGTCATCCCAACTGAAACCCGAGAATGTCAAAATGAGATTGGCCTGCGGATAAACAGCCGGGAAAATGAAGGCGTAAAGTCCCATTATCGCCAGGCAAAAGGAGACAAATTTTTGTGGTATTCGTCGCCCATCCCAGCCCATGAGGCAAATGGCCAGCAGGAGGTACAACCCCAGGGAATGAAACCCGAAAATCTGGAGTAGATCTGGGTACTTCGCATACCAGACTGTCCAGACGACGCCCGCGTAATGATCTGGTGGTCGATTGGGAAGAGATTTTCCACCGGAGATCACAGTGGCGAATAGCACGACGAGAAACTGTAGAGCTACGACCAATTCCACCAGTGGATATCGGACGGGAATCGGCCATTGGCAAGACCGGCATTTGCCGAATAATCTGATCCAGCCCAGGACGGGGATGTTATCACTTGAGCGAATCCGAGTCCCGCAGTGAGGACATGCCGAAGGGGAGCGCCAGAGTGATTTTCCCAGCGGAAGGCGATAGACGACAACGTTCAGGAAACTCCCCAGTGAGGCACCCAAAGCCACAAACCATGCGGCAGTCAAGCCGGTCATGATGCGGATGTTCGCCAGTTCAACACCGGAGAGATCGTTCACGAGAACTGAGTCAGCCATACAGGCATCCACACCATCGAGCAAAGCCACAACGAGGGTATCTGGCAGCACAATACCGCTGCAGAACCACAAGCTTTCTCATGGAAGGATGGCACTGTCTCTGCCAGAAATCAAATGGGTCAGTAAGTGGCAATGATGATTGCCTGTGGACGCTGGCTGGCTTCCTGAGTTTGCCTCATTAAAGAAACCGGCGTGCCATGGTCTCGATGGGCAACTCGGCCAGTAGATCTGCCCCTGTGGGCGAATAGGCTCGACAAATTTCCGAAATGTCTTCGCGGGCGGCAAAATACGCATCAATCACATTGGGATCCCACTGGAGACCTGAGCCTCTGCGGAAGATTTCTTCCAAACGTTCCAGGGGCATCCCTTTGCGATAAGGGCGGTCACTGCACATCGCATCGTAGCTGTCGGCAACAGCAATAATGCGGGCCATCAAAGGAATTTCTTCTCCCTTAAGACAGTCCGGATAGCCTTTGCCATTGAAGGCTTCATGATGGCTGCGCACCCCCGGAAGAATATGTTGCAGATTCTTGAGTTGTTTGAGAATGCGATAGCCAATCATCGGATGCTGTTGAATTGCCCGGAACTCTTCCGGGGTCAACTGATCGGGTTTACGGAGGATCCGGTCATCGACACCAATCTTGCCGATGTCATGCAGCATGCTGGACATGTAAATGTCTTCGAGATCATCAGCGGGCAGCCTGAGTTCCTGACCGAGCCGTCTGGCAATCAGTGCGACACGCTCACTGTGGCCACGAGTGTAAGGGTCTTTGGCGTCGAGCGTTTGCACCAATGAACGAACAAAGCTGATCACCAGAGACTGATGCTCGCGATAAAGTTCAATATTGCGGAGATGCGTCCCGAGAATGGTACCAATCGAACCCAGCAGGCTTGCTTCGACAGAGCCGTATTCTTTGTCTTCAGAAAGATTGCAACTGACGATCCAGCCTCGGCGGAAAGGAGCTTCTCCAATCGGGACAAGAATGAAGTTTTGCAGACCCGGAAAGTCGGCACCCAGCAAAGTTTTTGCGAGATTGTTTTTGACCAGTGGCCGCGACCAGTCATGCTCTTCAAAACGGGATGTCAGCCTGGCGAGTTGGAACTCATCAAGTGGAAGATGCCCCTCAACCGAGAAATGATGTCTGTCGTGATCGACCTGCATCCAGATGGCGTTCCCTGCTGCGGGAATCAATGAATGCAGGCGTGCCAGGCAATGATTTGCCAGTTCTAAAGGTGAGCGAGAGAGTTGTAAGCGTTGTGTCAGGCTATGCAGCAGGCTGATTTCTTCGAATGTGTATTCAATCTGTGAAGTGAGTTGCTGCAATTCATCGTCGAGACGATCAACGGTGCGCATCGAAGAAAAATGGCGACCAGCCAGAGCACACAGACGCTCCAGTGTAGGGCGCGGAATACAAAGCAGTGACTCGACAAATTGAGTCAGTTCGGCCTGTGACCAACCAGCATCTGTCGCAGCCATTATCCATTCTGCTGGAGCATTGGCTGCACCTTCCCGCGCGACGGAGCCGAGTATGGCCACCTCTCCTGTCGGTAGAGTCACTGGAAATCCAATGAACCGGATGGATGGCCCCAGATCAACCAGCGTGGAACCGTTGGCATACAGAAATCGGTCGACCAATGTTGGAGAGAGAGTTAACCAGGAAGGGATTGATGTCTCGCTTTTCCAGTAGCGTCGGCACGGTATCCAGACGAATGACGGCAAACCAGTGGCCGCTGCCATTTCCTCAAGTAGAGAGGTAACGGCTTGATCGCTTTCCGGCGAGGTGCGGTTGATCGACTCGATACCCCAGGCAAGATCTTTCTGTGTTGCCAGTGGATTTGAGTGTTCGATAGAGATCGTAGCCATAGAATCCAAGCTTTCCGATGAGGCGATGCCAATAAGTCATCACCGAAAAGTTAGTTCATGTCCTACGTCGTGCCGCCTTTGCCTGAAGATTACCCTGATTCCGACCCATTGACTCTTGGTCAAAATGTTGTTCGTAAAGACTGAGTGAACGTGCAAAAACACATGTCGAGATGTTGCGGTACATCGCCACGGGTGGTTGCGTCGATGACAAAACGACGTAAATGAATGCCCCACAGAGGTTTATTCATCAAGCGAGAAAGGTGGGATCGTGTCTCAGAGAGGTGCTGGCAAGACCCATTTGTGCGTAAGCTGACAAAGATAGCGATTGTGATGAAGAATCTAGCCCAACTCTCATTTTGTATGAGGATTTGCACCTAGAACCGCAAAATGAGCGTCATCAAGCAGACAATCATCGGTCATGAAGACTTTGTCTCTTTTTGAGAGAGTCTTGGATGATCACGTCATTCGTCCACGTTGGTCGTGAGAAATTCCCATGGGATGTATCTCTCACCTGGCTCACTTACCGCTTCGAAGTGGAGATTGGCGCGAGGTGTTCCTGCTGAAATTGGCGGAAGGGAACATTGCGCAGCGAGCCATTTTTGATC
Organism: Planctomyces sp.; assembly: GCA_027483405.1. GTDB lineage: Bacteria > Planctomycetota > Planctomycetia > Planctomycetales > Planctomycetaceae > Planctopirus. The sequence goes on along the minus strand of JAIXUU010000294.1, from coordinate 4,029 downwards.
TTTGATTCCCAGTGATGGATGTACTCCCGATCCAGGCGAGCGAATCGAGAGGAAATTTCATGTTCGGCCCGCCAATGAATGGGCTGACCGTCGGTAATTTCAAGCTCGACGACCATGGGCATTAGCGATCGACTTCTTAACTGCTCGTTTACGAGCAGCCTGGGAGCAGGAAGCAATGCTCGCGGATAGAGGACCGAATTCAACTGGGCTGTGGAATCGGCGAACTTCAAATAGGTTTCCATCAGTTCCGGAGCAGCCTGAGAACTGGTCTTCACACGGTACTGCACTCCCTTTGAACTGAGTTTGAGAGTCTGCGAAGCTTCATCAAATTCCGTGGCGAAATCAGGGTTCAATTGAAAGGTCAGGCATTCAGCCGCTGCTCGGGATGTGGGCGACTCCTGTTTCTCCAGGGACTGAATGACTTTCTGTGCCTCTGTCTCAGCGAGTGAGAGAAAGTGCCGGATCTCGTCCTGAGAGACTTCCGTCATGAGATTTCGCGACAACGCAAGGATAACGAAATGTTTCTTCGCGGGCTCATAGATGGTGACTTCTTGAGCCCCTTCGATGAAATCGTACGATTTGCCAGCATGAAAGAGCGTTAAACTGCGGGCCACAACGGGCGCCTTGTCCGAAGAATCAAGTCGAATATCGCGAACGGTTGTATAGACTCGCAACTCCTGGGCGGGAAGCTGAGTGACGAGAGTGAAAATCAAAACACCAAGTGTTTGATGCACAAATCGCAGTCCAAACAGCATTTTTGCCATTGAAGAGGAGGCAGACATGAGGGATGCACCTGTTGATGGGCTTAGGCCAGATCGATAACCACGAATTGGCGGGAATAGCTGGCAAATGAGACAGGAGGTAGACGAAGGGATAAGAATACTGGGGTATGGACTTATCTCGAAAAGTGGGTTTTGGGGCAATTGCAATTGAACGACTCACTTCGGCAGAACCTGCTGCTGGTGGCGATTGGAAAGTGAACTATGAATCTGCAAAATCGAGTTGTGTTGATTACGGGTGGCCGCAGGCTGGGAGCACATCTGGCAAAACTGCTCGCCGGACGTGGTTCGCAGATCGCGATGACCTGGTATCAGAATGAACAGGCTGTCCGTCAAGCTCTCGCAGCCTGTGAAATGTCCGGTGTTAAGACGTGTTCAATTCAGGCTGATCTCCGCCAATTGCAGGATAACCAGCGGGTTGTCGCTCAAGTTGTGGAGCAATTCGGGCGCATTGACATCCTGGTTAATCTGACGAGCATTTACACGCGTACACCGTTTGCCAGTCTGGAACCATCCGATTTTGATGACATGCTCGATTCGAACCTGCGAGCTCCGTACTACACCGCGACGGAAGTGGCGAAGCAGATGTTGTCGCAACCATTGATCGAGTCAGCGTCGGGCTATTCGCTACGCGGGAAGATTATTCATTTCACGGATTGGGCACTGGATCGACCTTACCGGGATTACCTGCCCTATCTGGCAGCCAAAGGTGGCCTGGCTGCGTTCACCAAGGCTCTAGCCGTCGAACTGGCTCCCTCGATTACTGTTAATGCGATTGCTCCGGGGACAGTCTTGCCACCGCCAGGACTCTCGGAAGAAAGTCTCGATGCCATCCGAAAAAGTGGTGCTCTTGAACAGATCGGGTCTCCGGCCGATGTCAACCATGCGGTACTCTATCTGCTGGAGGGGACCGATTTTGTCACCGGTGAAACTCTGCGAGTCGATGGAGGCCGCTTTCTGGGGCCTCCTGAGCAAAACTCTCCTGATTTCTAACGATCATTCACTCCGCGATCTCATTCATCAGATAGCCAGAGTTAGATTATGCTGGTTCCCACAATTTCACTTCCTGCATTACTGCGAATTAAGCCCGGTGCAATGAGCCGGCTGGGAATCTATCTGACCAGAGAAGAATTCCGGGAGATCGCTCTCTTCAGCAGCACGGGAATGCAAGCCCCGATTCTCGATGAAGTCACAAGATCTTTAGAGACTAAGGGCGTTGCCATTCGTGATCGCGAAGAGGTCTCGGATTCGACCATCGAGAATGCCTTGCGATTGCTGGGGCGACTTCCGGCTGACGTCCAAGCGGTCGTTGGTGTGGGCGGTGGCAAAGCCCTGGATGTGGCGAAGTTCGTGGCTCATCTGGCGAATCGACCCTACATCGCTGTCCCGACATCGTTGTCGAACGATGGTTTCTGTAGCCCTCAGGCCAGCCTGACACTCGACGGGCATCGAAAATCAATAGGAGCCCGCCTGCCCTTTGGGGTTGTTGTCGATACGCAGGTCTGTCTGGATGCTCCACGCTCTTTGTGGCTCTCTGGCGTTGGAGATCTGATTGCCAAGTTTACTGCCGTCTACGAGTGGAAGGCTGCGTTTCATGCCCAGGGTGAACCTGTCAACGATCTGGCTGCGCTCCTCTCGGATGCGACTGTGCGGCAGTTTCTTTCCAGACCCACCCACGATCTGGACGGTATCCGTCTGCTGGCGACGGCTTTAATGCTCGGCGGAATCTCCATGGAAATCAGTGGCACATCAAGACCTGCCAGTGGGAGTGAACATCTCATTTCGCATGCACTCGACGAGATTTCTCAAAGACCAAGGTTGCATGGCGTGCAGGTGGGGATGGCGACCTATCTGATGTCGACCATCATTGGCCAACACACAGAGGAAATTCGAAAGTTGTTGACTGAAACCGGGTTTCTTGATCTGGTGCGAGAAGATCCGTTCGACGGGGAAGAATGGCGTGCCGCCATTCAGAAAGCACCGTCGATCAAGCCCCACTACTTTTCGCTACTCAATACTCCTGGAAATCAGGAAAAACTGCTAAGCACCATGCGGGATGATCCGACACTTGTCGGCTGCTTTCGATAACTTTTGCGGATCACGTGGTCTGGCCACCTGATTGAAGTGTCACTTCCGATGAAGTTATGGATTGGCGAAACGCTGCCTCTCGGGGCAACAGACAGAATTGAAGCCCTGCCTCCTGCCAATAATCGATCAGCTGAGCAAGGACTGCATCGCAGCGTCCCGTCTCAGCTGTCGCTGCATTATCGTGCAGGCAAATCAAAGGATTTTGAGGAAGCGCACTTCGCCCCAGTCGAATGATTTCGGCATGAGGCAGGCGGATGTCGTAATCCGGAGGGAGATGGTTCCACATCACGATCCGTTGCTGGGATCTTCTGGCCCAGCGAATGGTGGCCATCGTAAAATGGCCGTATGGCGGGCGATACCACAAAAGTGGCTGACCACTGATCTGCTCAATGACGGCTGCCGATCGATCAAGGTCTGCAATGATGTGGCTGGAAGAAAGCTTCCAGGCATCGGGATGACCGTAGGAATGGTTGCCAAGATGATGGCCATGATCGATGATGGCACGGATCAATTCAGGGTGCGCCTGAGCACGTTCACCGCAAACAAAGAACGTTGCGAAGAGGTTCTTCCTGGCGAGAAGCTTCAGTATCTGAGGCGTGCTCTCTGGATGTGGCCCGTCATCAAAGGTGAGTGCTGCTGGTCGATCACCGCTTGAAAGACCACCGTCTTTTGACCGGGCTGGAAACTCCCACAGGATGGAATCGAAGAAACGAGATCCAATCGCCGGCAGTTTTCTACCCAGCCAATTCCGCCAGCGATGCAGCATAGAGAGCGATCTGTTGAGTTACTTAAACGACAATGGAGTCGGGGCCATCAACATACTTAAGCTCAATAACTGATTTGGATTCCAAAAATCAACTGCGATCCCTGGTATGGGGTGGCTGGGGTTGAGTCTTCGAACCCCCAGCGATCTTCGGCACTATCTGGGGGTTCGCGAAGACGCTCAACCCCAGCCACCCGCCGCGCGGACGTTTATTGGAATCCGTAATGGAGAAGGTTTTTCGGGTTGATTTCCACAACAGATCGCCGGGTGAAGGGATTCGCAGAAAATTTTTCCAGTGGTCGATTCGCCAAAAAGGATTCCTGCGGGTATTCTTGACTGATTGATCCTTCGCCGCTCTTTGCGAGTGGCCAGAGTACTTGCCCCAGAACCTATGAGCGA
>JAIXUU010000200.1 GCA_027483405.1 Planctomyces sp. | reverse complement strand
TCTATTGACTGTTGGAAGACCTGGCTTCTTTTTAGGTTTGATATCTGTTTTTCCGTTATTGAACACTTCTGCAACCTGATATTTATTCTTTGCTTCTTTAGTAGTAGCAATTGACTTCTAATATTTCTCTTGTTCTTATTTGATACTCATCTTATTCTTACCAGCTTTAGCGAATGTCTATTCCTTCCCCACTTTGGGCCTAGTCGCATCAATCCCTTTCTTCGGATCGATCCTCATCTCAGTATTAGGCGGTCTCATGTTCTTCATGGGATCAAAGTCCTTATCTTGAGGGAACCTCTCGCCCTCGTGAAATTTGACATTTCCCTTGATTTTCTTAGGGAGCAGCTCCGGGTCGACTACAAGCACGTCCGGCTGCAAGATCTCAATACCGTCCAATTTATCCTCGTCTCTCTTCTTAGGCTTGCCGAAGTCGTAGGCAACGGTTGATTTTCTCCCGGGGTTGTCCAATTTTTCCTCTTCAGTGCCAGCATTTATAAAGTATTCATCTGCTGTAATATCTATGTTGTCATTTCTACCTATTTGCTTATTGAAATCAGTCACGAAGTAAGGTTTTCTCTTCCTGATTGCATCCAAGTTAGGCTCAATAATTAGTTCCTCGCCAATATTAAGTTCAATGTCATGTTCATTGTCACGCCTTCCAATCTACTTATCAAAATTGATATCAGGCAACCTTTTCTCAGGTTTCTTAGGACTTAGAATAAGGACATCACCTTCTTTATCAACATCTAACCCGATGATATCTTCTACTGCTTCTTTATATCTACCCTAAGGTTTAGAAAAGTCATGATCGATCTGAGTTTTTGGAGACATGGGATCGTAAGTACCGACAGGAGGGAACTTAATCTAGCGTTGCTAGTGCTCAATAAGCATTTAATGGAATTCTTCTTTGTTTTTAAATTCTTCAATCGACAGATTTCTAGCAAAAGCGATATCTTTAGCTATTTCTTCTCTAACAGCGTCAAGGTCGAAATCGTAGAATTTCCAGTGCTCTGGATTTCTTATTTTCTCTGGTGTGTGCGCTGGAGCTAGATCATTGCTTGGCTAATGATAGGCGAAGACCAGTTTATTCAACTCATCGGGTGGGCTTTGAGCCAGTTCGGCTTCAAGTTCCTTCAGTTGATCTCGAGTGCCATCTTTACTGCAATCGTCGATCAGGACGATCTCCTTGCGGATGGGGACGGCTTTCACCCGGTCGAGAAGAACTTTGAAAGAATCTTTCTCGTTGTAAATCGGGATCACGACACTCAGCAGGATGTCATCGGCAACGGCGTAGATGCCCAGTTGTCGACAGACGATATCACCCAGTTGGCGACGAACTTCCTCGAACCACTCTGGGCTGTAAGGTCGTTTCTCGACTTCCACTTCCGTCAGATTCATCCCGGGTTCTTCCCTTCTGCACAGATCGCTGAACTTGCAAAATGGCTGCAAAGCAATAGGCATGATCATGATCGGGAATGGTGCCGCTTGCCAGTGCGTAGTCCCCTTCCCTTAAAAAAGTCTCTGACAAAATCATCTGAGGCCAGCGAAACTGAACAGACTGTTTCACGGGATGAACATCACTTTGCTACCATGTTTCACCGTGCAAAACGTTGTTCGCTGATGAGAGAACTTGAGTCTACTCCCCGGAGATCGAGTGAGTTATGAATGAAAAGACAATCCTGCTGATTGATGAAACCACCAACCGGCACGCTGCTCCGGTTCATCTGAATTCGACATCGGATGATGCGGGACCCGCCTGGGGACAGCCTTGGTCAATCAGATTTGACACATTAAAAACAGGGGTTTCCGCTGGCGTCGATGTTCTGTCTGTGCAACTCGGGGATGTCTCATTTGAAATTCTCCCCACTCGGGGCATGGGATTGTGGAAAGGAACGGTTTCCGGGTTTCCACTCCAGTGGAATTCACCCGTATCGAGACCTGTTCACCCCGCGTATGTGGCCCTGCAGGATCGTGGAGGTCTGGGTTGGCTGCATGGATTCAACGAGCTTTTGTGTCGTTGTGGTATGGGGTTCAATGGGCCTCCCGGCAACGATGCTGGCAAATCCATCACCTTGCATGGGCGTGTCGCGAATCTACCGGCGCATCATCTACGCGTAGAGATCTCTGCATCTAAACAGCAGATTCAGGTGATCGGAGTGGTGGAAGAGCAGTCGATGTTCGGTGACTGTTTCCGGCTCGAAACGACGTACACATTACGCTCGAATCTGGCGGGCATCGAGATTTGTGATCGGATGACGAATCTTGGCGGCCATGAAGCACCGCTTTCCATGCTTTACCACCTGAATATCGGTGAGCCGTTTCTGCAGCAGGGCTCGCAGGTTCATATCCCTTTTCGCGCATTGGCACCGCGGGATGCTCAGGCTGCGAAGGGAATTTCGACATGGCAGACCTACCTGCCTCCTACCCCCGGTTATGCCGAGGAAGCCTATTACTTTGACCCGATTGCGGACGAACAAGGTCAATCGCTTGCTGTGTTGGCTCCCCCGACAGGTAACACGGGGCCATTGGCTCTGGCGGTCAAATTTGACAAACAGAGTCTCCCGTGGCTGACGGTTTGGAAAAACACCTGTGACGTTTCGACGGGGTATGTGACCGGAATTGAGCCGAGTGTGAACTTCCCGAACTTCCACAGTTTTGAGCGAGAGCAAGGCCGTTTGCCCCTGCTGGCTCCCGGAACCAGCTATGAGACACGATTCGGGCTGGAAGTTTATACGCAGCAGAGAGATGTGGATGCTGCCCTGTCCCGGGTTCTCGAATTGCAAGCTCTCACTCCGGGCGTCATTCATCATTTTCCCAAACCCGGTTGGTCACCTTCGGCGGAAGTTTGAAAGCTGAAACCTTTGTCCGGCAGAGGCATCTTTGCCGGAAACAGGAGTGCTTTTTGGCCGAACTCTCGGTTTTGTAGGGAATTGCGTCGCCTCCAGACTTTTCAAAAAAGTCCGTTTGTGACTAAAATCCGGGTTCGCTCCATCGGGTCTGGATTTCGGGCAGTGTGCCCGGTCGCCCCGCACCTCCTCCATTTTTGAGAAGAGGATGCTTTGCTGAGGAGCTGGCAAGGCGTCCGCCGCCGACTTTCTATACAGCATAAGTCATTCCGAAATCGGAAGTTATGCCAGATTTTGAGTCGTGCAGTCAGGATTGAAAACGCATGGTTGACCGTCATCTGCTTCGCGAATATTCCATCAGCGACGACGAACTGGATCAGGCATTTGCCGCCTCGCTCGGCCTTGAAGATGCTGGCCTGGATCAAGAAGAAATTGATGCCCTCTACACGCCTCACGGCGAAACCTACGATGTCAATTCGATCATCGAAGGGACTGTGATCCGCATCGAAGGCGACGAAGTTCTCATCGATATCGGCTACAAAAGCGAAGGGATTGTTCCCCGCGACGAATGGTCGGATGAAGACGAACAGCCAATTCCCGGCATGCGCATTGCCGTGCTCCTCGAAGAAATCGAGGATGAATTCGGTCTGATTATGCTTTCCAAGAAGAAAGCCGATCGGATCCGTGAGTGGGAAAAGGTCATTCGCGAGCACAAAGAAGGCGACGTCGTCAAGGGCGAAGTCGTTCGCAAGATCAAGGGCGGTCTGCTCGTCAACATTGGCGTCAACGTCTTCCTGCCTGCTTCTCAGGTGGATATCCGTCGCCCACACGATCTTGACTCATACAAGGGCCGCTCGATCGAGTGCCTCATTCTCAAGATCGATGAACAGCGCCGAAACATTGTGGTCTCTCGCCGCCGCCTGATTGAAGAGCAGCGCGAGAAGATGAAGAAGACTCTGCTTGCCGATCTGAAAGAAGGCGAAATTCGCCGTGGTACTGTCAAGAACATCGCCGACTTCGGTGCGTTCGTTGACCTCGGCGGCATCGATGGTCTGCTGCACATCACAGATATGAGCTGGGGCCGCATTGGTCACCCAAGTGAAATGGTCAAGATTGACGACGAAGTCGAAGTGATGATCCTGCACATCGACCGGGATCGCGAAAAGATCGCTCTCGGCCTGAAGCAGAAGGACAAGAGCCCCTGGGACGATGTCGAAACCAAGTACCCGGTTGGCACGAAAATCAAGGGCGATGTTGTCAACGTGATGAGCTACGGCGCATTCGTCAAGCTAGAAGACGGCATCGAAGGCCTCGTGCACATCAGCGAAATGTCGTGGACGAAGCGCGTCAATCACCCATCGGAACTGGTGAACCCAGGCGACGAAGTCGAAGTGGTTGTGCTGAATATCAACAAAGACAAGCAGGAAATTTCGCTGGGGATGAAGCAGGCTATGCCCAATCCCTGGGATCAGGTTTCTGCCAAGTACCCACCAGGTACGATTGTCGAGGGAACTGTTCGCAACCTCACCAATTACGGTGCTTTCATCGAGCTCGAAGAGGGTGTCGATGGTCTTTTGCATGTCAGCGATATGTCCTGGACACGCAAGATTTCGCACGCCAACGAAATGCTCAAGAAGGGCGATCTGCTCAAGTGCCAGGTGATCTCGGTCGACGAAGAGCGGAAGCGAATTGCCCTGGGTCTGAAGCAGCTTGACGAAGATCCATGGGAAAACCGTATCCCCACGAAGTACCAGCCTGGTGAAGTTGTCACCGGCAAGGTGACGAAGATCACCAACTTTGGTGTCTTTGTGGAACTGGAATCAGAACTCGAAGGTCTCCTCCACGTTTCCGAGCTGGCCGATCAGAAGATCGAGAACCCGGAAACCTTCGTGAAGGTGGGCGACGAATTAGAAGTTCGTATTCTGCGAATCGACCCAGTCGATCGTAAGATCGGCCTGAGCCGTAAGACCAGTGGCGAATTGCCGACCGAAGAGAGCAAACCAGCCGAACAGGCAGCCGCAGCACCTAAGCCGCGTGCTGAACTCAAGGGTGGTACCGAAGGGGCAGCCGGCCCACTCTTCAGTATGGGTGGCGATACAGGGTCGACTGAAGGTTAATCCGCCACAAGGCGATTTTCCTCGACAACAGCAGTGTTGATCTCAAAGGCCGTCCGACAACTTCCAGGTTGTCGGACGGCCTTTTTGTTTATGGAATCGTGGTTGTTTCAATGCTGCGCAGTCAGCAGTTGTCATGCCCAATTATCACGCAATCGATTAACGGCAGTGCTTGATGAGAGACAGAATCCAGAAGAATTTTCAGGTGCATATGATCAAGTGAATCGGTGATTCATGATGTAGGTATTTTCAATTATTCGTCAACCTAAGTCGTTTAATACGATGAGTTGTGTGTGCATGATCAATCAATGTTATAGACGATGTTATCACGAGAAGCATGGCACAATATTCGCTGTGCTTGCTATTCATTGCTCCGAGCTTTTGTTTTTGGAGTTCTTATTACCTGTTTGAAAGAGAATTGTAATGCAACGGAAAAATGGATTTACGTTGATCGAGTTGCTGGTCGTGATTGCCATCATTGCGATTTTGATTGCCCTGCTTTTGCCTGCCGTTCAGCAGGCCCGCGAAGCGGCTCGCCGCACACAGTGCCGCAACAATTTGAAGCAGTTGGGATTGGCGATTCACAATTATCATGACGTGGCTGGAATGTTCCCGATTGCTGCCTTTATGCCTGAAGGATCAGGGGCCAATCTCAATAAGTCTTGCTCGTGGTTCGTACGCGTCTTACCCATGATGGATCAGGCACCTGCATTCAATCGCATGGTTTTTTCAGGATCTGACTTTCACGGAACCTCCGGAGCAGATCGTAGCTGGGAAGTGAAGAATGGGCTGATGGTGCCAGGACTCAATTGTCCTTCCAGCACGCTGCCGACCAGTCGTACTTCAGCAACAACGGCCAACACTCGTGCACTCCCGGGAGCTTCTGCAGTCACCTCCATCACTGTGCAGATTACAAACTATGTGGGCATCTGTGGTGCCTACAACACAGCCGGGGATGCCCGTACTCAAGCCGTCTGGACAGGCTATGGCCAGATGGTTGGTAACGGAATTCTTGTCCCATCGGTCGATCAGGCATTCTTCACCAATCCCTTCCCAGGCTACAGCGTTCCTTACGGTGCGATGATTAATCCCGTGACCATTGCCAAGGTCGTCGATGGGACATCGAATACTGCCATGGTTTCTGAACAGGGAAAAGCCATGCGTCAGACTGGTGGTACAACTCCTCTCGACTATCGCTCATCCAATCATCGCGGTGGCGCCTGGTCTGCTGGTAACGACCTCTTCTCTCGAATTGGTGGCTACACTTCTCCCCGCTCTCCCGCTCTGATTAATTGGGATGTTCCTACCTCGAACATCGTTGGTGTCAACAATTATGGTCCTTCAGACAGTGGTGGACTGTTGCATTCAACGTTCAACTCGGAACATACCGGCGGTGCTCACTTTCTGATGGCCGATGGTTCAGTGCGATTCATTTCTGAGAATGTGGGAACTGTGGTTGTCGATGGTATCTGTCGCCGCAACGATAGCTGGGTTTCAGGTGAGTTTTAATCAGTCTTGAATTCGCCTGGAAGAACTGGGGGATTGATTGCCAATTGCAATCAATCCCTTCTCATTGCTGGCGGCTGATTTGCATTTCCGCATCTCAATAGCGTGGATCTCCTGTCGACCTTCACCACTGAGAGAGATCATCAGATCCAAACGCCTTTTCTGTCTCAAGGAGTTCTAAAAAAAGTGTCTGCTCGAACGTTCTGCTGCATTTGCCCGTTACTTGTGTCCTTGGTTTTGGTGGGTTGTTCAGGAGCCTCCGATACGCCAGATCTGGGACAAGTGACTGGAGTAATCAGCAAGGGAACCACCCCAGTTACCAATGCGACTGTCGTATTCACTCCCGAGGGAGAAAAAAGTGGTGCGGCTGCCACTGGTCGTACTAACGATCAAGGGGAATACAGTTTGACATACACAGGTGGCCTCAAAGGGGCGCCTGTCGGTATGAGTAAGGTCAAAATCGTCATTGAAGAGCTTTCGACCGATGAATCGAAGCCTGTGCCACCTCCGGTGATGTACCTCCCTGAAAAATCCGCCGCAGTGATCAGTGGGGAAAATGTCATCAATTTCGACCTTGCGGGGATTAAACCCAAGGCGGAATAACTTCAATCCGTTTCCAAATCATCCTGAATCACAAAGGCTCGCTGCAACATGCTTGCAGCGGGCCTTTCCCTTTTTTGCAATTTTGTGCCTATCTTCATCTGTTGCAGGGCAATCGGGATGAGACTTTGGTTGGTTGCTCGAAGGAGTTCCAACCCTGCAATGAAGCACCATTAGACAGGACGTAAGTCCATAAGCAGCTACTGAGTGCCAAGCATCACGGCAGGGAGAAACCAGATCAGCAGATCATTTTTCATCACATTTCTTAGAAGAGCCCTTCGGATGGCATAACCGTCCTCGGCATTCCGTTTCAGTTTCCAGATCATCACAGACTCTGCTTATTGGCTGAGCTGGAGGACACTGGAGGTGCTACTGCGCACATGACACCGTTTCTCAGTGATTTTCCGATTATGACGGTTACTGAAGATATTGATTCTTTCAAGCCTTGGTTGATCCCGGTGATTTCGACAATACGGCACGACGGATGCTCATTGGTTTGGACTTGTGAAATCAACTTGAGCCTTGATGCCTGCGCGATTGTCCGTTGCAAAGATGTTGAAACGTTTCGACAACGCCACAGACGTGTCTGCGAATGCAGGAGGCTCACGATTGACACATTGTCAAGTCGCGCGATTACGAAATGTGCGAAGAATTTGACGGCGCGCCCGCACGTCCCTTACGCCCCGCACGACTAGCTCTCTTGCCTGGTTTCACTAACCGGAACAGCCATTTTTCGAGAGAAGACCGCGAATTCTCCCCCCCTCCTGTCGATATACATAGGCAGACAAAGCGTCGATCAGTGTTGGAAGCGAACAGGATGACAAAGCTGGCCCATGTCGAGGGTCGATCTGATGAACTCAGATCTGCGACATGAGGGGCCGCAAGCCGCCGGATGATTCGGGGCTGTGCCTGTTTGAATGCAGTGGGACTCAATTCCAGCGCTCTGCGACACCGAGTGGCAGCCTGAGAGCAGTCTGCCGACAACGTGCCATCCCCTGACACCCTCAGCGGCAGAGCCCTAAAAAATGTCAAAATCTTTGAGTCTTTCGTTTCTTGATGACAATGGTGGCAGTATCGCCAGCGGCAGTTCAGCAGTTCAGACGCCTCTCGAAACATATCTTCGGGAAATCAACGAGACAGCCCTGCTGACGGCTCGCGATGAGCGGGAGCTGGCCAATCGGATTGCCAATGGCGAGAAAGAGGCCCGTGACCGCATGGTTCGCGCCAATCTCCGCCTGGTGGTCAATATTGCCCGGGCTTACGTTGGTAAAGGTCTTCCCCTTCAGGACTTAATCGAAGAGGGAAATCTGGGCTTGCTTCGTGCGGTCGAAGGTTTCGACCCGGACATGAACACCCGGTTCAGCACCTATGCCAGCTACTGGATTAAACAGTCGATCAAACGCGCCTTGATCAACTGCGGCAAAACCATCCGCATTCCAGCATACATGGTGGAACTCCTTTCCAAGTGGCGAAAAGCGACCGCCAAGCTGGAAGATCAGTTCAAGCGGCCGCCTACGCAGGAAGAAGTCGCCATCGAACTCGGACTGCCGAAAAAGAAGCTCTCTATCGTTAAAAAAGCGATTCACCTCTACAGCTCAACGCCTCAGACCGACGACGAAGAATCGGGCTGGATGATGTCGGACATGGTCGCCGATGAGCGGGTCAAAGGCCCGGATGACGAACTGCTCGATGTTGATAATCTCAAACATGTTTACGCCATGCTCGAAACGATGGATGAGCGTGAAGCGAAAATCTTGAGATTGCGTTTTGGCCTGGATGATTCCGAGCCCAAGACATTGAAAGAGATCGGCGAGGAAATGGGGCTCACTCGGGAACGAGTCCGCCAGATCGAATCGGAAGCTCTCAAGCGAATCGCCAAGCGAATTCTCGGTGAGTAAGCCGCGTCGCTATCGATTGCTTTCATGTGAACAACTCGAAAACATGCCATGCGAGGAGAAGGGGCCGGTCTCGAAAGGGATCGGCCCCTTTTTGTATAAGTTCGCAATAAAATATGCAGGTTTTTGAAGTTATCGAGCTGGCAAAACCTCATGTAAACCTGAAAGCCTGTCAGATTCGATAAAGGTGGCCGGCCTGAGCGGATTATGAACTTCCTCCCACCAGAAGTCATCACAGACGACAATCCCAAAAGTAAGGTTCTCCTGATGAACTCATGGCCTGGCTGATCTGTGGATATGTGTCTGCGGAACTTTCGGGCCCATGTGATGGGCGAGAACGAATGGCCACAGCGTTAGCCAAGTCGATAGATCTGAGGTCGCTGGACGGTATTGAGGTTGGCAGCCGACTGGTTGAGCCCGGACAACTCCGTTTGTCTGAGCTGATTTCCGCACTGTCTGTGGCACTCGATTTGACAGAAGGTCAGCCAGCGGGACATGCAGCCCGCTCATGCATTATCGGGATGAAAATTGCTGAACTGCTGGGCTTGCCACAAAACCAGCTTTCGGATCTGTACTATGCACTGCTGCTGAAGGATTTGGGCTGCTCCAGCAACGCAGCAAAGATGTGCTATCTGTTCGGCGCAGATGAACGGCAGATCAAGCACGACCTGAAGTCAATCGACTGGACGAGAATGCAAGCCAGTGTCAGTTTCAGTTGGGCACACGTGGCCCCTGAAGCTTCGCCATTTCAGAAAATCCTGAAGGTTGCCGCCCTGTTTGCTACAGGCCCCGAAGGTGCGAGAAAACTGGTCGAAACACGTTGTGAACGCGGTGCTCAGATTGCTCGTGATCTGGGATTCTCCGAATCCACAGCCCTTGCGATTCGGAGTCTGGATGAGCACTGGAACGGACAAGGGCAACCGGACAGACTTAAAGGAGAAGAAATTCCTCTTCTGGCCCGGATCCTCGGAATTGCACAGACTGTTGAGGTCTTTTACCATTTGGGCGGCGTGCGAAAAGTTCACGAAATCGTGTCCGAGCGAAGTGGTACCTGGTTTGATCCTCAGTTATCGCAGATTGTCGGCAAACTTTGTCTCGACACTGCGTTCTGGGAGCAGGTTGAAACTCGAAATGCGCTGGAATTGGCAATTGCCTGGGAAGTTCCAGATCAGATCTATCTTGTCGATGACATTTTGATGGACAAGATCTGTTATGCATTTGCTTCCGTGGTGGATGCCAAGAGCCCATGGACATTCAATCACTCAAACGTTGTCGCCGAACTGTCGCGCGACCTCGCACAGATTCTCGGCTTCAGCGACGAGATGCAGCGAGATTTATACCGCGCTGGTCTCCTTCACGATCTGGGGAAACTCGGAGTATCGAATGCGATTCTCGATAAACCAGGCAAGCCCACGGATGAGGAGTTCGCAGCGATACGTAAGCACCCGGATTACTCGGAAAAAATCCTGCTCAACATACCACGATTCTGCCAACTGGCCGATGTGGCGGCAGCACACCACGAACGTATGGATGGGAAAGGCTATCATCGCCGTCTGGTGACTGAGGAACTCCCCTTGCATTATCGCATACTCGCAGTCGCTGATGTTTACGACGCATTAACAGCCAAGCGACCCTATCGAGATGCCATGCCGATCGAAAAAGTCCTTTCGATTATGGATAAAGATGCAGGGACAGCGTTCGCCCCCGAGGTAGTTGATGCGCTGCATCACTGGATCGATCGACAAAACCCGCAAACGCGCGTTACGCAACAACTCGAAGCGATTGACCAACTTCTTGGTAATCTTTGAGTGAATCACCTAATTGTTTGATAGCCGATACAATCTTTTGAAACGATGAGTAAGTACTCTCCCGGTGGTACTTTGGGGTACCGCCGTAGGGAAATGAATCCGCTCGATCGTGCCATGTATCAGGCCATGGCTCACTGCGACCTGTTTCGATCAGCGTCAAATAGTTGTGTCACCGGCTGCATGAAGCTGCCGTGCAAGGATGAATCGGCATGACCAGGATGGGTCTCTGGGCCAGTGCAGCCGTGTTGGCAATTTTTCAGACCCAGGCTCCAGCCGAGGTTTGTGCCAGCGCTCCACGACCCAATCACGAGGTGTACGAAAGCCCGTTTACGGTCTTTGGCACTGCGTCTCTGGCGGCACCCGATACCGTTTTCGCTCCCTTTCATACGGATGCTTCGATTCAGCAAACCGTTAAATCTTCAACGCAAGATTTAATGATTGATTCCGAAGAGGGAGAACCTCCAGCGATCTTGCAGCTGTCGCAAGTCGAGTTCTCCAATGGCGAGCCCACTTGTGTCCCGGGGTGTCGAGAGCCATTCGCAATCGACGAAGAGCACTGGCTGGATCGACTGCAGCTGTTTGCAGGGATTGATGGAGCGAAACAACCACAGGATCTGGGGGTGAATGCCAACCTGGGTGGCCGCATCCATGCGAATCTTGGCATTCCCTTAGTCGAAGACTGGGGACTTGGTGCGCAAATTGGTACGGCCTTTGTCGCTGCCGGTAATGCAGTCGCAGTCCTCGAAACAGTTGATGGAACGGAAGGTCGGACTCAGTTCTTTACAACGGTCGGTGTCTTTCAGAGACTGTCCAACGGCATCAACTGGGGGGCCGGACACGACTTCCTCTATCAGGAGTATTACGACAGCAATTTTCTCAGCCAGTGGCGTTTTCAAGCGGGCTATGAACTCAATGAAGCCAATGAAGTGGGAGTGTGGTCAACTCTTCGAGGGATTACCGATGATGCCGTCATTGGTGCGACGACTGTC
>JAIXUU010000295.1 GCA_027483405.1 Planctomyces sp. | reverse complement strand
CATCATCAGATGCCGCTTGAACTTCCTCCACGAGAGCCATTTCGCCGCACGAATCTCCTCTGGCTGTATGGCCGCCGGGTATTGATCTGGCTGCTGGTGCCTTATGTGCTAATCCATCTGCTGCTCATCACTTTTCAGCGGCAACTGATTTTTCATCCCACAAAAACAGCCCCCCTTTCCGGTCATCTGGCGGGCGCTGGCCTGATCGATGTGCAGGATGTGAAGATTAAAATCAGCGACAAACTCACTCTCCATGGCTGGTATTACGAGCGGCCCACCACGGCTGATTCTCCCGCCAGGCAACTGTTAATCTACTTTCCCGGAAATTCAGGCACACGCAGTGATCGTCAGGATATCTCCCTCGATCTGTTGAGCCTGGGCTACAACATTCTGATTTTCGACTATCGAGGCTATGCCGAGAATCAGGGATCACCTTCAGAAAAACATTTCGCCAGCGATGCTCAAGCGATCTGGAAATTCGCAACCACACAACTCGGCTACTCACCCGAAAAGATCACCCTCTATGGCGAATCCATGGGTGGCGGCGTGGCCACTCGCCTGGCAGCCGAACTCTCTGAAGCCAAAACACCACCAGCGGCATTAATTCTCAAATCGACTTACTCTTCCATCCCTGCCACTGCTCGCTATCACTACCCATATCTGCCCCTCTTACCACTCTTTGTGTGGGACCCATTCCCGTCGATTGATCGAATTGGAAAAGTGACCTCGCCGATCCTGCAGTTTCATGGAACAGCCGACCGCATCACGCCCTATTTCGAAGCCGAACGACTCTTCGCTGCTGCCCCTGAACGATCAGCCTCTCAGGTAGCAAAGCAGTTCGTCACGATCCCCGAAGGTAGTCATAACGGAGTGCCCGAAGAAACACTCAGGCGGGAAATTCAAAAACTGCAGGCCAACATAGCGCAGCCCACAACCCCTCCAGAGAGTTCTAACTAGCCAGATCGGGAAAGCTGAGAACCCTGAGGCCCATCTTGCCGGGTCATTAACAGGGCGATTGATTCATTTTATCTGCCCTCACTCCCATGATTTGGGAAGACCTAGCAAGGAGAAGAAGATGACCACCATCATTAACGATCCTGAGATGGCCCTCCGCCTGATCCGCCAGCGGCGTGCGCGCGGGCAGGATCGATACGATGAAGTCTGGAATGGCAGGTACATCATCAATGAACCTCCAAATATCAATCACTCAGAGTTTGTAGGGACAATCACAGTCGCACTGAGGTTGACATTAAAGAATCTAGCCAAAGTTCTTCCCGGCACGAACATTACCGATCAACAGGATCATTGGAAAACCAACTATCGCTGCCCGGATGTGGCCGTCTTTCTCCCTGGCAACCCGGCAGAAGATCGAGACACCCACTGGTACGGTGGGCCTGATTTCGCTGTAGAGGTTTTGTCGCCGCGCGATGGGGCTCGCAAGAAGCTCGATTTCTACGCCCAGGTCGGCACGCGAGAACTGCTACTGATTGATCGCCAGCCCTGGCAGTTAGAACTCTACCAGCTTCGCGAAGGCAAGCTGATTCAAACTGCATCAGCGACGACTGATACCGGCGAAGTCACGTGTGAAACGGTGAGATTGAAAGTTTCACTACGGTCAGGTGAAGCGCGTCCTCTGCTCTGTTTAGAATCACTACAAAGCGGCGAGGAATGGACAGTTTAATTAGCGATTAGTTAACGATGATTGAGTTCGTGTTGATCGCTTGCATGTAGATTTCATTACGAGTTGGTACATTGCTTCAGAACTACTAAGTGCCATGCTTGTCGCTCTGGACAAGCATGTCTTCGTATTCAACACAGCGCTATGATTTCACAGAAAAAGCCAGACTCACACGTTGTAAAGGCTCCGCACGATCATCGACATACAACAGCCCGGTGATTCATCGCTTTCGTTCTCAATCGATCGCATCTTTCATGCGGCGGCCACTTCTTCCAGGCAGCGTCAAATTCTTCCTCCATCTCTGTCGTCACAGGCACCGCCACCGTCGGCCCCCAAGACGATTGCACCACACACGGCAACCCTGCTCCGATCAAGTGCTTCGCCAGATCTCCCATGAGTGGCGACGAAAACACACTCCCCTGCACTGCCGCAAAATGCTCGCCCACAAGTTGCCCATATTCGTGCAGGCCTCGCGCAAACTCTTGGAAATTTCGCGACTGAATTCCCGGGAGAATCGACAACAATGTCAGCGACGTCAGGCGATCGGTCGTGGCCTGGGGAATCGGCGACATCTCGCGGAACGCCTTCAGTTCGGCCTCGCCCGATAAGCCCGTCGAATTCTGCGGAGAGATGAGCCACCAATTCCATTCCTCTGGAAAATCCATCCGAACGACGATGGAATCCCGCTTGTGACCCGCCTGATCCGTGGGGCGATTGTGCCCCGCATCGACCAGAAAACCGCCCGAAAAATAGCCAAATTGACCAATCGATGACCGCGCCCCGCGTCGCGAAAGGCGAAAAATCTCCTCATTCGCCAGCGTGAGGCCCAGAAATCGGGCCCACCCATCAACCACCGCCATCGCCAGTTGAGTACCAGAACCCAGGCCGGCATGATGAGCCAGCGGTCGTCGAACTGTCACCGCCAGCGGTGGCTGGCCCGCAAATGGTTCGTTGCAGCGCAATTGAGCAAGAAGCTGCTGAATCCGAGCTT
>JAIXUU010000331.1 GCA_027483405.1 Planctomyces sp. | reverse complement strand
GAACAGACGGAAAAGTGAAGATCATAATTCAGAAGTTCAATTCAACTCGATCCGACAGTGCGAAAGGGAGGATTCATAATTCGCTGACATGAAACGATCGGTCTCTCTCAAGCAATAGTTAGAGAGTACGGGTTGGCCTCACAAGAGATTTTCTGTCAGTCCACTAACGACAGGCTTCGATCCTCACGGAACCAACCACAGCGAAAACTGGTGTTTTGTATTGATCGAACCTGTTGCTGCTTCAGGATTTCGTTTGATTTGACCGTGTGATGAACGCACGGTGCGATTTTCCAGGGATGGGTCATGTCTGAGGGGGATGTTCGGCAAAACAGACATTGAGCAGCATGCATGTGGCTCTTGTTCCAAAAATCAGTGGACAAGTTGCTGCAGCGTGTTGGTTACGGGTTGTCGGGCATCCATGACACATGATGTGGAATTGAGAACTCTCTGGAGGGAGGCAAAACCTCCAGAGTTTGTCGTTCAGCATCACAAGTTGGAAATAACATTCGGGTTTGTCCCGAATCATGACCAGTTGAGGAGAATTCTGTGCATCGACTTGATCAAGGCCTGCATGAGTTAATTGTTCGTGGGAAAAAGCAGGGCTTTCTGACGTATTCACAGATCAACGACTATCTTCCGGATGAAGCGATGAATCCGGAGAAGCTCGACGAGTTGCTGGGATCGATCTGGGAAGAAGGTCTCAAGATCGTTACCGATGACCAGGTGGGGATGATTGTCGAGGAGAAGAAGAAGCCGCGGACTCGTGCCAAGAACGGCAAGGAAGTTGTCGTCGAAGAAAAGTCGAAGAAGATCGACGACCCCGTGAGAATGTATCTCACTCAGATGGGTGAGATTCCCCTGCTGACTCGTGAGAAGGAAATCTCTCTCGCCAAAACCATCGAAGTGACTCGCAATCAGTTTCGCGAAGAGCTTCTGGAATGCGATTACGCACTGAAGATGGCATTCGATACCCTCTCGAAGGTCAACAGCGGAGAATTGCCTTTCGATCGCACCATTAAAGTCAGTGTGACCGAATCCAAAGAGAAGAACCAGATTCTGGGGCGCATGCCTCACAACCTGAAGACGATTGAAAACCTCCGTAAGCAGGCGATTGGCGACTTCGAGAAATCGATTGATGCCAATGCCTCTTCCGATGAGCGTAAAGAAGCTGAAAAGCAGCACCTCAAGCGTCGCCGCAAGATGGTCAAGCTGATTGAAGAACTCAGCCTGCGAACTCAGCGTCTACAACCCACCATGAAGCGGCTGGAGCAGATCTCCCGCCGGATGTGCGACCTGCAGCGTCAGATTGACAGTCTCAAGCATCTCAAGAGTGCTCGCGACGAACGTGCCAATATCCACAAGGAATTGCACGATCTGATGATGATGACGCTCGAAACGCCCGAAGGACTTCGTCAGCGTGTCGAACGAGTTCGCGAACGCTTTGCCAAATACGAACAGGCCATGCGTGATCTCTCGGGTGGTAACCTGCGACTGGTTGTTTCGATTGCCAAGAAGTACCGCAACCGTGGTCTCTCGTTCCTCGATCTCATTCAGGAAGGGAATACCGGCCTGATGCGTGCCGTCGATAAGTACGAGTATCGCCGGGGCTACAAATTCAGTACTTACGCGACATGGTGGATCCGGCAGGCGATTACCCGTGCGATTGCCGATCAGGCCCGCACGATTCGTATTCCAGTCCACATGATCGAAACGATGTCCAAGCTCCGTAAAGTGGCCAAGAAGCTGCTGCAGGAGATGGGTCGCGAACCAACCCTCGAAGAAACCGCTGAAGCCGCTGGTGTTTCTCTCGAAGAGACTCGCCGCGTCATGAAGATTTCGCGTCATCCGATTTCGCTGGATCGGCCTGTCGGTGAAAGCGAAGACAGCTACTTTGGTGATTTCATCGAAGACGACAACACCGAAAGCCCTGTGATGGCTGCCACACAGGAAATGCTTAAGGACAAAATTGATAACGTTCTCAAGACGCTCACTTACCGCGAGCGGGAAATCATCAAGTTGCGTTACGGCCTGGGTGATGGCTACACCTACACTCTCGAAGAAGTGGGCCGCATTTTCAAAGTCACCCGTGAACGTGTCCGCCAGATTGAAGCCAAGGCTGTTCGCAAATTGCAGCACCCAGTGCGCAGCAAACAACTGAAAGGTTTCCTCGATGGCCTGATGATTGCCGTCGCCAAGTAGCGAGTCGATTTCAGCCTGTTGAACGTATTTTCCGATGATACTCTGGCCGCAGAAGTGATCCCTTCTGTGGCCTGAGCTTTTCGCTGGGCGTGATCTCTCCTTTTGCCAGTGATTGAATCATATCGGGAAATCTCTCAAAACTCGGAAGCCTTGCAGGAAAGTCAACAAGGCGCCCAGTTGCTACAATTTTCGTATGGCAACCCTATTGGATCTTCCGCAATCCCGCACGATTTTCTGGCCGGCTGTCTTCACACTGGCACAGCGCGAAGTTATTCGTTTCTTGAGGCAGCGTTCGCGGCTGATTGGTGCACTGGCCCAGCCCATCCTGTTCTGGATTCTCTTTGGGGCAGGTCTGCGAGGTTCGTTTCAGTCGAATGACGGCGCATCATTTCAGGCCTATTTCCTGCCGGGTGTGGCGGTCATGATTGTGCTGTTCACAGCCATTTTCTCGACCATCTCGATTATCGAAGATCGAAGAGAAGGGTTTCTGCAGGGAGTTCTGGCAGCCCCGGTTTCTCGTCTGGCCATCGTGATTGGTAAACTGCTGGGTGGTTCGATACTGGCTGTCTCTCAGGCTCTGTTGTTTCTCTTGATTGGGCCCGCACTCTCTTTCATCGGGCTGACGGAATCCGTCCCGCTGGGCCTGACCATCTCGAACATTCTGCCAGTGATTGGCTTTCTCGCGCTCCTTGCCTTCGCACTGACCGGGTTGGGTTACATGATTGCCTGGCAGATGACATCCACGCATGGATTTCACGCCATTATGAGTGTCTTTCTCATGCCCATGTGGTTGTTAAGTGGTGCCTTTTTTCCCGCTCAGGAAGGTTGGCTCAAATGGGTTCTCGCTGTGAACCCACTCACCTATGGAGTCGCTGGTTTAAGGCAATTGCTGCGCCCCGAGTCGGCCATCAATTTACCATCCTGGAATACCTGCCTGCTCGTGACTGTTTTATTTGCTGTTTTCTGTGTGACTGTGGCCTGCTGGCAAACCAGTCAGAGATCGATCAGAAATGTTCGCTGATGATCACTGGCCTCGAGGGGTCTCGAGGTGAACCTGCAATACAGATGATTCTGCTGGGAAGATGACAGGTTGAACTTATGCAAATGATGATTTCCCATCCGCACCGATCGTTGATCAAGTCTGAGTCACGCCTCTCGAAGACGTGGATGGTCTCTGGAAGCATGACGGCTCTGATGATTGGTTGCCTGACTCTCCTGCCTGTTGGTGCTCCCATAGCGCTGGCTCAGGAATCATCCGGCACGATGATCAAGGTTCAGCCGGGTGAAGGGAGCATCATTGACTCATCTCAACTCACAACAGCACCCAGCCAGGGGTTGGTCGATCAGCACGGTAAGCCGATCCCGAAGGATCCTCTCACGGGGCAGAATGCGATCTGGCCTGCGGAAGGTGTCGAGCCTTTTGAGTTCACCAATCAGGATGGTGAAAAAATTAATAATGAGTCACTCAAGGGTAAGCCCTACGCGATCTCGTTTGTGTTCACTCAGTGTCGGGGGCCATGCCCCATGGTGACAGGCGCTATGCGGGAACTTGCTGATCGCACCCAAAAGTATGACGTCAATCTGGTGACGCTGAGTATTGACCCAACCAGAGACACTCCCCAAGTGTTGAAGGAGTATGCCAAAACCTATGGCGCTGATACCAGTCGCTGGCAGTTTCTTACCGGGCCACAAAATGAGGTTCACAAACTGATTGCCACCAACTTTCTGATGCCGGTCGGAGAAGATACTTCGCCACAGCGCGAACTGGGTAAAGAGTTTGAACATACCACCAACGTCATGCTGGTCGATGCCCAGGGCGTTGTTCGCGGCAAGTTCAATTCCACCAATCCTGCCGAAATGGCGATCCTCCGCAGGCACCTCATCACTCTGGCGACGGGTGTTGAACCAGAGCCATTGCCCGAGGAGAAAATGATTGTCCTTGCGGGTAATGTGCGACCCATTCCACCTGAGGATCTGCTCCCCCGCTGGGTCAAAACGCTGCCCGCCATCAATGCCGCTCTCAATGGCCTGGCGACTCTGCTATTGATCACAGGTTACATCTGTATCCGGCGAGGTCAGCGTGAAATGCATCGCCAGATGATGCTTTCCACCTTCATGACATCTGTCGTATTTTTAGCCTGCTATCTGGTTTATCATTGGGCTTTGCATGCCTACACTGGTTCCAGCGGCAAGAAGTTTGAAGGAACCGGAATCATCCGCCCGGTCTATTTTGCCATACTCGTGACCCATGTGGCCTTGGCAGCACTTGTCCCCGTGCTGGCGATTATCACTATCAGCCGCGCTTTACGCGGCCAGTGGGAACGCCATCGTCAACTGGCGGTCATTACGTTCCCCATCTGGCTCTACGTGAGTGTGACTGGCGTGTTGATCTACTTCATGCTCTATCATCTCTTCCCTAGCCCTCAAGCCTGAGTTGAGACAGGTGCAGATATTGAGTTATGCAGATCATCGAGGTCGCAGCAGTCGATCAAGGCCACCAGGGAGCTTCCCGTCAATCAGTGATTCGACGGCTGAGCCAGCCACTCGCTTCGCCAGATCACCAATCGCTCGACCATCGACCTGAGGCCTGGAAAGCGTACCACCCACAGGGATATTGATCGTCTGCCCTTTCAAAGCCTGCAGTACCGGTCGATCACCAATCCAGTCATCCAGCAGAGGAATCTGCACGACCATCTGAAGTGATTCATCGAGGCCTACGGAACCTGTTGTGCGGATCGTGGCGAGACTCGTTTCGAAGATCAACTGACGATGATGCAGCCGCCCGTTGACCAGCCGGAATTCCGTCTGCTGCTCGGGCATACGCATCAAAGTCCCACCATTCCCAGTCCCGGCTCCACGGTCAATGACCGCACGAATCTGTTGAATGACACCCATAATCTGCATGGCTAATGGCCCGGCTGCAACTTCTGCCCCGTGGATTTTGAGGATACCACCTACATCCGCACCATTCATGTTCGACAAAGGAATTTGCCCACCCGCCAATTCGAGGCTGGTCGAACCACTCACTCTGGTGGCATCGGCCAGAAGTGGAGCAGCATACTTCAGCCATGTCTCACACAACTCCTGCGAGAACTGTACGTTCTGAGCGACTTCACCTTTGGGGAGAATGATGACCGGCACCGGTGCTGCCAGATGCACGGCTGGTGCGAGCATCACCCGACCCTGGTTCACTGTCGTATTGATCGGTGTCATTCGCAGCCAGCCATCTTCCAATCGGCCACCCAGTTCGACGGCACCAATCTCCAGATTCATAAAACTCGCATCATCCCAGCCAATCCCGGCTTCACCCGTAAACGACTTGATCCAGGCAAGATCACTGGCTGGAACTCCACTGGTCGAAACATTGACGGATGGAGTCGTCATGGCCATCCCGCTGGAAGGCAGGTTCCCGATCAATTGAAACTTACGCTGCCCTTTGCCGGTGATTCTTAATGTGCGAGACGGACTTCCATTGCTGGTATTGGTCGCCAGTCGAGGGGTTAATCGATCCCAGTCGTAGGCCAGCTCACCCGTGAGTTCGACGCGAGGTTGTGTCTCATCAAGATTCAGCCGGCCACGGGAAGTCATACCCAAACCACTCCCCTGCAAAGAAAAGCTGGCGAGTTCCCAGTTGTTCTGGCCGAGAGTTCCTTTCACCAGGAGTTGAGAGGTGATGTTGGTCTCAGAAAATAAGGGCTGCCAGACTCCAGGCTCTCCGGGCCGACTGCTCAACGATTGAATTTCGATGCGGTCGGATTGGAGTTGGGTATCCAACTGTACCGAACTCCCTTGTGCTTCGACTTTGACGGTCCCCGTGACAATTCCCACAGGAACGGTCGTCATGGGGACAGCCGAAGAATTCGTCCAGCGGGCCAAAGTCGCGAGATCAGCTTTAAGCCCGACATCCCCAGCGAGTGCCTGAATACCATTGGCATTTCCCGCATACACAATGTTCTTGCCATCCAGGATAATGGCCGAACTGCGCACGAGGAGTTCCGGGAGTTTGACCTGCCCACTCTGGCGATCCATGGAGGAAGAGAGATCCACACGAATTTCACGATCGACCAGTTGAATCCCACTTCCCAGCAATTGAGCATCACTCCAGCGAAGTTTGCCCCCTTGCAGATTCAGCGAGGATTTGTCCCAGAGCACCGTCGCAGACTGCTCGACCAGGCCGTTGGCTTCGTAGGCACCGACAAGATTCAATGATCGCGCCCGCGTCAGCCAGCGACCAGCTCCACCTTGAAGTGTCAGATCAAGACCTCCCGTAGAACCATCGAATAACACAGGTTGCAGGATGTTTGCAGTCAGTTTGTCACTGGCGGAAGCAACCACGAAAGTGCCGCTCAAAGCCTGTGAAGGTGCCTTACCAGCGGGAGCATACAGTATGGCTTCGCCACCAATTCGCAGGTCGGGTTCGGCCCAGACAAACTCTTTGGCAGGCTGCTCTGCCGTCGGGAGACTCAGGACAAACTGGCTGGCCTGAAACTCTCCCGTCACCTTCACTCGTTCGGTCGTGGTGCGTTCAAGAGCCATATTCCCGTTCAATTCACCGGCAAGAGTCAATCCTCCCAGATCGAGAAAGCGACCCATTTCTTCAGCCAGTTTGGCGAGGTTGGCCTGCAGTCGAACTTCACCGGCATCGATCGTTCCACGGCCCGTAGCCACCATGAACGGGGATTGAACATTCAGGCTCTCGACTTCGGCGACACCTTGTTCAATCAACATCACCAGTCGTGCGCTGACAGGTTCTGGCCAGGAAAGTTTTCGACCCTGTTCTCCTGCTTCGAGCCCTTCCAGCTTGCTGGAAATGACCCACTGCTGCTGACCTTGGGCCGGACGTGAAGAAACTGCCATCGCTTCCAGTCGACCTGCTTCAATCGAGATCCCTTCACGAATGCGCAAAGTGGCTGGCAAGAGCTTGGCAAGCCGAGCCAGATCAACAGCCGCCGATAACCGGAAATCGCCCAGTTCGGCCAGTGCCGCGGTCGCGTTGCTTTCGCCCGTCATGGCGGAAAGAAGGGCAGCCGTTGGCACTGGCCCATCGAGATCGATTCCGCCCACATCGGTCGAGAGCCGCAGTTTGCGAAACGTGGCCACTGGGCCAGACTGGCTGGCTTCTCCAGCAAGCACAATGGCTTTGAATTGCGGCAGGTCGTTTCCCATTTGAGGAAAGCCCGCGATGGCCAGATCTGTCAGGCCGATCTGTCCATTCCATGTCCACTCGGCCTTTTCCATCTCGGCTGGAAATCTCCAGTTGGCCTTCCCCGAAGCAGAGAGTATGCCAGCCAGTCGTGCTTCGGGATACGACCGTTTTGCCAGGACTTCGCCGATCTCCAGAGGCAGGGCATCGCACTGAATATCAAGTTTGCCTTGAGAATTCGGGGTGTCCCCTCCGGTGCTGAGTGAATCAAAATCGATCGACAGTGGTGTCTGAAAACGATCACCTTTGATTTCGCTTTTGACTTGAGCAGCTAGACGGTTCGAGTGAGCATCCCCCTGGGTGGTGAAACTCACGTTGAGCCCATCGATCACGAACGCGCGGGGCGATGTGGTTTCTTTCCAGTTGATCTGCCCTTGATCGATTTTGAAGGTATACGAGTAAGGCCCGCCACTGGATTCACCAGCCAGCAATTCACTCAGCAGGCGTTCGACATTTGAACTGGTCTCATCCAGCTTGAGTTCAATCACCGGTTGATGCAGCGTCATAGTACCGGGTGCTGCCGGCTGTCGAATGATCGAAACTAACGTCGCATCCGATGTCAGCCTGGGAATTGTGGCGATGATTTCGCCCTGAGCATCCTTAACGAGCACATTGCGAAGTTCGATGGCATTCAACCAGCCCAGACTGGCTTCGCCAATCGTGATGGTGCCTGTGAAGTGCGGAAAGAGCAGGCCCGGAATTTTCTGACGCAGTGATGTCTGGCCAACAATGGTGGGTGCCAGCCAACCGGCTGTCAGCAGCAGGACGACCAGCACGCCCAGATATCTGCCACTCCTTTTTGGAGGAGTTTCAGAATTCGAAGCAACAGGCATGTCGTTGGCAGGAGGCTCCTGACCAGGTAATGGTTCAGATGGAGCAACTGGCAGATTCAAAGTAGATCTCTCCTTATCGAACGACCAGGTCATTGATCAACATGACCCGTCGAATCAGCACACATCCATGGCTGCTGATGGGTAAACCATCACCTGCATGTTTCGTCAGAACCAGATGAGTTTGTGGATAACCGGCTGATTCCTCAAGATCGGTTCTGAGTGATACCTCCTTTGCACACTTCATGAGCTCTGGTATAGGTGCAAAAGTCGAGCCGTTTCAGTCTTTGTATTTTCGCTGGTTCACCAGTGGTCTGGCAAAAACTGCTCCAACATCAGCGTTAAAATTTTGAAAAGTGCCCGCATTCCGGAGAGACAGATGACTAAAGAATTCACCTTGTGGATTGATGCTGGTGAGCAAGAACTGCTGGAATGGTCGAACTCGGTTTTTGAAGCGGGTGGAGACGATATATCGCCGGGAGTGCATTGTGGCGAGGCTTACGTTTCGGTTCATCGGGAAGCAGAAACCTTGGAGGAAGCCATTCGAAGTGCCCACATCACTCTGGCTAAGGCTGGTTTACGCGTGATTCGTTGCGAGATCGACGCCACTCAATCGGCTGCGATGGGAATCGCGTCTTGAGTGAGCAAACTCTGAAGATCATTGTGTTGGCAACGTATCCACACATTGAAGCGTTATTCATGCAGTCCCTGGTTGGAAAACCTTTGTTTTTGCTGGGATCAAAAGATGGTGTTGCCTCACTAGAAATTCATCGGATTCTGCTCGTCGTGTAAGAATATCCTGTGCAAGATGTAATGGTTGATGCCCGTCGAGTTTTGAGTACTCTCACTCGTAACGCTCCGACGTCGGTTCTATTGTTTTGCA
Source organism: Planctomyces sp. (assembly GCA_027483405.1). GTDB lineage: Bacteria > Planctomycetota > Planctomycetia > Planctomycetales > Planctomycetaceae > Planctopirus. The sequence goes on along the minus strand of JAIXUU010000331.1, from coordinate 4,324 downwards.
AGGATTGATCGTGAAGCAGCAAGTATTTCTCCGTGGGCTCGTGGTTTTCGCGACCGCTCTCCTTCTCACACTTCCTGGCATGACTAACGCTGAAGACTGGCCGCAATGGATGGGGCTCAATCGGGATGGACGCTGGAATGAAACAGGCATCCTCCGTGAGTTTCCGGCTGACGGGGCCAAGTTCGCCTGGCGAGTTCCTGTGGGCATGGGCTACAGCGGCCCGGCTGTCGCTGGCGGTAAAGTCTTTCTGACAGACTATGTGAAAAAAACCGGCGAAATCAAAAACGACCCAGGTGCCCGCAATGTCCTCGATGGACAGGAGCGGATTCGCTGCTTCAATGAGGCCGACGGAAAGCTGCTCTGGGAGCATGCCTATGATGCCCCTTATTCGATTTCTTATCCTTCCGGCCCGCGTTGTACCCCCACAGTCGAACACGAGCTGGTATACGCCCTCGGTGCAGAAGGAGTACTCACCTGTTTGCAGGTTCAAGATGGCAAAGTCGTCTGGAGCAAGAACTTCAAGAAAGATTTTGGCGTCGAAACGCCCATCTGGGGATTCTCAGGCCATCCACTCGTCGATGGCGATCAACTGATCTGTGTGGTTGGTGCGAAAGACGGACTCTTGATTTCGTTCGATAAAAAGACGGGGACAGAAAAGTGGAGATCACTGAGCGCTTCTGAGCCAGGCTATGGATCGCCAGTCATCATTGAAGCGGGCGGTGCCAGGCAACTCCTCATCTGGACACCGGTAGAGATTGCTGCGGTCAATCCTTCGAATGGCAATGTCTACTGGAAGGAACCACTGCAGCCCGACTACGCCATGTCGATCATGGCTCCGCAAAAATCGGGTGATTTTTTGTTCGCCAGTGGCATTGGCAATGTGGGGGCTGTCTATGAACTCGACCGTACCAGACCAGGTGCCAAACTTTTGTGGCGAGGCACCAACAAGACAGCACTCTATGCCGCCAACGCAACTCCGCTGATTGTCGATGGCGTGATCTACGGCTGTGATTGCAATACCAGCCAGTTTCGAGCCGTAGAACTATCGACTGGCAAAAGGCTGTGGGAGACGTTCGCTCCCACGACGAATGAACGCCGTGCTCGGCATGGGACAGCGTTTCTTGTACAGAATGGCGACCGATATCTTCTGATGAGCGAGACGGGTGAACTGATCATTGCCCGGCTCTCAGCCCAGAAGTATGACGAGATCAGCAGAACCCGGATTCTCGAACCGACGGGTGAAGCATTCGGACGACCTGTCGTTTGGTCGCATCCTGCATTTGCGAACGGCCATGTCTACGCCAGAAACGACAAAGAACTGGTGGCTGTCGATCTGCGTGATCACGCCAAGTAATTCGGCTGCCGGGATTCAACAGCGCTGTGTGTGCCATGCTTGCGGCTCCGAGCAAGCATGCCGGATAGACTCTCCACGCGAAATTGTTTCTGGGTTGGGTGAAAATCATCCGTAACGATGGCGGATGCCAACCGAAAGAATGACCGACCATCTGCCAGATGTTTTCGACATCCAATGAGTACTACAAGCGGCCAATACGCGAATTCTCATGATCGAGTGTCATCACCGACTCAATCGTGTAGTTCGGTGAAAAGTACTGAAAAAATAAACCGACATCACTCAGTGGCAATGTGACTCGCACAGTGACCCGCTCAGTCTTTTCGGTGATCGGGTCGGGCGAGATGATCACATTCGCCTTTGTGGAATTGGTGCTGGCCAGAATGACATTCGCACGGGCACGAGCATCTGCACCAGTTTTACCTGGCACGATCGCGACACGGGCTGCTTCGAACGCTGCCTGATCGACCGTCTGCTGGCACTGTACCACACGCCAGGCTTCGAAGAAGAAAAGCATGACGAGCATGAAGACGGGAAAGACCAGTGAAAACTCGACCATCAAGGCCCCTCGACGGGCATGATGATGAAAGCGTTGTCTATTTCGGTTGGCGTTCATTCAGTCACCACAATTGGAATCGCATTGGCAATGGATCGAAAACTTTCGGTCAGTTCAGCAGCGGTATTGGCATGCAGGCTCAAGCCTTTGCCAGCAGTGGCTGTCACAGAGTTCATCGTGGCACGACCTTGAGCCGTAGCTCCAAAAGTCACGCTATGAATGATTGTGGATGATTGCGAATAGGCACTCGCTGCCAGACTGACAGGTTCTGTCCCCTGATTAAACATCCCATCGCTGAAGACAATGATGATCGGCTGGCCCGTCTTGAGGCGAGCCTGGCTGGATGTCGTCAGCATCGTCTGAGCGGCTGTGATCCCTGCGCCAATATCCGTCCCGCCAATGAGTGGCACCTGCCCGATTGCAGTCAATTTCGATGTGATTGTCGAGAATGTCGACGTGAGATCACTTTCCACGGTCAGTTTGACGGAACTGTACTTCCCGAATGTATAATCGCCGGCATAGGTCACGAGTCCGACACGAGCGGCCACCTGACGCTGATTCAAAATCGTCAGAAAGTCATTCACACTGGCTGAAAGAATCGCCCAGCGACTCCCTGTGGGATCGGGCGGGCTGAAGTAGTTTTCAACCAGTGGTCTTTGTCGGACAGCTTCAGGATATTCAAATTCAACGCCGGAAAGATCCCAGCCCATCGAGCCTGATCGATCGAGCACGATGACAATGTCATAGTCCAGCCGCATAGCGACGGCATTGAGTTCTGTCGAATACTCAGGCGCTCCGACAAAACCACCAAAGGGAAGTTCCACCGGTCCTGCTGCCGATGTTTTCGTCTTGCGACCAAAAACTCGTGCTGCATTGGTCGGTGTCCCATTGATCGCAAAGGAATAGCTGCCATTGGACTGCCGAGTCGATCTGCCAAATTGAATATCGCTATCATTTAACGAAAGAGCTTTACCTCCCACTTCAAAACGAGAGGCAATATCGCGGGCAGCAGCACGGCCCGAACTTGTTGATTGTGTTTCCACCAGCCGGATCACTGCCGAACGAGCAGCTGCATCAGTCGCGGCCCGCAATTCTGCACGTGTCAGTTCGACATAGGAGAGTGAAAGAAAAAACCCCGCCAAAGCCAGGAGCGCGACCATCACAAAGGCAGCCAGGATCGCAATCGCACCCCGCCTGGGATGTGGCTTGTGAATGACTCGTCGATGACCTGAGGAATTTTTTCGCATCATCAATCTCCCTTTCGGGGAAACTTCACGCAGAAAATCGCTTATTCCCGCAGCACAGCACCGCGATAAACAATCTGAGTCGGAACAGTCCAGCCCAGGGGTTCGACTCCCAGAGCTGTGTAATTGGCCCGAACCTGAATTTCGATCAATTCGCCAGGTCGCAGATTCGAGATTTCCGTAGGGGTAATCGTAATTGTTGCCTGACTGATCCTGCGGCCAGTCAGAATCTGACGAACCAGAGTTGTCACTTCCGTACTACTGACATCCCTGCGCGAGGCAATGCGGATTCCTTCAGCCGTAGCGGCAACGACACCCTTGCGAAAGTGAATAATCTGCGAAACGGCAATCGTGCCGAACACCACCAGAATCAGCACTGGCAAGACCAGTGCCATTTCCACAGCCGCCGCTCCGCGACGAACTGGTTGAGGAATCTGGCGGGATCGGGGACGAGACAATCGCATGATCAATGCATTTCAAAAAATGACCGTTTCGATGGAACATACCGCTGATTGCCACTCATCGGATCGATGAGAGTTCAGGTTCGCGTGGGCTTAGTGAGGCAGATCGCCTTTCTCAATGGAGATGTCGTAACCAAAGTCGACCACGAAGAGAGTATCGTTGTAGTCCAGGTCACCACCGCCCACGATGTCTTCAAAGCCAATCATGACGTAGCCGGGGTGGGTATCTTTGAAGTAGACCGCGATCACATGCTGGAGCTTGTCCGAGTTGAGTTCAGGAAAGTTTCGCAGCAGATTCTTAGTGTTATTCGCACCGTCTGAGCAGAGGAAGAAATCCACCTGCTTCCCTGCCTGAATGGTGCCGATTTCGACAAAATCACCCGCTTTAAGTCCACCCGACTGGCTGGTGACGTTCCCCTTTTTATCTTTGATTTGGGTGACTTCAAAAGAAGCATCGTCAAAAATCAGCTTGCCTTGTGTGAGCGGATCAATCAGCGTCGAAGAACCACTGCGTCCATGGCCTGCATCCACAATCGACACTCCTAACTGGTTTCGATAACCAGCCCCTTCGTGCAGGAAGTAGACGCGGACAGGTTGAAGTGTGGTTAGTGGCAGATACAGTCGGGTAGGGTCAAGCACGTAATCTGGTGCCACCTTGAATTGCGACGCTTCCTTCAGGCTTTTGTCGATGAACTGCTGAAAGGTGGGCATG
>JAIXUU010000072.1 GCA_027483405.1 Planctomyces sp. | reverse complement strand
GAAACTCGTCAGCACCTCTTCAGCGCTCTCTCGACGTTTAATGATGACGATCTGGGTGTCATCCCAGAACCACTTCGCGACCGCGGCTGGAATCTCGAACGAGTCCTCCAGGTTCTTACATGGCACGAAGCCCACCACCAGGGCCAGGCCCACGCTGCCCTCAATCTCTATAAAGCGGCTCATGCCTGATTGATCGCAACTCCACTCGAACCGGACGAAATGTGATCGCAGAAGGTGGCAATCCATGATGCCAGTCATCTCATCACAAACCAGAAGTTACATCCGCTCAATCGGTATAGGGGTACTCGTCTGGTACTTTGTATTTCGCCCACTTCTAGTGATCGCTTTAGAACTCCCCGGTCCGTGGGGCCCACCATTAAATGCTTCGTTACAGGAGGGTTGGCAGCTACAGTTCAAGTGTCGTCGTATCGGCCGAGAAACTGATGAGATCCTGTTTGTCACCTCACCGGCAGGTCATCAACGAGAGTTTGTGGTGAACGGCTTCCACGCGCTGGATGTCTGGTATGCCACCGTCCGCCAATGTGATCCTCCTGATTGCCGCGTCTGGATCGAATCTCGTGGGGAAGTCATCGCCAGTATCGATCTTCAGACGATGGAATTCTGGTCTGAAGCTAATCAGCAACCCTTCTGGGCAAAGGCCGGTCAAGGTGAAATTCTCTCTCAGGGTCCCACCAGATACTGGTGGGAAATCCTTTTGCCCATTTAAGAGGTTGATCCTCTCACATTCAGAGAACGATCAATCAGAATTCGTTCCCTCACTCGGCAACCCTGGCTTTCCCTTCGAGATCGTCGCGGCTTCGCGCGAGCCCCTCTGCATCACTTTTTGAATCGCTGCCTCTTCAGTATCAACCGTCACAAAATCATCTCTCATCCGCCCGGTTCACTTTGCAGAGTCACGCCATTTTGGCATGATCCTCCACTGTGGAAAACGTCATTTCCTTGTACCAAATACTCGTCATGCATTACGGCTTCCTGAAGAAGAGCACTTCTGAAGAAGCCGTGACGACCGATGATTTTCAGGCAGAATCTGACTCAAGCTGTTACTCTTTTTGTTCCTCACAACGATCCTGATGCTGAGAGTTCAGCGTTCATCAGACGCTCTGCATCGGTCTCCCGCAAACTCAGGAATCACGTTATGCCGACAGCCTCTCAACGAGAAACAAAATGCCATGTCCTCGCATTGCTTTCTCTGGCCATTCTCTGTCTTTCGGGAATGCAATTCATGTCCATCGCCACGGCTGAAGAACTCGCGCTGAAACCGCCCGTTGCAAAGACGGATAACGTTCCCGAAGTCTTCCATGGTGAAACGATCGTCGATCCCTATTGCTGGCTCGAAGATCAGAAAGCTCCCGCCACTCGGGAATGGCTCAGCGAGCAGGCTCAGTACCTCAAGAGTTCCGCCAGTACCTGGCCACGGATTCCTGAACTCAAGGCGAGGTTAGCCGAACTTCTCAAAGTCGAAAGTGTTGGCATGCCGGTTGTTCGAGGAGGGCGCGCCTTCTTCTCGAAACGTACCGCCTCCGCCGATGTCCCCAGCATCTGGTATCGGCCATCTGCGAATGCTCCCGATGAACTTCTGATTGACCCCCAGAAGCTCTCATCGGATGGAAAAACGACTGTCAATCTCATGGACGTCACTCACGATGGCAACCTGCTCATCTGTGGTGTTCGCACAGGTGGCGAGGACGAAGTCACCCCGCGCCTCTTCAACGTCACCACCAAATCGTTCGCCGAGACTGAGTTCCCGAAAGGTCGCTATTCGAGCCTGTCTTTCTCGCGCGATGGCCAGAAGGTCTATCTCTCGCGTCACGATCAGAAGATCGGCCCCCGCGCATACGTCCACGACCTCGCTACTGGAAAGGAAACGCTCCTCTTTGGCGAGAAGTTCGGCTCCGAGAAGATTCTCGGTGTGCGCCTCTCGGAAGATAACCTGTGGCTCATATACCATGTCTATCTGGGGGCCTCCTCGCAGAACGATGTCTACATTCAGTCGCTGGCCAGGCCCAACGAACCGATCATTCCCTTCGCTGTCGGTCTTGAGGCCGAGTTTGAAGTTGATGCCATTGATCATCGTGCCATTGTCCGCACCACCTGGAAGGCACCCCGCGGACAGCTTCTACTGGCCGATCTCCGCCAGCCTGTGCTCGATCAATGCCCCGTTATCGTCCCTCAGTCGGAAGCATCACTCGAAGGGATCTCACTCGTTGGCGGCAAGCTCTTTATCCGCTGGTTGCGAAACGTCGTTTCGGAACTCAAAGCCTACGACCTCGCCGGGAAAGAACTTTTCTCAATCGATCCTCCGACGTTGGGATCGATCTCAGGCGCCTCAGGGGCGTGGGATCAATCCGAACTCTACTACAGTTTCAGCAGCTATATTGTTCCGGGGACAATCTTTCAGTTTGATATTCCCACACAGAAAACAACGGTCTGGCATCAATCCGAGATCCCCTTCGATAGCGAAAAGTTCACTGTCCGGCAGGTGTGGTTCCCCTCCAAGGACGGCACTCGCATCCCCATGTTCATTGCTCATCGCAAAGGCCTCGAACTCAATGGGACCAATCCCACGTTGCTCTATGGCTATGGAGGTTTCGCGGTCAATCTGACACCTGGATTCTCAACCAAAGCTGCTCTCTGGATGGAACTGGGTGGTGTGTATGCCGTCGCCAACCTGCGGGGTGGCGGCGAGTTTGGCGAAGACTGGCACACCGCCGGCTATCTCAAAAAGAAGCAGAACGTCTTCGATGATTTTTATGCGGCTGCCGAATACCTGATTGCCAACAAGTACACATCACCCGCCCATCTAGCCATTAACGGAGGCAGTAACGGTGGTCTGCTTGTGGGCACAGCCATGACACAGCGACCCGAACTCTTTGCAGCTGTCGTCTGCTCCTACCCGCTGCTCGATATGCTCCGCTATCACCAGTTCCTCGTGGCTCGTTTCTGGGTCCCCGAGTACGGCAGTAGCGAAGATCCCGAGATGTATCCCATTCTCAAGTCGTATTCGCCCTACCACCACATCGACCCGAACGTGAACTACCCGGCGGCCATGTTCATTACCGGCGATGCCGATACGCGTGTCGATCCCAACCATGCCCGCAAGATGGTTGCGCGACTGCAAGCCGTCCCCGCGCTCAAGCGACCGATCTTCCTGATGTACGATGATGCTCTGGGCCACACCGGTGCCCGGCCTGTCAGCAAGACGATCGAAGATCTCGCGATCGAACTCGCCTTTCTGCTGAAATACACACAAGGTGCAGGACCTTCCGGTGGATCAACGTCTCAAGAATTGCCGGTCTGCTCGAAAACTGTCGCAGATGCCGAGCTTGAAGCCTTCTTCGATCAAGAGTGGGAACAGACTCTGAAGAACTCTCCCACGTTTGCCTCTTATCTGGGTGATACCCGCTACGATGCCCTCTGGCCCGATATCTCGCTTCCTGCCATCAAGCAGCGTCACGAGCAGATGAAAATCTCTGCCGAAAAGCTGGAACAGATTCGCGGCAAGCCACTCTCGGCCAAAGCTCAATTCAACGCCAGGCTCTATGCCCGCCAACTCGCGATGAACATCGAAGAAACAAAAACCAAATGGTACCTCGTCCCTCTCACCCAGCGGGAAGGGATCCAGGATGAAAACTCCATCACTGACTCGATTCAGTTTGGCGATCTTGCCAGCTATCAGAACTGGATTGTCCGGCTCAACAGCTTTCCTGTCTATATGGATCAGACCATCGCTCTCATGGAAGAAGGGATTCGTGCAGGCCGCCTGCAGGCGAAGATCACCATGCAGCGGGTCGTCAAGCAGATTGAGCGACAGATCGTCAAAGATCCGACACAAAGCCTGTTCTATAAGCCATTAACTAGCATTCCTAAAGACCTCGCTCCGCATCGCGAAGAACTCCAGCAGGCCACTCAGGAAGCCATTCGCACGAAGGTTGTCCCTGCCTATCAGAAGTTCCTCGGTTTCTTTACCAACAAGTATCTACCGGCCTGCTACGTGGGGGCCGGTGTCTCCAATCTTCCTGGCGGCGACGAGATCTACAAGTTTCGAGTCCGTGAATTCACGACTCTCGAAATGACCCCTGATGAAGTTCATCAGATAGGCCTGAATGAAGTGGCCCGCATTCGTGCCGAAATGGAAAAGATCCGCGAGCAGGTTCAATTTCAGGGTGATCTGAAGGCTTTCTTCGAATCGTTACGCACCGATCCCAGGTTCTATTTCCAGAATGAAAAAGAACTTCTCACGGAATACGAAGCCTTTTGCAAACGCGTAGACCCGCAACTCACGAAACTCTTTAAGACATTGCCGCGAATTCCTTATGGAGTGAAGGCGATTCCCACCAATATGGCGCCAGATACCACGGCGGCCTATTACTACCCACCGTCGGCTGATGGCTCTCGTGCCGGGATGTTTTTTGTGAATCTCTATCAGCCTCAGATGCGGCCTAAGTACGAGATTCCCGCGCTATCGCTGCACGAATCCGTTCCCGGGCATCATCTGCAGATTGCACTATCGACCGAACTCGAAGGCGTCCCCAACTTCCGCCGCTTTGCTGGATTTACAGCTTTCGTCGAAGGCTGGGCACTTTATAGCGAAAGTCTCGGCGAAGAACTGGGTGTCTACGACGACCCTTATGCCAAGTTCGGGCAACTTACATATGAGATGTGGCGTGCGATCCGTCTCGTGGTCGATACCGGCATTCATTCGAAGGGCTGGACTCGGGAACAGGCCATCCAGTTCTTCCGGGATAACTCGGCAAAGACAGAACTCGATATTGTGAACGAGGTGGATCGTTACATTTCGTGGCCCGGTCAGGCTCTGGCTTACAAGATTGGCGAACTGAAGATCAAGGAACTTCGCAAGAAGGCCAAGGCTCAGCTAGGGGAGAAACTCGACCTCCGCGAATTCCACGATGTCATTTTAAAGAACGGAGCCATCCCACTGGCAGAACTGGAAATCGTCGTGGATGACTGGCTCGCCACCAAAAAGTAAGAAGCTCTCGCCGGGAAGCGTTCCAATAAGACCTCGGATTTGCCAAGGTGGCGCAGGTAACTCCCCGGGCGAGTGACTCGCGCGCCGCAGGGAGAGCAGGCTTTCGTACCCAACAGCGAGCTATTACAGTTGCCGGCTTGAAATCAGCCGGATCTGCAATTGCGGTAGGCCGGGAATCATTTCGCATGTGGTTTCACCACCCCGGTAGAAATCAGAATTTCAACCGGGGCCAAGCCTGAGTATATGAGAACGCCAGAACCTTCATATTAGCAACCTTCTATGTGACAGAACGACCGCAGTCACCGGGCGGCGAGAATAACGTTTACCATTTGCAACAGCACTGATGCCGATACAGTGGGGTGGTTACCACAATTTGCTATGGAAAGTTACACAGCCCTAAGAAACCGAACGCGGTAGGTTTTCCAGAGCTGGACGTCAATACCATCTGATGCAAGAGTCGTTTGTCGTTTACGTCCTGTGAGACGTACTTCTCGACATCGCCTCCATTGCGTTGAGCGGTCACGGCTAGTGAAAATGACTCGCGATCGTCAAACTGCATGTGCACCGATCGAATCCGCGAGCCGCCAATGACTCGCCATGCCATTGCAATCATTAATGGGTTTCGTGAAGTCACGAGCGATTGGATGAATGCACAAAGCTTGTAGGGTTCATTAGACTCCATCTCGCACAAAAGCTGGATTGTCGGCAAGTCGGGGGACACGCCGAAACGTTCCGTCAAAACGGTGAGGGCTTCACTTAGGCGCGCAAGATAGTGTGTCGGCGCCTTGTCGCGAGGGGTGAATGAATCGAGCGCTTGCTCGCATCCGGTGATTCGCATTAACGCTTCAAGCTGTTGTTCATCGTGCATAAGGTTCCTCTGTACAAAGTGTACGCTTAAGATCGACGGGCCACGTGACTGAACTCCGATCCAAAACACGCGATTCACGCCGATCCGTTACATCGCTTGTTTCGTCATATGGCGGACAAGGAGATATAGACATGAGCGAGTTTGATATTTGGTTGCGGCAGCAAGTTTTAGTACCGTACCTGCATTCAATTCATGGCATTGTCAAAGCTGCGGCCGTTATTATCGTTGAGATTGCAGAGTTAGTCGAACACACCAAAACCGGGATCCAATTAAAGGCTTGCGAAGCACCCGCAACCTAAAACTCAGGCAGATTTTCAAGGTTGTCGCATTCTTTGTTGTTTTCGACAGTCTTGATATATTTCCTTCCGTTGATCACGACAATCGTAACAGGCTGGCCCTTATTCCATTTCGATTCATTGTACTTGGTAATTGTTGTGTACGATTTGCCGTCTTCGATTTCGGAAACGACAGTAATTCGGGTTTTTTCTTCTGGTTGTCCAATAGTGTCGCCATTATCAACATGAGACTTCACCTTTACGATGTGCTCGCGGTTCGCGTCGTAGCGAACAGCAGAGATGCAGAAGTCGGCCCATTTCGCCATTGAGTTCTTCCTTTTTTGCCGAACAAGTATTCGACCGCCAATGAGCGGCAAAAATTTACCGTGGTGTGGCGGTGTGATATGGACGATTGAATTTTGATGCGTCCTACTTTCAAGAGAGATGCGGCGAATCGCCCACCAAAACAACTCGCCACATAACACTTGACCACTAG
>JAIXUU010000312.1 GCA_027483405.1 Planctomyces sp. | reverse complement strand
GGTGCGCAGGGCCTCGCCTTCTTCCGCGTGAAGGAGGAGGGTCTCGATTCGCCGATCGCCAAGTTCTTCTCGGCGGAGGATCAGCAGAAGCTGATCGCCAAGCTGGGTGCCAAGGCTGGCGACCTGATCTTCTGCGTGGCCGACACTGCCAAGGTTTCCTCGGCGGCTCTGGGTGCGCTGCGCAACCGGCTGGCGAAGGAACTGGCCCTCTACGATCCGAAGGAACTGAAGATCGCCTGGGTCGTCGATTTCCCCATGTTCCAGTGGGATGAAGACGAGCAGCGGTGGGTGGCTGAGCACCATCCCTTCTGCCAGCCGCACGAAGAGGATATCGACATTCTGGAGACCGATCCGGGCAAGGTGCGGGCTCAGTCGTACGACCTGGTCTGCAACGGCTACGAGGCAGCCAGCGGCAGCGTGCGTATTCATGATCCCGCCGTCCAGCAGCGGATCTTCAGCATGATGGGGATCCAGCCGGAAGAAGCTGAACTCCGCTTCGGCTTCCTGCTGGAAGCGTTGCGCTACGGCGCACCTCCTCATGCCGGTGTGGCGCTGGGTCTGGATCGCTGGTCGATGATGTTCTCCGGCACGGACAACATCCGCGACGTGATCGCCTTCCCGAAGAACCAGAAGGCCAGCGACCTCCTCACCGGCGCCCCGGCTCCGGTCGACGCGAAACAACTCCGCGACCTGCGCATCAAGGTCGATGTGCCAGTGAAGTAGGTTTTGTCCCGCAATATCTGAGCATCCGATTCCCGGCGTTGGCTTTGAACGTCGGGAATCTGCTTTTGTCAGGGCGTGCCTGTTCCTCTTGGAACTCTTCGCGACTTCGCGCGAGCAGATCTTGTCCTGAAAGCGAGATGTAAGAGGGCACACGCGAAGAGTGCGAAGAGTGCGAAGAGTGCGAAGAGTGCGAAGAGCGCGAAGGAATGCCGATAAGGTTCAGAGGCGTTCGTAGCGAGAGGCTTGCCTGGTTATTTCAAGATGCCGGGTGATAAGTCTCGCGGTCATCCTATTGACATTGATCGGTGGAAGCTGTCTGTTGCTGATGCTTCATTTCGTTCATATGGAGAGGGTTAACCGGAAGAATGAACTACTTACTGCCGTTCCTGTTGATGGTCGGAACCGTGTTCACCACGGGATGCGGCAATTCACAATCTCCCACGAGTCCGATTGCAATGAGCGAAGATCCCACTTGGAACGACACGGCACGGGAAGAACTCCGCGAGAGCCTTCGTCGTTGCATCTTGGGTGAAGTACGTCTGGCAAAACGTGACCGCGACGACATCATCCAAAGTTGCCAGGAAGTTTACATCGACGATCAATGCCCGGAGGATGAGCAAGAGACCTTTATCCGCTACGCGAAGGATGAACTCAAACGAGTCGCTGGAGAACATTTGATCGGGCAGGCCATGTGGCCGCCTGAGACCGATTGCGAACGACTTGATCGAATTGAGGCCAAACTACGAGACCAAGGAATTCTATTGTGGCAGGTCTCGCCTTGCTGCGACACTTGCACCAGCAGTGAGCTACCCGATCGGATTGATGAGATCGAGCGGCTACATCCCGGTTTTCGGAATGGAGTTCGCGGATATGCCTTCTACATCGATCAAAACATGCCCGATATGCTCGCCGATGACAACCACATCTCCGTCTACATGGCTTATGGCTCCTTTTCCGCAGAGGAATCTAGCAACGACCCCGATGCCTATGAAGCCAAGGCGCTCGGAATTGCCCGAGAAGTCTGCGAGTGCCTCCGAGAACATGGTTTCGAGCCGGATTGGGATGGAAGTTTCTCCCGAAAGATTGGTGTTTCTCTAAATTGGCAACGGCGGACGATGCTCAAATAGTGCGACTGCCAATTGAGCGGCCAACTGGAACGGGAAAATTAAACGTGGTGGGACTGATCAATTTGCTTTGAGTGTTAGCCTGCAACGATGCCAAGAGCACTGCGGGCGGAAGATGCGGAAGGGTTGTCTCAGGCAGTTCATTGTCACGAAGCCGGGTTTTGCAGAGTGTTTCTTGTGACTGTCGTCACCCAGACGTTCAAAGCCACGTCTGGGCCACCCAGCCTACAAGTTGTAAAAAACATAGCGGTTATTGTACGATAGCATAAGATTCTTCCGCCATCTTATCGTAGATTGTTCCATATCGTTTAAATACGGTTATCTTTTCTGGCCAGTTAAGTTGCCTGATAGGTTCGAGAAGTGTTGCAAATAGCACATCGGCATCGGGGCAACTGAAGAACATTCGGAATTCTCCCGGATGAAATTCTCTCCCTTCATAGCAGCCTACATATTTGTCAGAAATCTTGTTTACTCTGAGTAAAACATCCACGCTATCTTCAAATTCTCGTAATTGTTCCGAATGGATCGTTCTGAGAGGCAGATTTAAGACCACAATCACTGAATTTTTCTTCAATTCTATCAGATGATTTCTGTTGCCTTTGCCACTCAATCTCCAGTTTACACCCTTCGGAAGAGGCCAAACCTGAGTGAGGTCAAACCCATTCAATCCTGTCTGGTTGATTCTTTCGGCGAAAATATTCGTGACAAACACACTTGATGGAAGTTCGCGGATCCGAAAGATTGCATGTTCAACAAGTTTGTTCTTGTCAAATTCAAAAAAGTCAATCGAAACTGCCGTCGTGGGAGGAGAACAAAAGAACGTACAATCAGATAACTCTCGATCTAGTGCATCAGAAACGCTAAGTATATTATATAAATAAAAAGTCGTGCTTGTCTTTGTAAGCAATGGAAGTAACTCACCATTTGGCTCCAATAAGTCTGACAACGCGTCAACGGCACGTTGGCTAAATGCTGGGAGCGTCATGTCGACACACGGGTAGTCATTAAACTCAGTAACTCTTCCTTCAGCCACGACAGGCTTCCATAGATGCGATAATTGTGGCTGTTTCCAGTCAAGATGTGACTCTGCGTCGGCGAAACCAGGAGTGAGGTCATCGTCGAGGCAATCTCGACCGAGCAATGATGGCTGGGAACTTAATGCAAAACCTTCAAAGCGAGGATCATCAGTAATCTTATTCAGTTTATAGACGGAGTTTACTGTCGTGTTGATCATTAGGGCTCTCCTGATCCAGTTTTCTTTCAAAGACTTCTAGTGCCAGCACACGGTCTTTTTTTGATAATTCAAATTTTACCGGGGAGGATTGGCCGCAGGAGTTGTGTGCCCGTGTTGCCACTCTGAGCGTGTCCTGCTGGAATTCTCCAACAACTCGAGCGGCATGTCTCATGGAAGCGATACACTCTCTTCCTCCGGCACACTGATAGCCAACAGGCGCACAACCAGTAATATCCTGCATGTGTTCGATGTTGGAAGCATACACCAAAGCAGTGCCGTAGAGCAGGATCGTGTCAGGGAGTGTTTCACTGCCTAATGAAAGGAGCACTGCTGGCTAGCCAGCAGTGGCACGCTGGAGTTGGCCCTGAGTTACGAATCTCGGTATGTGCTAACTCTGCTGGTCGTCGAGTTTCATGAGAAAGATTCCGAAGCCGACGCCGCTTTCCTGGCCCGATTTCCCATAGTTCAAAGAGTCGATGCCGATCAGGAAGGCGATGGTTATCGGGTATCCGATGGCGTGATGACGGGTGCCAGGCGCATGGTGGTGGCGGCTACTGGCAGGGAGTCTGGCTCGATGGCTTCGAGAATTTCCTGTGTTTCTGCCGAGG
>JAIXUU010000424.1 GCA_027483405.1 Planctomyces sp. | reverse complement strand
TGCTCCGAAGAACAGACTTCAGTGTTGCTGGACGTAACGCACGTCCCAGCAACCGCTTAACGAATCTGCGCAAAGCTGATTCTCAAATCTCTTCCCATCCAAATTGTCAAAGAGCAAAGCAGAGGCCGCAATCGTTAATTGCTTTCACTGCTGGCGTGGCTGAATCTTAACGGGAAGAAGTTTGTCGTCAACCAACCGGGGGATAAATTTTGTGGACTCGATGAAGATGTTCATGTTCTCCACTTTCCGTGTCCGCAGTTCATGCTGAGTCTGAATTTGGTTCCATATGGCTTACACCTCAGAATATCCAGCCTGGCAGTGTCTCATGAAGACGGCTGGAACTCATTCGCTCTCGCTTCAATTGCCAGTTTTCCCTCAGGACCAAAGCAGCGGATCTAACGGATTTGCCTGCTCCATGACTGTACTATTGATCTCATTCCCGGAAATTTTCCGTCTTCAGTCCTGCACGAGCGAAAAATATGACGAATTCTTGATTGAGCCGGGAGGGCGGTCAGATCCCCAACAATTTCGCTTGCACCTACAGGAGGGGTTCAACGATTCCGCCCGGAGCCTCTCATGCCACGCGAACTTTTTTTCCACTCGCCCCATAAAACCTCCACGCTTCCAACGGAGTTTCTGAGAGCACTGCGAAAGAGTCACCCCTCGTTATTCACTCCGCACATACAGCTCGATTTTTCAGAGGACTCCCTGACAATCACTGGCACTACGTCCACTTTCTTTCAGAAGCAGCAGATTCAAGAAGCCCTGCGAAAGAAAGTCCCTACCCTGAAAATCAATAATCGACTGCTCATCTCGCCATGCAAGCACCCGTAATCGACCGATGCCCTTGCCAAAGGCTAACACCCTCATCGACAACTTTTCGAATCAACGTCGGACCCCGCGCCAGCAACCGCAGATAGTGTTTTCGATCAGATCCTGAAGACCATTTTCAGTCTTCTCTGCCAGTGTCGGATAGTCCCCTGCATTCCTCCAAGCCCTAAGTATTTATAGTTTTCAAGGATTTCACAGCTCTTTGTCTGCCACGCTTTAATGATCCTCAAATCGTCATTGAATTCTGAACTGCATACGAAGACGTTAACCACGGTTACGCAGGGAATATCTTACACCTGAGATCGTGACGCACCTTTGATAACTCACAAAGACTCACAGAAGAACTTGAATGCTGGAGACGGTGTCAACTCGACCCACCACGTCCACCGGCACCACCTCCCACCACTTCTCAAACACTTGTAAAACCACAGAATCTGATTGATTAGCAGGTGGCCGTCTTCAGCGAATCACAGGACCAACCCCATCGTCGATCATGTTTGTGAAAGATGCTGCTCACTCCACAAAATTTTGGTTCACCAGCGAGCGCTGAATCAGGGCACTTAATCAGGCCGCATCTGTGTTGGACTGAGCGCCTTGATGACTCAAACGATTCGTCGGTCGTGAGCCAGATACCAAAGATTCTGAGAAATCATTTTCCGGGCAGTTTTTCTGCGAACCAAACAACCTTGAGAAAGGTCTATTTGGGGCCAGCCAGGAACACGACCTCAACGAAATGACCAAGATGGCTGAGTACGTCTCTTGTATCGAAGTGACGTTCAAGAGCGATTGGATATTGAACATGTCAATTCTGCACACGAACCATCTTCAGTTCATACAGTCCTCCAGAGTGAGGCTGAATCCGTCATGCAGTCACGGCTCGGCGAGTCATTTATTATCCTTGCTGCTCAATCAGAACAGAGCGAGTTGCCGCCAAATCTCCGATCAGCAGAATCGAAAACACACCGCTAGGCTCGATGGGTTGACCCCATAGACCAGACCAGCCCACAAGACTGGTAACCCGGTGTGACTTTGAAGTGACGCCGGGTTTTTTCGTAGCTATTCACAGGTTACCTGGCCATGGATTTGTCATTGAAATCCATTAGCGACGGGCTTGCCGACGGGTCGGCACTTGGATTTGCAATCCAGGTCACAGGGTTCAACTCCCTGCAGGTCCACTGGCGGCAAAGCCGCAGAGCAGTAGACAAGAGAAAGTAGAGAGTAGAAAAGACTTGGCCATCTACTGCGGTCTACTTTCTGTTCTCTACTTTCTCGACTGATTGGTCGGGCAGAGGCGCAGATGTGAGCAGGCCTGCTTTGGGAGCAGGAGGATCTCGGTTCGACACCGAGATGCCCGACTTAAAGAGATGGTCGTCGAGGGCTGGTTGGGAAAATTCGGCTGATAACTGAGTCGTGCTGAGTTCGATCCTCAGAGCTGATACTGAAGAATAAACAAAACAACGGCCAACACAATGCCATTACGTAGCCGCTTTAGACACATAGACATAAACATTTATGAGGTTGTGGTGTAGCGGCATCATAGCGGACTTTTAATCCATAAAGCGTGGGTTCACACCCCACCGGCCTCGCTCATCACGGCATGTAGCTCAGTGGTGAGAGCGGCGTCCTTATAAGACGTGAGTCGAAGGTTCGATTCCTTCCATGCCGACTTGGAAGACATAACACAAACGGGATTGTGGCAGACAAGGTAATGCACCGGTCTCTTAAACCGGCCGATGTGGGTTCGATGCCCACCGATCTCACTTTAGAAGTTTGGAGTAAGAAGTTTGAAGCTTTCACACTTCTCAATTCGTACTTCATCACACTTCATCGTTCTTTGAAAACTTGGTTGAGCCAACAAAAGGCGTCCATGGTGTAGTGGCAACCCATCTCCTTGCCAAGGAGGAATTGCGAGTTCGATTCTCGCTGGACGCTCTTGAATAGGCGAGAGACTTGAGACAACACCTCTTTCTCTCGCATCAACTCTCACGCCTCAAGTCTATTTTCCGGTGGGTCCTGTGCTGGTACGGGAAGGCGACTGTTAATCGCCTGGACGCAGGTTCGATTCCTGCCGCCGGAGCTTAGTCGGACTTCAGGTTTCAGGTATCAGTCTTCAGGGCTCAGGCTTTTGCTGAAGCCTGAAGCCCGACTCCTGAAGTCAGTTTTCGGGTGTCGGCTAATGGTAAGCCAACTGCCTTTGAAGCAGTGGTATGAAGGTTCAACTCCTTCCGCCCGGGTTGATAGATATCAAATTACCGGAGTAGCAACTGTTGGTCGTTGCGTCTGGCTCTGAACCAGAAGCTCGCAGGTTCGATTCCTGCCTCCGGCAATGTGGCCGTCCTGTATTGGTTTCAGGAACCTGGCTGTGAACCAGGTCGATGTCGGTTCAATTCCGATCGGTCACCCTTGGAACAAGCGTCAGACTCCAGGTATCAGAGTTCAGTATTTTCTGAGGACCGGAGCCTGATTCCTGAAACCTGATCTGGAAGACATCCGGCTGGATGAGGAAACCGTCTTGAAAACGGCTGGCGCCTGGCGCTTCGGGGTTCGAGTCCCTGGTCTTCCGCTCTTTTTAAACGCATCGTCCTGTGGCCTAGCGGCGAAGGCAACTGTCTTACAAACAGTCGATCGACAGTTCGAGTCTGTCCAGGACGATTTAATCACGGCGCTAATCCGCTTGGTGCGGGGCGTGTCTGCAAAACACGCTGATCGCGAGTTCGAATCTCGGTAGCGCCTCTTTTGTTTACGGCCTATTGGTCCAGCCTGGAGTGGACGCCGCCCTGTCACGGCGGAGATCACCGGTTCAAATCCGGTATGGGTCGCTCGGAAGTTTGAGTTTAGAAGTTTGAAACTTCTAACTTCTAACTTCTTTCGGTGCAGTACGCCAGCGGCTGAGCGGCTTGTTTTAGAAACAAGTGTTTGTGGGTTCGAATCCCACCTGCACCACTCATCACGTTTCAGGATTCAGGTTCCATTTAATGTCCTTGAGGTGTAAGGGACTGCATTTAACCCTGCGAAGGTTACGGACCAGGTTCAACTCCTGGCAAGGATATTTCCTTTTACTGAAACCTGATGCCTGCCCCCTGATACCTGTTGATAGGGCCTGCGAGTGTGATGGATTCGCACGAGAGTCTTCGAAACTTTAAGACAAGGTTCAAATCCTTGGCAGGCCACTCGGTACATCTGGTGCTGTGCGCAAATTGGAATAGCGACTGAGCTCAAACCTCAGTGATTGTGGGTTCGAATCCCTCTGGCACCATTGAATCAGACCTCAGGTCTCAGGTTTCAGTTCTTTGCCTGAAACCTGAGACCTGATCCCTTTTACCTTTAGCCTGATCTCGACGCAGTACGCGAATTGGAATAGCGGCGAAGCTTAAACCTTCGTGATTGCGGGTTCAAATCCCGCCTGCGTCACTCATCAGGTTTCAGGAGTCAGTTATCAGGCTTCAGGAATTTCAAAACCTGAAGTCTGAAATCCGAGGTCAGAAGCCTGATCTGGAAGGTAGCCGGATATGGTTGGCCGGGCCTGTTTGCTAAACAGTGCAGCATTCGTGTTGTAAGGGTTCGAATCCCTTGCCTTCCGCTCAAAAACAGAAGTGAGGAGTGAGATGTGAGTCTTGAGGATTTTCTTCAGACTCAAGTCTCCCTCCTCAAGACTGCTCGCAGCTCGATGGTGAAGTGGATATCACCTCTCGCTTCTAACGAGAAGTTCCAGGTTCGACTCCTGGTCGAGCTACTGCGCTGTGAACTTGATTTGATGTCGGTCAACCATTACTTTGCGAAATGGAATTGATCCCGTGTCGTAATGGACGACAGGCAGCACTCGTGCTGATGAACCAGGTTCGACTCCTGGATGGGAGACATGCCTCGGCGGAGTTAGGAGCGAGCGGCCAAATGGTTCCTGCGTTCACCTTTAGGAGAGAACGCTCAGAATTGCCAAATCTGAAAGCTCGTTCTCCAGATCAACTCCGCTACGAGGCGTTTTACACTTTTTAATATGCTCGCATATCAACCGAAAGGAGGTGCATCATGATAATTAGCGGTGCAGGACAAGAATTTATCATCAAAGACACCCACCGCGGTTTGTATTACGAGGATGGTAAGCTCACTCAAGTGCTTGATGCCGGGCGCTACAAAATTCCGCCTCGCAAACGGCTGTTCAAAAAACTCCCCGTCGTGGAATGCGTACTGGTCGATGTGCGTGAACGTGAACTGACGATCAAAGGCCAGGAAATTCTGACGGCTGACAAGGTGGCGATCCGCGTAAGCATTTTGGTGCAGTTTCGCGTGACTGACCCGAAATCAGCGATCCATACCGTGGATAACTTCGAAGATCGACTTTACAGCGATGTGCAACTCGCCGCACGCCGTTCACTCGCCTCGATGAACCTGGAAGAAATCTTGACGAACCGTAATCGACTCAGTGAAGACATTCTGTCGGATGTTACTGAATCGGCTGGCAGCTATGGAGTGACGATCCGACGTGCCGATGTGAAGGACTTGATCTTCCCGGGTAATCTGCAGGAGATCATGAATCGTGTACTGGCAGCAGAGCGTCATAGTCAGGCGCAGCTTGTCGAGGCACGAACTCGAGCCGAAGTAGAACAGATTGAAGCCAATTCTCGTGCCGAGATCACGCGTCGCAGTGCGCAGGCGGAAGCCGAAGCGCGGCGTTTGCGTGAACAGGGAGACGCAGAAGCAACACGAATCCAGGCAACAGCCGAGACGCAAGCTTATGCAGAACGAGTTAAAGTCGCCGAAGCCCTGGAAAAACATCCCGCACTACTGAGACTTGCGGAACTCGAAACTTTGCGAGATCTGGCAAAGAACAGTAATGCGAGACTGTATCTCGGGATGGACAACGTAAGTCTCGCAGGAGTTGCTCAAGGATAGCAGGAGCCAAATCGTTGAGCGTTTGACGGCTGTCGAAGTCAGGCGGCCAGTACAGTGGACTGTAGTTTTCCTTGTCTATAGTGATGATGGCATTTAGCCGCAGCGGCGTACGCCCAAAGGGGCAAACATTCGGCTCAAACTGCTCATGTCCACGAATACAACGATCGACTGCCGAGTTGGAGTACAGCCTGATAAGCCGGAAGTCGTGGGTTCGAATCCCACTGGCGCAACTTTGATTGAGTTCATTGCGCCGTAGCTCAGTGGTAGAGCGCCGTAAACCCTCTGACACATCTCTTCGTCGATCGTTTTGAAACAACACTTGACTGCCGGTTCGGAGTACATGGCTAAGCAGGTTCGATTCCCGCCCGGTCCACTCGTTATTGTAACAATGGGCCGGAACCTCGAAGGTCGCTTTGCGTCCGTCGAGGGAATAACTCTGGCCACAACCTCGTCAGGTGTTTTAATCAAAGGAGGAGATTGTGATCGCTTGCGTCGATGTCGGATATCAAGTGCAATCTGCGCTGGCGGCATGCGTAACAATCTCCGATTGGAAGGCAGAATTGCCACAGGGGAGTCACACTGTAGAGATTCCGAGCATCGAAGATTACGTCCCTGGAGAATTTTACAAACGCGAACTGCCATGCATAAAGGCAGTACTGAATCAGCTTGTTGCCAAACCAAGCCTTATCGTTGTCGACGGATACGTATGGCTCGATGCCAACGGAAAAAGGGGGTTGGGTGCTCACCTGTTCGAGTTACTTGAAGGTCAAGTCCCGGTGATCGGTGTGGCCAAGACTTCGTTTGCGACAGCGACAAACGCTATTGAAGTTTATCGGGGGAAAAGTTTGAGACCGCTCTGGATAACAGCCGTTGGAACTGATGAAAGCGAAGCGGCAAGGTGTGTGAGCGAGATGCACGGAAGTTACAGGATTCCCACGATTCTCTCACTTGTCGATCGTCTGAGCAGAAGTGGAGCCGAGCCGATTTCGCAAAATCAGGATGATGCATGAACCAACGCCAGCTCTGGAACTTGCTATAGCTACAGATCTGCGTGTTCGGATCATCCCCTTGAACGACACTGCCAGGATCGTCGATCTCATGGATTACCAGTTGTATGACTGAAGTGAATAGAGCCGGCTTGTGCCGGCTCGCGATGAGCCATTCATTCAGTCTGCAGGCCAACACATCCGTATCTCTGAGGTCCTTGCTTTGACCAGGTTCGACGCGATGCCGACGAAGACGGTTATTTTCGGGCGGAGAGACGCCTGCAGATTGCTATCGTCTCGCATTTCGGTCGCCCCGCTGATCTCTTTCACTTTACCTTTTGTTCCTTATTCTACAGGAATGTTCGCCTGGGAGCGGACTCGGCCTCCAAAACCGATGGACAGTGTTCGAATCACTGCGTTCCTGCTCGTAAACCAATATGACTGCCCATCTTCCTTTTCTTCAATTCTCAAAAAACATGCGAAAACTGGCAACAATTCAGACAATTTTGGCCATCGAGCCAATCACAAATGCAGACTCGATCGAACTGGCAAGGATTTTGGGTTGGGCGGTTGTGGTCAAGCGCGGAGAGTATCGCGTTGGTGACAAAATTATCTATTGTGAAATCGACTCACTCCTTCCCGAACGTCCAGAATTCGAGTTTCTCCGCAGCAATTGCTTTAAGCCCGCACAAATCGATGCGACCGGTCGCATTGCGGTACCAGCTGGTTTCCGAATTCGCACAATCAAACTCCGCGGACAATATTCACAAGGAATCTGTTTTCCCGTTTCCCTGGTGCCGAACGGTGATCACCTGCCGCTTGGCACTGAAGTCACTGCCGAGCTCGGCATCGTGAAATGGGAGCCCCCTATACCTGCTGGTATGGTTGGCAAGATTAAAGGTCCGTTTCCAAGCTTTGTGCCCAAAACAGATGAAACTCGTGTTCAGCTGCTCGCAGATGCACTCGAGCGACACAAAGGAATCGAATTCTTTGTAACCGAAAAACTGGATGGAAGTTCGTTCACGGCATTCCATTTTCAGTCTCAGTTCGGCATCTGCAGCCGCAATCAGTGGATTGACGAGATGGATGGCACATCGAAGTATGTCGCCATTGCCGAGTCATTCCATTTGAGGGAAAAGCTCGCTGAGATGTCAAAGCAATTAGGCTTCGACCTGGCGGTTCAAGGAGAGATGATTGGCCCGGGAATCCAGGGCAATAAATACCAGCTCGAGTTTGTGACCCTGAGAATTTTTAATGTCGTGAACTTAACGACCAGGAAGCTGTTGGACTTCGATCAAATGCAAGACGTGATTAAGTCGCTCGGTCTGGTGCCGGTACCATTCCTTGAAAAGGTGACACTGAACCACTCGATCGACGAACTGATTAAGCTCGCCGAAGGAAGAAGTGTTTTGAACTCATCCACCTTGCGCGAAGGAATCGTTCTCCGTCCCATGTCAGAAACATTCGAGCCGGATACGGGTGGACGATTAAGCTTCAAAGCGATTAACCCGGCCTTTCTTGTGAAGTATGACGAGTAAGTAACATCGAAGTCGCCATTGGCTTCAATACAAGAATTAAGGATATGGCTTGGAATAGACCAAACGTCCATAAAATAAGCATCTGCACTGCATGCTTAACGACCTCGACGCGAATCTACCCTTTAGCTCTGGCAACAGAACCACTCGAGGGAGCATTATCGAGGAACTCGTCGATGGGAACCTGGACCGGATTCCGGCTTTAATGCCTTCAAGATCGCTGAAGTGAAGCGAACCTTCCATCTCATCAATGAGTCCAACAAGAGCTGGAACTGACGGACAGGATTCCATGACGGGCCTAAGGTAGCGATTGCGGGGTGACCCGCTAGTGAATGGCATGCGAGTCTTTTCAAAGATAGACATGCCTGTCAACGGTCGAGTGACAATGTTGCTTGAAGTCGGAAGTCCGTATTGCTGAAAGGCACATCTTGTTCATACCTCGTTCCAGAATTTTTCAAGTCGAGACAATGATTGCCTGCTGATTCGGAGTACATACTTCGAAGGTTATGGGTTCGATTCCCATCGTAGGCTCGCCCGAGTCTTCTTAGCTCAATTGGTAGAGCATCGAAAGATCTCTGATCGAACACCTCGGCAATCATTTCAACTCCAAGCATCCGACTGCCGATTCGGAGTACATCCTCAATCCTTGCCGCGATAGCGGGAGCTATCGAATGACGCACGTCGTCATGGCGCTCTGGTCATACCTCGTCGGTTGTTTTCTGTGAACCTCAGACCATGATTCGGGTCTTTAAGCGCAATCAAGACACAAGTCAATGAATAAGGGGAAGCAGACGAGGCATAGTGCTTTAGTCTGCTTTGCGATTCTCGTTCGACTGCCGGTTGGGATTACATCGTTTGCTAGACGATGGCACAGAGTCACTGACTACTGGCCATATTCTCAACAACCCTTCGTCGAACAGTTTTTAGTTGAGGAGATCACTCCTATGGTGAACATGTCTCTATTCGCGAGCTTGTTGGGACGACTCCCGAAGGCCAACGCCGTCAACGAAGCCGGTGGCCTCGCATATCAACTCGAGCCTAAACACGCACTGGCCCAGGTGGCTGCGACCGGTACCTTCAACAACGCGTTCTATAGCACAGCAGAAACACAGCTCGACGAAGTGCTGAAGTTGATCGACACAGTCGATGACAACCAGTACCTGGCGAAGCTGGCTCTCTACGCTCGTGAGAAGGCATTCATGAAAGACATGCCGGCTGCATTGCTGGTCGCGCTGTCAGTTCGTGATACCGAGTTGATGCATCGCGTCTTCGATCGCGTGGTCGACAACGGTCGCGTTCTGCGAACTGTGTTCCAGATGATTCGCTCAGGTCAGTTCAAGAACAAGGCCGGCAAGAGTCGCGTTGGCTTGTCGAGCTCTGTGCAGCGAGCATTCCAGCGTTGGCTAAACACCGCCTCGGTTGGAAAGCTGTTGAGCGCGTCGATCGGTAACGATCCGAGCTTGCGGGATATCCTGCGTATGGCTCGACCGACACCGAAGGACAACGCCCGCCGGGCGATGTTCGGTTGGTTGACTGACAAGAGCATCGAGAAGTGGGCACCAGCGACGGAAGCCGACCTGCCGGTTGAAGTACAGTCGCTGATCGCATATCGCAACTCAGAGAGCGAAGAAGCGCAGGCCTTGATCGCTGGTGGACTCGACAACGTCCGTTGGGACTTGTTGTCCGATGCCGCCAGGGGACCGAAGGTTTGGGCCGTTCTGGCTCGCAAGATGGGTCCGCAGGCACTACGTATGAACTTGAACACTTTGCTGCGACACGATGTGCTCGCCACAAGTGCAATGGTTGATTACGTGGCTGACCGGATCGCTGACAAGACGGAGATTCAACGCTCGAAGCAGTTCCCGTACCAGTACTTTGCTGCGTACTTGAATGCGGATGACAACGTTCCGCAGAAGATCAAGACTGCACTGCATAAGGCAGCCGAGATCGCCTGTGGAAACGTACCGGAGTTGCCTGGACCGATTGTTATTGGTTTGGATACGTCTGGATCGATGAGCAGCGCGGTAACGGGACATCGTGGCCGAGGTGCAACTTCGAAGATGCGATGCATCGACGTG
>JAIXUU010000383.1 GCA_027483405.1 Planctomyces sp. | reverse complement strand
AACTATAGGGTACGGTTTCAGGGCCATAGGCCTTCGGGTTAATGATGAATCCCAGTCCAAAATCGACGATGTGCTGAAGCGTAAGGTCAAACTGACCCACTCGATGCCTGGCTGTCAGAGCGGCAATCGTTGTCGGGTGGAGGTAACGCGAACCATCGGCAGCCTCCCCCTCTTTAAGAATCATCTCATAAACAGTGCCCAGATCTCGTGCTCGCCCACGGGTGTTACTCCCCGGCGAAATGCAGATAGCTCTTGGGGGTTGGTGCCAATCGAGAAGTTGCAATTCCCCTTTGATACGAGCATACATGGGTGCAACGGACGATCGGTTCTCGATGTACCATTCCTCGGATAAGCCGATGGATAATTCTGGCAAGCCGAGGGGATAGCGAAGTTCCTGATCGAACAACTCTCGCACAGAAAGCCCAGTTGCCCGCGAGAGTGCTTCAGCCAGGATGAACCAGCTGCTGATGGTGTGATATCCAGCCGTGACACCGACCACCCAGTTAGCTTCCAGCGATGTCCGGCAGATTAACTCGATCACGTCTGGCCATGATTTTGTTTCCCAGCCCAGGTCGAGAACGCGAAAGCCGCCTGTATGGGTTAAAACATGTCGGAAGGTGATCGTTTCTTTTCCGTGGGTACCGAATTCTTCAATCCAGTGGCAAATCGGTTGGTCGATGCCAATCAGGCCACGCTCCCAGATTCTGGCAAAGATCAAAACGAGCAGCGGCTTGCCGGAAGAGAGCCAGAGCATCCGGTGTTCTGAGGTGAGTGGAATGCCCGGTTCCGCTTCACCCAGTGCTGCTTCCAGGAGAGGCTGGCCATGTTGTGAGATATAAATCTGCAGGCCACGATGTAGGCCGGTCGCCACACCCTCGTCGAAGGCTTTGAGCAGGTGGGGCCAGTCTTTCAAATCGTCGGCAGACACATTTTATCCTTAATGATCAATTCGCGGGATCATGATCCCGGAATGTGAATCCGTTCGGTGGCTATAGGGGATTATTCATCCTTCAAGCGAATATCGACACTTTGACTATGAGCCGTCAGTCCTTCCACAGTCGCGATTGTGCGAACATCCTGTGCAGCATCATCGAGTGCGTCACGATTGAAGCGAATCACCGAAGATCGCTTGAGGAAGTCATTCGAACAGAGCCCATTTGCGAATCGGGCCGTTCCCCCTGTTGGTAGAACATGCGATGGCCCGGCAAAATAATCTCCCAATGCCACGGGAGTGTAATGCCCGCAAAAAATAGCGCCGGCATTCTGAATCCGCTCTAGTAACTGATCAGGCGATTTCGTCGAAAGATGAAGGTGCTCGGGAGCAAGTTCATCAGTCAACTGACAGGCCGTTTCGAGCGAATCGACCAGAACAATGGCACCAAAATCTCGCAGGCTCGCTGAGGCCAGTTCAGACCTGGGCAAATCAGCAAGCTGACGATGGATTTCCACTTGCACTTCTTCGATCAGCGGGCGATGCCAGGTGATCAGAATACTCGATCCGGGGCTGTGTTCGGCCTGAGAGAGCAGATCGCTGGCAACAAAGCGGGCTGTGGCGGAATCATCGGCAATCACCACGACTTCACTGGGGCCCGCAATGCTGTCGATATCAACATCGCCATAAACAAGTTGTTTGGCCAGTGCGACGAACATATTGCCCGGGCCTACGATTTTATCGACCCGGGGAATCCCTTCGACGCCGTAGGCCAGTGCAGCGACCGCCTGTGCTCCTCCCACCCGATAAACTTCTGTGATTCCGAGTTCGGCACAGGTAGCCAGAACATGACTGTTGTAAGCGCCAAATTTTGTCGGAGGAGTCACGACTGCCAGTTCTTGAACTCCCGCAGCCTGGGCGGGGATAGCCGTCATGAGAATTGTCGAGGGATAAGCTGCAGCACCTCCAGGAACGCAGATCCCAACCCTTTTGAGTGGCAGGTAACGCTGAGTCAGCTCCACCCGGGCCAGGCCGTCTTGTCTGACGAGGCGGACATCTTCATGGAGGATCCGCGACTGGAACTCAAAAACATTTTCGCGAATGCGGCGAATCGTCGACAGAAATTGTCGATCGACCGCTGCGTGAGCTGCTTCAATTTCTGCTTGAGGAACACGCAGATCGTCGTCTTGAAGATCCGGCTTGTCGAGTAAGCGAGCATACTTCAGCAGAGCTTCTCTTCCCTGCTCTTTGATTTCCGAGAGAATGCGAGTTGCCACCTCACGAGGCGAAAGAGGTGCACCGAAGAGTTCGATGGTTCTGGCACGACCTGCATCAGAGACAATATCGCCGCGCGGGCTCAGTTTTTTCCGGAGAGTCAGTAAAGCCTGCTCTGCTGTTTCCGTACCATACTCATAAACGGGAAGCCAATCGACGCCAGGGCCAGCGGTCATGGGAGGTTATTCCGAGGTTAAATTTCAATCGTTGCAGGAAGTAGTCATCTGCTTGAGCTTTTTCTTTGGGGCAATGACTGGCATTCTCTTCGGTGTGATCTGATCTCTGTCTTATCTGATCCACGAATCGAAAATGCGTAATGTATGGTAGGTAAAGCGTCTCTTGAAGTCCACGAGAGCCCACCTCCTGAGTGAATTGTCTCACCCGAGGGTGGATGGTGTTCGATGACAGGTCGTTCGAAATCGAAGGGTTAGTCGTAGTGAATGTCAGAACAATCGATTTACGCAGTGATACAGTGACACGGCCAACTCCCGAGATGCGGCGGGTGATTGCGGAAGCTGAAGTGGGCGATGATATGTTCGGCGAAGATCCGACAATCAATCGTCTCGAACAGCGTGTGGCGGAAATGCTGGGCAAGGAAGCAGCCGTCTATGCCTGTTCAGGAATTCAATCCAATCAGATGGCTTTGCGGGCACATTGCTCGAGTGGTGACGAAATCCTGCTCGATGGATCCTCACACATCTTTTATTACGAACAAGGAGCCCCTGCTGCCCTGCATGGTGTGACTTGTCGATTGATTGATGGCGAAGGGGGAATCTTTGGTGCAGATCAACTGGAAGGGATGATTCACGGCCACGATCAGCATGAATCGATCACCAAAGTGGTCTGTGTGGAGAATACAACGAACCGAGGTGGTGGCAGACCCTGGCCACTTCAGGTATTTCGTGAAGTCGCCGATTGGGCACATGCCCGTCATCTGGCAGTCCATGTCGATGGCGCGCGTTTGTTCAATGCCTGTCAGGCTATAGGTTACAGTCCACGGGAGTTTTGCGAGTTCGCCGATACCGTCTCGATCTGTTTCTCCAAAGGATTGGGTTGCCCGATGGGTTCCATGCTTGTCGGAAGCCGGCCGATGATGGCCAGAGCTAGACGTGCCCGTAAGCTCTTTGGTGGCGGCATTCGGCAGGGCGGGATGATGGCTGCTTCCGCGTTGTTCGCTCTCGATCATCATGTCGAGCGATTGAAAGACGACCATGCGCATGCACGCTGGTTAGCGGAACAGATCGCCAATGTTCCCCAGCTCTCGATCGATCTGAAGGCTGTCTCGACGAATATTGTGATCATCGAAATTGCCAAGGAGTGGGGCCCTGCTGATCGATTCGTCGAACTTTTGCAGCGGGAAGGTGTCCTTGTGCTGGCCTTTGGCCGCCAGAAAATTCGTTTGTGCACACATCTGGATATTCCGGGCGATTGTTTGCTGCGAGTCGTGGAAGCGTTTCAAACGGTGGCAGCAAGTTCATGCGATTAACACAGGGCCTGCAGAACAGGCCCCCGAGGGGAAGGAAATGTTTGCTGAACAGCGGCTGGATATCCTTTTGCCTGAGAGAGTTGGGAATTTTTGAACAAGTTTTCTACCGCGAGCCCATCGAGACTTCACGAAAGATCGCAGGAAAGATATTGTACTGCTAAATAGGCATGGTCTGGATTATCTCAGATTACGCTGTACTAGTGTGCATTTCAGGATTCATGCTTCTCTCTTCAGCAGGTCTTTGCCTGATTATTCTGGGGATGCTTTGAGAAGTTTGTTTTATGAAGTGGGAATTCAGTTGGGAAAATCGAGAATGCTGATTTGGGAAGTTCCTCCACCCATGTAGTTTCCGTGGTGCGCGAGTGTTGGGGTCATTTTGAGGAGCCCTACTCTCTCGGGCATCACGACAGTGATCTGACTGATCACTGCGATCCCACTGATTACTGCCCCGAACAGCATCGCCTTTTTCAACGATGCTGAAATCCTAAGTTCTTTCTGCGTCAGGGTTTTCATCCTCAGCCCCAGTGATCGCAGGAGTTGTTTTTCACTCACTTTCTGTCGATCAGATGGTTTGTTTCCTGAAGTTCCTCCGGCGGCTGATCGGCCGAGGCAAACCAGGGTTTCGGATTGTCTGGTTGTTTTCTGTCCCTTT
>JAIXUU010000032.1 GCA_027483405.1 Planctomyces sp. | reverse complement strand
ACGGTGATACTTCATGTTGACACTCCGCGAGCTTCGTCAGATCGATCCAGGCACGACTGGAAACAGTTCCAGGGGTCGCCATTTCGTGCAGTACGCGGTCCTGCTCCTCCCGATGCTCGTTGCTCATGCGATACCTGCCGTCGTTCAAGCCGATGATACGGCTGACCCCGCTCAAGTGGCGTTCTTTGAAAACCGCGTTCGTCCGCTCCTGGTCGAGCATTGCCTCGATTGTCACGGCCCCAAAAAACAGGAAGGCGATGTCCGCCTCGATTCCATCACTTCATCGCGAGCCAAAATTTCTTCCGGCCATGTGATCCTCCCCGGTAAGAGCGGTGAGAGTCGGCTCTTCAAAGTGATCGAATACCGCGATGATGACATTCAGATGCCTCCAAAAGGGAAGTTACCCGAAGCTGCGATTGCCGACCTGAAGCGCTGGATTGATGCGGGTGCTGTCTGGCCAAAATCGGCACAGGATGGAGCGCCCTCTGGTGATAATCTCCGCGATCCTCAAGTGGCCCGTGAGAAGCACTGGGCATTTCAACCACTCAATGAATCCCCTCCTCCGTCCGTGAAAAATCGTTCCAAGGTTAAAACACCTGTGGACCAGTACGTTCTTCATAAGCTGGAGGGAGTGGGCCTCGATCTATCGTCCGCTGCAGATAAAGCGAAATGGATTCGTCGAGTCACCTTTGATCTGCATGGACTGCCACCGACTTTTGCGGAAGTTCAGGCCTTCATGTCAGATCGGTCGCCAAGTGCTGAAGAGACAGTCATCAATCGATTGCTCGATTCTCCACGTTATGGTGAGCGCTGGGGACGCCACTGGCTGGATGTGGCTCGATATGCCGATACCAAAGGGTATGTTTTCACAGATGAGCATCGTTACCCATACGCCTATACCTACCGCGACTGGGTTATTCAGGCATTCAATAGCGACATGCCTTACAACGAATTCGTTAAGTACCAGTTGGCGGCCGATCAGGTGGATGCCGGGCCGGACAAGATGCATCTGGCCGCGTTGGGCTTTCTGACGACCGGCAGGCGTTATCTCAACAATACGCATGACATTATCGATGACCGCATTGATGTAACCATGCGAGGTTTCCTGGGCATGACAGTGCAATGTGCCCGGTGCCACGATCATAAGTTCGACCCGGTTTCGATCGATGAATATTACGGGTTATATGGCATTTTTCAGGCCTCTTACGAGCCGGAAGAGCTTCCCGAGATTGGCAAGCCAGGTGATTCGCAGGCCTATAAAGAGTTTCTCGAAGAACTCGCAAAACGGGAAAAAGTTGTCGATGAGGCCGAGCAGAATTACTTCGAGAAAGTCCAGCACTCGATGAGGCATCGAGTGGGAGAGATCCTGCAATTGCTGATCAAGCAGTCATCCCCTGCACGTGATGACGCTCAGATGAAGATTGAAGGCGAGGAACCGCAGCCACGCATGGTGAATCAGTGGCGCGACTGGTTGAACAATCATCGTGACAGAAATCAACTGGTGTTCGGTGTCTGGTACGACACCTTCGGGCTCAAGGCGAACGAGTTTTCTTCGAAGCTGGATGAATTGATCACGAAGGCGAAAGCCTCTGGTGAAGGAGGTAAGCCAGTTCATCCTTTACTGCTCAAAAAACTCGAAGAGAAGAAGCCGGCGAACTTGTACGATCTGGCTCGCCTGTATGGCGAACTGTTCCGCGAGATTGACGGTACCTGGCAGGAATATCTCAAGCAGAATCCTGATTCCAAAGCCTTCGTGGATGGGTCTCAAGAGCAATTGCGGGTGGTACTCTATGGAGACGCCTCACCGACAAAGTGGACAATCAACGAGGCTCGACAAGCCTTTGACCGTGCGATGAACGACGACCTGCGGGCCAAACGCCGCAAGGTGGAAGAACTCAAGGTCACGTCCCCCGGTGCTCCACCAAGAGCGATGGTATTGCTGGATCGAGAGAAAATCGGTGGCCAGCGTGTCTTTCAGCGTGGAAATCCAGGAAGGCAGGGAAATGAAGTTCAGCGTCAATTCCTGAAGGTTTTGAATCCCACGGGTGCACCGTTCAAAAAGGGAAGTGGCCGACTCGAACTTGCAGAAGCGATCACCGGTTCTGCTCAACATCTGGCAGCTCGAGTGATGGTTAATCGTGTCTGGCAGCAGCATTTTGGCAATGGACTGGTGCGCACAGCGAGTGATTTTGGTATTCGCGGTGAACCCCCTTCCCATCCGGAATTGCTCGATTATCTGGCCCGCGAATTCATTCGCTCGGGATGGTCCGTAAAGAAACTGCATCGTCTGATTCTGAAGTCGGCGGTTTATCGTCAGGCAAGTACGCCCTCAGAGAAATCGCTGACCGTTGATCCCGAGAATCGGCTGCTCAGTTACATGCCCCGACAAAGACTCAGTCTGGAGGCCATGCGCGATTCGATGCTCTATGTTTCGCAAACGATGGATGAATCTCGTGGAGGGCGACCATTTGGCAGCCTGACAGACCCCAAAGAGCATCGAAGAACGGTCTATGCACTGATTAACCGCAATGATCTACCGGGGACATTCCGGGCTTTTGATTTTGCCGATCCTGATGCCAGTGCTCCCGCTCGCCCGCAAACAACAGTTCCTCAGCAGGCGTTATTCTTCCTGAATTCCGAGTTTGTGGCCGATCAGACCCGATTACTGGCAGCATCGATTAAGGTGCCCGCCAACGATGGGGATAAAGCCGTAACCGAGCTTTACAAGCGGGTTCTCAGCCGAGTGCCCACACCTGAAGAAAAGAAGCTGGCCGTTGAATTTGTGATGACAGGTTCCACTGGGAAGCCTGCTGAAAATGCCGAGAAAAAAGATCAGCATCTCACACCTTGGCAGCAACTGGCTCAGGTATTGCTGATGACCAATGAGTACTTGTTTGTCGATTAAAAATCGTGCTGTT
Organism: Planctomyces sp.; assembly: GCA_027483405.1. Taxonomy (GTDB): domain Bacteria; phylum Planctomycetota; class Planctomycetia; order Planctomycetales; family Planctomycetaceae; genus Planctopirus. Next base: position 11,742 of record JAIXUU010000032.1, on the reverse strand, counting down.
CAAAGACTACCGAATGGCATGTAGCCCTGTGAATCAAGTGACATAGATCCGAATCAAGAGTGGCACGACGTAGTTTCGCAGCCTTGGATCGATAAGGCAGGTTAACCATGTTTTATTCATCACGCCGAGAGTTTCTGGCCCGATCGGGTTGTGGCTTCGGTGCACTGGCTCTGGCGGGAATGACGACGGAGCAGGCCATGGCGGAGATTTCTGCGGGGCCCAAGCAGTTTTCATCCCCCATGCAGCCCCGACCCGCCCATTTCCCTGCGAAAGCCAAGCATGTCATCCACATTTTCTGCAATGGCGGGCCATCTCATGTGGACACGTTCGACTACAAGCCTGAACTGCAGAAGTATGGTGGCAAGCCTCTCCCCGTCGAAACCTTAAAGACGGAGCGGAAGACAGGCGCTGCCCTTGCCTCGCCGTTCAAGTTTCAGCAGTACGGCCAGAACGGAGTCTATGTCAGCGAACTGTTCGCCAAGACGGCCAAACACATCGATGATATGGCCATCATTCACTCGATGCATGCGGATGTTCCCAATCATGAGCCATCATTGATGCTGATGAATTGTGGCGATGCCCGCCTCGCGCGGCCCAGCCTGGGAGCGTGGGTCACCTATGGCATGGGGAGTGAAAACCAGAATCTGCCTGGGTTTATTGCCATGTGTCCCAATGGTCTACCGATCACGGGGACGCAAAACTGGCGGTCGGCTTTTCTACCAGGTGTCTATCAGGGAACACACATCGATACGCGTCATCGCGAAATTGAGAAGCTCATTGAGAACATCAAAAGTCATGTCGCTTCGCTCCCTGAACAGCGTCGGCAACTCGATTTGCTGCAGAAGCTGAATCAGTTGCATCAGGCGAAGCGAGCCGAAGATGCCGCTCTGGATGCACGCATTCATTCCTTTGAGCTGGCGTATCGTATGCAGATGGAGGCGACGGATGCATTCGATATTCAGAAAGAACCCAAGCACATTCTCGAAGCTTATGGCGATTCTGTTCAGGGGCGACAATTATTGATTGCCAGACGGCTGGTGGAACGGGGTGTGCGGTTCATTCAACTCTGGCATGGCGAAGGGCAGCCATGGGATAACCATGATGATCTCGAAGAGGGGCATCGTCGTCTGGCAGGGCAGATTGATGGCGGGATCGCCCAGTTGTTAACGGACCTGAAAGAGCGTGGTTTGTTTGACGAAACACTTGTGATCTGGGGCGGTGAATTTGGACGCACACCGGTCGTCGAGATGCCTACAGCTGGCTCGAATGCCGGTAAGATCAACGGCCGGGATCACAATCACTGGGGCTTTACTGTCTGGATGGCAGGTGGCGGTGTCAAAGGTGGTCAGGTTTATGGGGCCACCGATCCCTTCGGGTTTCAGGCTGTTGAGAAGAAGGTTCACGTCCATGATCTGCAGGCGACGATCCTGGCGTTACTCGGTTTTGACCACGAAAAGCTGACCTACCGTTATGCCGGCCGAGATTTCCGCCTGACGGATGTTCATGGAACAGTCGTCAAAGATTTGATCGCCTGATGATTTGCGCCGGTAAACAGTTTCGCCCATCGATGTGTTGATGCTGCGATTTGAACCTCTTCTTTTTCCAAAGCATGCATTTGGTGCGAAACCGCGTTCGCAGATCGGAATTGAATAAGTATGAGTTGCTCAGCACGTTGCGATCGCACTGCTGCCAGCTTTGAATCCAATTCCTTTCTGGAACAGGCGGACTCCCGTGAGCATCACCCATCAATTTTTCTTGATGATCGCTGCCTTGTGTTCGATTTCCTCGACCTCACTCACTTTCCCGACTGCCTCAGGCGCTGATTACGCCCCACTGACGACGAGCGGCAAAGTTTCGACCGAAACTTATTCATTGGTTGATACGGCACGCTCAAGAACCATTCCCCTGCGCTTCTATCTGCCGGAAAACATCAAACCTCAACCCGTTGTGCTCTTCAGTCATGGCTTGGGCGGTTCGTGTGATAACAATCGCTACCTGGGGGAACATCTGGCCGGGCGCGGCTTTGTCTGCATTTTTCTGCAGCATCCCGGAAGTGATGAATCGGTCTGGAAGGGAAAGAAGCCAGCCGAAATCATGCCCGCCATGCAGCAGGCCGCCAACTATGAGAATCTCAAGCTTCGCTGTGAGGACGTCAAAGCCCTGGTTGGTGCGTTAGCTCAGTGGAACAAACTGGCTGGCCATCCTCTGAAAGGTCGCATGGATCTGGATCGAATCGGGATGTCGGGGCATTCCTTTGGGGCACAGACCACGCAGGGAGTGCTGGGACAGGGGAATGCACGGGTTGGAAATCAGTTCAAAGTGCCCGAAATCACAGGCGGGATTGCCTATAGCCCCTCCATTCCTCTGGCAGGTTCACCACAAGAGGCCTTCCGGCGAGTCGATCGTCCGCTGTTGTTAATGACGGGAACCAAAGATGATTCTCCAGTGGGTGGGCAGACGCCTGAATCTCGGCGGAAGGTCTACCCTGCCCTTCCGGACACAATTGACCGCTATGAACTTGTTCTTGATGGAGCAGAGCATTCAGTCTTCAGTGAACGAGAGCCGCGTCTTCGAACTTTGCGGGGAACGGGGCGGAATCCCAATCATCACAAGGTGATTCTCTCGCTGTCGACCGCCTTCTGGGATTGTTACTTGAGAGATGATGAGAACGCCAAAAAATGGCTGCAAGGTGACGGAGCGAAAGCCGTTCTCGAACAGGCCGATCAATGGCAGTTCGCCACCAGGAATTGAAGGCTCTGGCAGTTCGCACCCACTCCCAATTTGCAGATCGACATTGGTGAACGGATTGCGCAGCGATCATGAGGAATTGAGACACCAATCTTGCTAGACTCTGCACGCATCGTGATTGACTGATGTGTTGCCAGGAGTCCAAAGATGATGGGTGTCGTGTTGAGCCGATGGATGAAAATCGCATTTGCGGTACTTGCGGGTTTCGTACTGCTTCAAAGTCTGGTTTCTCATGCAGCCTCTGCTGCAGATGTTCCTAAAGGCGAGGTGACGAAGCATCAGTTTCGTTCCAGCAAAATTTTTCCGGGAACTGTACGGGATTTCTGGGTCTACGTTCCTCAGCAGTACACAGGCGAGAAGCCGGCAGCACTCTATGTGAATCAGGATGGCATCCAGTACAACGCACCGGCTGTGTTTGATCAATTGATTGCTTCGGGAGACATGCCAGTCACGATTGGTGTCTTCGTCATGCACGGGAAGGTTCCCGCAGTCAACGGAGAAACCCAGCTCGATCGTTTCAATCGCAGCTTTGAATATGATGGACTGGGTGATGGTTATGCCCGATTTCTGATTGACGAATTGTTGCCGGAAGTCGAAAAACTGAAAACGAGTGATGGTCGGCCGATCAAGCTTTCGAAAGACCCGCATGATCGTGCGATTGGTGGTTCCAGCAGTGGTGCCATTTGCGCCTGGACAGTCGCCTGGGAGCGTCCCGACTCCTTCCGCCGGGTCTTCAGTGCCATTGGAACTTATGTCGGTCTGCGCGGAGGCCAGAACTATCCGACATTGATTCGCAAGTACGAACCGAAACCTTTGAGAGTCTTTCTCGAAGACGGCACAAACGATCTGAACATTTATGGTGGCGACTGGTGGATAGCGAATCAGGCCATGGAGCGATCACTCGTGTTCGCCGGGTATGAAGTGAATCACTCCTGGGGTGATGGTGGCCACAACGGTAAGCACGCGACAGAGATTTTTCCCGAAGCGATGAAATGGCTCTGGAAGGATCATGCCGCAGGTATCAAGGTTGGCAAAGGCTCTCCGCAATTGCAGGAGATTCTCATTCCCGGCGAAGAGTGGGAACTGGTTGGCGAAGGCTACAAATTCACCGAAGGCCCGGCAGTAAATGCTCAGGGCGAAGTCTTTTTTAATGATGTCCCGAACTCGACGACCTACAAAGTTGGCAGCCAGGGTGTTGAAGTCTTTCGCAAAGAGACCAATAACGGTGACGGACAGGCCTTTGGCCCTGATGGCCGACTCTATACCGTCGCTGGAAAATCTCAGCAGATTGTGGCGACCAGTCCTGATGGGAAGGTGACGGAGATCGCCAAAGGATTCCGCGGAAACGATCTGGTGGTCCTGAACAATGGCAATATCTTCGTGACAGAGCCGGGCTGGTCGGGAACTGAGCCGAGCAAGATCTGGTTCATTCCCAAGTCGGGTGAAGCCAAAGTGGTTGATACCGGGCTCAAATTCTCGAATGGGATTACAGTCTCGCCCGATCAGAGCCTGCTCTATGTTTCGGACTCCAAATCACACTGGGTGTACAGCTACCAGATTCAGCCTGATGGGACGCTCTCATTCAAGCAGAAGTACTACCATCTGCACATGCCTGATACTGCCGACGACAGTGGCGCCGATGGCATGAGAACCGACAAGAATGGCCGCTTGTGGGTCGCCACGCGGATGGGATTACAAGTCTGCGATCAGGCCGGGCGGGTGAATTGCATCATTCCTTCACCCAATGGGAAAGTCTCGAATCTGACTTTTGGCGGCCCCGAGTTCGATACGCTGTTTATCACAGCAGGTGATCGGGTTTACAAGCGGAAGATCAAAGTCTCAGGGGCCAATGCCTGGCAGGCACCCATCAAACCAGCAGCGCCTCGGCTGTGAATGACAAGTTGAAGTGATTTGCCTGCTAACGAAAACAGCGTCGGAGGGATGATGTTCGAATCATCTCTCCGACGCTGTTCACGTTCAGTAACCATTTCAGCCAAGACGGCTGAAGAGCATCAGCGTGATGTCGTCGTTCTGAGGACGACCATTGGCATGGCGGCGGACATCCTGCAGGATCGTCCGTCCTAACTCTTCGGCCCCTTCATGCCCGTGGGCATGCATCAGTTCGCGAATTCGTTCAATGCCGTAAAGATCACTGTTGTGATTCATGGCCTCACTGACACCATCGGTGTAGATCAGGCATGTCTCGCCTGGTGCAATCTGTCTCGTGACCACATCGAAGGGGTAATCTTCCATGACCCCTAAAGGAATACCGACGGCTTCGGCTCCGAATTCTTCGACTGTCCCATCGGCCTTGCGGATCATGATGGGCATGTGGCCGGCATTTACGAGAGACATTTCGCCCGTTTGCGTATGAATGACGCCCAGGACGAAGGTCACAAACCGGCCTTCGACAGCTTTCGCGCACATCTGATTGTTAATTCGTCCGACAGCGACGCCAACGTCTGTCACGAAGGCCATCACGTTTTGCACGACGCTGGAAATTCGGGACATGACCAGTGAAGCGGGCACACCCTTCCCTGCCACATCGCCAAAAGCAAAGAAGACGCGATCACCTTCGAGTTGCATGCAGTCGTAGTAATCGCCACCTACTGCCTGCGCCGAATCGTAAGAAGCGTAGAACTGGTAACCATCGACTTTGGGAAGACTTTCCGGTAGCAGGGCCAGTTGCACATTGGCAGCAATCTGCATCTCACGATCCTGCTTCTGTTTTTCCAGAGCCGTCACCATGAGTCGTGCGGTTTCATAAGAAAGACCAGCCTGGCCAGCAACCGCGATCAACAGATCGAGGTCATCTTTTTTGAACTGGTTAAAAGCATTCTGAGTATCGATATGAATGACACCCAGAACATCACCGGCGACGCTCAGCATCGGGACAGCCATCATCGAGCGGATGGTGAGAGCCGAGATTGATTCGCTGGCTTCAAAACGAGAATCGTTCGTTGCGTCTGCCGAAAGAATCCCTGTTTTCTGCTCGAGCACAGTGTTAAGAACTGTCCGGCTCAATTTCACCGATTCATCTTCGTCTGAGCGACGATGTTTAATCGCTCGCGGAATGAGTTTGCCATCGTCTTCTTTGAAGAGAACAACTCCACGATCCGCATGCGGAAAGATATTGAACAGCGTGTCGAGAATTTTGGGGAGCAATCCATCAAGATCAGTGCTGCCTGCTAAAGCACGGCTGATTTCGAGCACGGCCTTCAGTTTGGCTTCGGGTTGAACTTCCAGGGCGCCAAACCCTTCGACACGCCCGGATGTTCCCATCACGGTGGCGACATCGTCATCGCCAGAGGCAAACTCGAGATTGAAAGTCGCTGTAGCTGCCTGGTTTCCGGCTCCGCTGACTCCACTTCCTGGAGCCAGCGCGGGGCGGCTGGCAGGATTATCCGGATCTTCAAATCGCAGGAGAATGGGACCCAGCTTAATGCGGTCGCCATCTTTGATTTTTGTCGCTGCTTCGAGTTTTTTGCCATTCAGGAAGGTGCCGTTACCACTCCCGAGATCCTCGATGACGAAGCCATCATCGTGAGAAAAGACTCGAGCATGCTTACGGGAAACCATGTTCGAGTTGATCTGGATCGAGCATTCAGGATGTCGCCCCAGCACCACTTCGCCACCAGCGATTTCATAAGGGGTGGCTTCCCCTCCTTGAAGCAGGAGCAATTTGGCCATGTGCGACTCCAGAAAGGCATGAGAAGTAAGGATCAAAAATGCTGATCAGTCATGATGAAGAAAAGAATAACGGCATTCTAAGGACAAATGACCACATCTCCAAGTCGCGGGCGGCTCGATTGCTCTGATTTCCCGGACTCAACATCAGAATTTCGGCTGGCAAGTTCATTCAGACTATGAATGAACTTCTAGCACGCTCCCGAAAAGATGGTCTCTACGTTGCCTCGAAGGATCTGCCGCCCAAGTTCAACCGCTCTCTCTTCCGACCAGTGGCGTCCGACCACAAAATCTTCGAAGAGCACTTTGGCGAGAACCCGGCGATACATCTGGAACTTCGGCCAGCCAAACTCCAGTTTGTACATGTCACTGTAGTAGCCAATGTTCTTATTGCGAGGAATGGCTTCCAGACGGCTGCGGCAATCAGGTTCAATGAACGCAGGAATGTTCGAATACCACCAGTGTCCATTCGCAATCACGTTGGGAAAGATCCACGCATAGCTCACCAGTTCCATATTGCTCGCATGCGCCAGCACAGAGATCGGGAACTTGACTCTCGGGAAGGCATTGAACAGGCGGCGGTACTGATACAGCGAGACCCGTTGATCGAACAGGTCCTGTCCCTGATAGACACCGGATTCATAGACTCGGCGGTTAACTCCGATCATGAGGTCAAATGGGAGGTGGTGCTCTGAACAGAATTCAGCAATTGTCCAGAAGACAAAGCGGCTCAAAATCTGCGATTGCTCAGTCGTCAGCACATGGCCTGCATACGCAGCCCTCAAGGGGCCTTCGGCGTCAACGTGACTGACGGGAGTCGGTTCAAAATCAGGTGGTAAAGAAATGGCGCAAGCTTTGGCTCCGTGAGAAACGAAATGTGTGAAGAGCTGCCCGATGGCATGAATCAACTTGGTAGGGGTTGCACAATCAAAGCCGGTCGCTTTGGCCAGTCTTTGTCTGACTTCAGGCTTCTGCAGATGAAAGACAAGATCGTCGGTTCTTAAGCAGGGAATGTATTTTTTGGTGTCGAACCCAGTGAGTGGATCATCAAAATCATTGGTCAGAAATACGGCTTCAAGATGACTTTTCTGCAGGATGGTTTGCTCCCAATCCGGTGCCGACATCAGCTTTTCTGAGTGATCGTACAAGGCCTCCCAATTGTCTGGAGTCAGTCGATCATCTTGAAAACCAAAGAAACGCTCGCACAGCTCAATCAGCCATTTGACCTGGATCGTGTTATCCAGGTGTGCGAGACCTTCAACGATTCGCCCAACCTTTTCTTTGGCGGTTATCCCTGGAGCTTCGATCACTTCTCTGGGCATGCCGGCTGAATGGGCCAGTTCGGTGAAATAATGATACCCGAGAATATCTCCCAGATTTTTCGAAGCTGCTGCATGAGGGTTGATATGCGAATGGGGATCGATCAGCACAATCTCATCGAGTTGAGCGCAGAGTTGATCAATTGGCGAGCTCTTGGTCGCAATCATGGCGGTCTGATCCTGGTGATAGAATGGTGCTTGATCGTGGATGTAAGGTCTGTCGAGGATGAGCTGGAAAATTGAGACAAATACTTAAAGAGCTGGAGATTGAGGCAAACCTGGCAGCCAACTGAAAAGGAACATGGCTCTCGGTGTTGTGGCGTCGACCAGAGCTTGCCATTGAGCCGCTGTGACATTCTCGGTTTTGCTTCCGACTAATAGATCGACAAGCTGCGGCTGAGAGCGATATTCGACGACGCGGACTTGATCCAGCTTTAACGATTTCTGCAGGGCCGCCAAGGCATCTTCTTCGAATCCAATTTCATCAATCATCCCATTGGCCCGCGCGTCGCGTGCCGTATAAATCTGACCGGTGGCGAGTTTTCGAGCCTGTTCCCGGTCGAGAGAATCGCGGTTGGTGTCAATCAGCTCGATGAACTGTTCAAAAGACTGATTGAGAATTTCTTCCCAGACTTTTCGCTCAGCTTCTGTCAGCGGATGAAACGGACTGAGTGCGTCTTTGAATTCCCCGGTCTTCAGCGGATCCGAACTGACACCAATTTTCTCCACCAGTGCGCTCATATCATACCGGGGAATGATGACACCAATCGAGCCTGTCCAGGTCGTTGGTTCAGCAAAGATCTGCCCTTTGGTGCCAGCACCCATGGCGATGTAGTATCCGCCGGATGCTGCCAGTCGCTTCATTTGAATACTGATCGGCTTCTTCGCGCGGAGTTTTTCGAGGGCGTGGTAAATCTGGTGGCTGTCAGCAACAAACCCACCTGGGCTGTCAATCGTCAGGAGCACCCCTTTCACGCGTTCATCTTCGGCAGCGACTTCAATCTGTCGAATGATGCGTTCGGTGAGTGGTGGCATGATCGTGCCACTGACTCGCAATACCGCAATCCGTTGTGTTGTTGAGGAGTTTCCCGAAAGGAATCGCTCACTGACTTCCGGACTGCGGGCAAAATAGTCGCGAAAGGTGGCATACAGGCCCATGTTGAGGAGTATCGAAAACCCCAGAATGATCGCCATGCCACGGAAAGCCCAGCTTTTCCAGAACGACTTACCGGCATGGACAACAACGGTCGGCGAACTGGTGGTGGACATGGTGAAAGTTGTTTCTGTTTCGAAATGAGGGTAGAGGCCGGGCAGAAGCTCATGATCCTAACAGACAACGCAATCTCTGACAAAATGGGAGGTTCGAAAATCAACGGGATTAAAGATGATCCTCAGATCTGAGGGAATTCCACTTCAGGGCTGTGGGTTGACGGGTGACAAAATGAGTTTTCCCGCCTCGACCTGAAGCCGGAGTTTACCCGCTGGGAACAGGCTTTTGACGAACTCATCCAAAGGAGTGTTCTCGGCCACGACATCGATCTTCTGATCCAGTGGTAGTCCTTGAGCGATGAAATCTTTCTCGCTGTACTCGATGACCATTCCACTTTGTGAGAGTTGCTCCAGGACTGCCAGTCGAGTTGTCTGTGTCGGTTTGAGTGTGATTTTGAGTTTAGCAGGATTAAGACCAGCAGGATTCTCTGGAGGTTTTTTCTTGGAAGACTTTTTTCCCTGGGAGATCCCCTGCTCGACGGCAGTGGTTAATCCCTGAGATGGAGACGAATTTGCTGGTTGAGAGAGTGTGGTTGAACTCTCTGTTTTATTGCCTGTGAGCCAGTACAGCTGCCTCAAGTCTGGTTCAGTTCCCGAAACGATGACTAAGGGTTCTTGATCCACGATCTTGAGTTGCGGCAATTCTGCAGCCAGTTTGAGCAAACTTTCCTGTGGGACATCAGGAAATTGAACGCGGATCATCAGATCATCCGGTTTGAGCGGGCGAAATCTGCAGGATTCGCCCGATGAGGAAACGACGAAAGTCTGGTTGGAATTGGCAGCGATGAGTGAGAGAATATCTGCCAGAAGCACATTGGTCAGTTGACCAGCGGGTAAGAGATCGTGAGGAACGTCTCCCTCAATTCGCACATCCCATAATTTGTCCGCTTTTGCGATCAGTTCTGACATCGTTGTCAGATTGTCCCAGGCGAGGCTGTGACGTGATTTCCAGGCTTGCTGGCGATGGGCAGGCCAGTGGATCAGTTTGGCACGAAGTTCCAGCTTACGAAGTGCTGCTGTCGTCGCCACGACTGGCGTGTTTTCTGGCGAGCTGACATAAACAATAGAGTCGATGCGGAGGATTCCCAGATCCGTTTTTTGTGCAAGTTGTTGTAACGCTTCCGAGGTGGTGATCTGAATGGCCTGAAGTTCCACCTGACGAGTCCCGTCAATTTCCGGATCAATCCAGCAGGACCATTTTTCGTTCTCAACAATCTTCAGGAGTGTGTCTCGCAGAGATTGTCCTGTGAGAATCATTGTTCGTGGTAACTGCTTCTCAAAGGCAAAGTTCAAATCTTTGATGTTGAAGTATTCCGGACGCTGTATTTCTGGCTCTTGAGCAGCGAGGGATAACCCACTGAACATCACCACCAGGGCCAGCAGGCACCCGGATTTTCGGAAGACTTGCACGGAAAGCGGCCTTGCGCATCGTCTGTCGAGAAAAATCGAAGTCATGCTCAGCAGCACTTTCGGTAGAAAATTCATCCAGTCACGCAGGGAAGTCAGTTATTGGGAAACTGAATGTTACAGCTTAGATTTTGACTTTCTGGAACAGGCATGGGAAGGTGTGTTCTTGCCCTGATTGCCGGAAGTGGATTAAACTCCTGTGGCGATGGCAGAGCGTTTTACCACGTTTTACAAAACTTTGTTGGGAAAAGACGGGAGCATGGCGAAGGCGACTGACCTCCAGATAAAAGACGTAACTTGCGCCTTTGAGCCGATTGCGTTTCGAACGCCTCTCAAATTCGGTGATCGAGTCCAGAAAACTGCAGTTCTGGTGAATGTCGATGTGGTCGTCGAATCCCGTGATGGGAAGCACAAAGGACAAGGGTATGGAAGCATGCCCCTGGGAAACCTTTGGTCGTGGCCATCGACGGTTTGCACGCCCGATCAGACTGAAGCAGCGATGAAGCTCTTCGTTGAGGAAATCGTCAATCTCGCTCAGATCTGTACGGAGGCAGGACACCCCATCGATCTGGTTTATCATCTGGCTGGCGAATATCCCCACTTGGCAAAAACTTTAGCCGTGCGGAACAAAATGCCAGAAGCCCTTCCCGCATTGGCTCAACTGGTAGCCGCCAGTGCGTTGGATGCGGCTCTCCATGATGCCTTTGGTCGCATGCATCAGATGAGCAGTTATGATGTCCTCACCAAAAAGTACATGACCTTCGATCTTTCAGAGTATCTCGATAAATCGTTTGCGGGTGAGTATCTCGATAAGTACACCTTGCGGGCACCAGCCGAAACGTTGGCACTTTATCACCTCGTGGGAGCAGTCGATCCACTGACAGCTGGTGATGTGGTACAGAAAATCGGAGATGGCCTGCCGGAATATCTGGGTGAATGGATTGTTCGGGATCAATTAACTCATCTGAAAATCAAGCTCAGAGGGAATGATCCGGAGTGGGATCGAGCACGAATTCTGGGTGTCGATCAGGTGGCCACGACGACTGCCCAACAGACACTCTGGCATTATTCTCTCGATTTCAACGAGCAGTGCGAATCCGCTGATGTTGTGCTTTCTTTGCTCAACTTTCTGAAGACGGATCACCCTGCCATTTATGACCGGATCGAGTATCTCGAGCAGCCGACTCATCGCGATCTCGCAGCTCATGCCATTCCGATGCATGAGGTCGCCAAGCTTAAGCCTGTGGTGATCGATGAATCACTGGTGGATTTCGATGCGCTGGTCGCTGCACGTGATCTCGGTTATTCAGGT
>JAIXUU010000483.1 GCA_027483405.1 Planctomyces sp. | reverse complement strand
GCTGGGACCTGCAGTTTGTGAGTCCAAAGATGATTTAAGAGCCGGTTTTTCCGGTACCTTCATGGTCACCAGAATTCGTGTTCCCTGTGGAAGTTTTGCAAGCCGCTGGGCCACCTCTGCAGGAGAGGATGAAGTGATTTTACGCTGGCAAGTGGGGCAGATCAGGCTGCCACAACGAAGAAACAGGAGCTTCAAATGGTCGGCAAGGCTGGTCACAGAGCCGAAGTTTTGCGCCTCGACTTGCTGGCGTCGAGATTTGTCACCTGTCTGGGCGAGTTGTCGCAGAGCGATTGTCGGCGGAATGTTTTCCAGTCGATCGACGGCAGGGCGCTCGAACTTTTCGAGAAATTGCCTCATGGCCAGTGAAAAAGTCTCAATGTAACTCCGCTGGCCTTCTGCAAAAAGTGTATCGAAGGCCAGACTCGACTTCCCTGAACCGCTCAACCCGCTGACAACCACGAGCTGCTGCAGGGGAATATCGAGATCGACTCCCTGCAGATTGTGCACGTAAAGATTGCGGATCAGGATAGGTGCGGGATTCATGCCTGTCATTCTCATCGCAGGAGTCGGTTTCTGGCAACTTTATCCAGTCGTGTCCGAGTGCGGCAGGAATTGCCGCTTCATCTTGACCGAAACTGTCAAATCGCCAGAATTCGATGATTGATCGGGGCCAACCCCTCACGATGAGACTGTATCGGAAGAACAGATCAACACTGATCGATGGAATGGTGTTGAGTGCGACAGGAACCACTTGCTTTCAGTCAGGCAGAATCAGGCACACCGATTGACGAAACGGGTAAATTATTGAGAGGTGGCATCGAGTGATTTTGAAGTGCTGGTCAGCACTCCGCAATGCGATATTCAACGATGGCTGGACAACGAGTTGAGATGAACCGCAGACTGGCAGGAAGCTGGTAGCGGCAGCGCAAGGAGGCGCCGAATTATGCCACCACAGCATGCTCTCCCGGCATCACTGAGTCTGAAAGATCATCTTCCGACAGCCGAGTTGATGGGAGCGGGTGATGTCTACTTCAACGATGTCACTCTCGACAGTCGTGAGTGTCGCCCGAAAACCTTGTTTGTGGCAGCGCCGGGTCGAAATGGTCATGGCGGCCAGTTTCTCGAAGAGGCCGTTTCTCGCGGTGCTGTGGGAGTGGTGACTTCTCAAGTCTTAGCGAATTGCCCGCTTCCCCAGTGTATCGTGGCGAATCCTCGGGCCGCTTATGCTTATCTATCGCAATCGCTGTACGGTCATCCCGCCAGCCGCCTGAGAATGATGGGTGTCACGGGGACCAATGGAAAAACGACAGTCAGTTGGATGACGCGAGCGCTGATGGCCAAATCCGGGCATCGGACGGGCTTATTGGGAACCGTGGAATACTTTGATGGTTATCGTGCTGAGCCCTCGGTTCTGACGACTCCTGACGCGAAATTGTTGGCTTTCTGGCAGCATCGCATGGTCAGCCGGGGGACAACTCATCTGGCCATGGAACTTTCGAGTCACGCTCTGGATCAATCGCGAGCCGCAGCGTTACCACTTGATTGTGCAATTGTCACCAATATCACACATGATCATCTCGATTATCATGGTGATTTTGCCAGTTATCGCGAAGCCAAAGCCCGGATTCTGGATCTCGTCAAACCTGGCGGAACCATCGCACTGCATATCAACGACCCGGGAGCCGCCTCGATCGTGAGTCTGGTGCCTGCGGAATGTCGCTTGATTCGATATGGCGTGAATGTCGATGCCGAGCTCTCGGCTCAGATTCTGAGTGAATCTTTGAGCGGGACGACATTCCGTGTGCAGTACCAGGGCCAGGTGATGCAGATGAAGCTGCGGATTCTGGGGCGGCACAACATCGAGAACGCACTGGCAGCTTTAGCTGCCGGGCTGGCCTGGAAGGTCCCCTTTCTATCGATGGCAGAAGCCTTGGAAGAGTTTCGACCAGTGCCGGGAAGAATGGAACGCTGCACTTGGGGTGAACCGTTTGATATTTTTGTGGATTACGCGCATACCCCTGATGCATTGAGTCGAGCGTTATGTTCGCTGCGCGGGCTGACGAGAGGCCGGTTGATTTGTGTCTTTGGGGCTGGCGGAGATCGCGATGCCACCAAACGCCCACTGCTGGGTCGTGCTGCCAGTCAGGCCGATGTCGCCATCATTACCAGTGATAATCCGCGATCAGAAGACCCCGAAAAGATCATTCAGCAGATTTGCGATGGGGTGCCTGCTCAACAAGTCGAAGTCGTGATTGAAGCCGACCGAAAGCTGGCAATTCAACATGCGATTGAGCAGGCGCTGCCCGGTGACATGATACTGATTGCCGGGAAGGGACATGAGAGCGAGCAGATTATCGGAGGCAGTCATCTCCCTTTCGATGATCGGCGAGTGGTGCGTGAGCTGCTGGAAAATCGATCTAAAGAAACCTTGAATCGGTTGTCACCTGTGGCGACTTTCAGTGCAAACTCATATGCAGCGGTTGGTTATAGCGAGATTGTCTCTGCTGCTTCTCCTGTGGGAATGGCTTTACAGACGGAAGCCATTCTGCCCAATCCGGCCGCTGTCGAAACAGATTCCTTGCAGCGTGTGAGTGCCTGATGCCGACGATACCCAACGACTTTTCTGGATCGAAGCGGGACAGGGATGGCGAATTGTTGCGTCTTCGCCCGCATCTTCATCGAAAGCCTGATGTGCTCATGATCTGCAGCTTAACGCCGGGTTTGAATGGTGTTGCATTCATCGTGGAGGCGCGATGAAACGACATCCGCTTGAAGTTCTGGCAACGATCCTTTGCGGGACAATTCTGGGTGATCAGCGAACTGTCGCTGCCGCTGAAAAGAAATTCTCGGGCCGGGTATCGATCGATTCGAGAAAGCTCAAAGAAGGAGATCTGTTTCTCGCTCTGTCGACAGGCCAGCGGGATGGGCATCTGTTCTTGAGTGATGCCGCGAAGGCTGGTGCCGCTTTTGCCATTATTGAACGTCACTTCGAGGCGGAGTTCGCTTCGCTCAAGTTATCGATGCCGGTTGTGGTAGTGGCAGATACGGTTCTGGCTTTGCAGTTACTCGCTGCGAGTCATCGCGATGAGTTTGATGGCCTGGTCGTGGGCATTACCGGGAGCGTGGGAAAAACGAGTACGCGTTCGATGCTCTACGAAGTGTTGCAGGCCAGATACTCGGGTCGGCAAAGACCTGCCAATTTCAAAAATACACTGGGGTTGCAGTTATCAATTCTTGAACTTGAATGTACTCAGGATGAGTTTGCAGTTCTCGAAATGGGGGCCGGCAAGCGAGGGGATATTGCGCGACTGTGTGAGATCGCCCAGCCCGACATGGGTGTCATTACCTCGATTGGTCTGGCTCACCTGGCGACGTTCGGGACACCACTCAGCGTGGCCGAATCGAAGGCAGAACTGTTTGAATCGTTGCCGGAAAATGGAGTGGCATTCTTTCCGGGACATGATCCATTTGCTCTGGTTCTGAAAGATAAGGCCCATTGTCGCACGGTGACTGTCGGTGAAGATACCGTCAACGACTGGACGATCCAGCAGGTTCGTGCTGTGAGGGATGGCTATCGATTTGTAATGGATGGTCAGGACTACTTCATCCGTACGGTTGCCCGCCATTTTGTTCAGAATGCAGGCCTGGCGATAGCCGTGGGACGGGAAGTGGGAATCTCGAATGCCGAGATCGCCGATCAATTGGCGAAGTGGCAGCCTGTGAGTGGCCGCTGTTCGCTGATTCCACATCCAACGCTGACCATTCTGGATGATTGCTACAATGCGAGCCCTTCGGCCATGGCAGCGGCTCTACGCACATTAGAAGAGCTGGGAGAGCGCGAAGAAACCCGCACCATCGCAGTGCTGGGCGATATGGCCGAGTTGGGTGAGATCAGTGAGCGGGAACACCGTCGTGTGGGACAATTAGCCGGCGGGCTTTCGATCGATTTTATCCTGGCTGTGGGCCAGCATGCAGACCTGATTGCTAAAGCGGCTAAGGCGACGAATCTTTCATCACATCGGTTGGCTGTCGCCCGAGATATCGAAATGGCGTGGATGCTGCTGGAATGCTGGATCGAAGAGGGCGATGTGATTCTTGTGAAAGGGTCACGTTCGATGGGGCTGGAACGAATTGTCGAGAACCTGCGATCATTTCAACCCGCAGTCCGAGACCGATTCCATCGACTTTCGGCATGAGCCCATTCGATTCAAAACGGTTATCGCAGCATCGACCGTGGGATAGAAAAACCTCTGGCAGAGAGAGGCGTTTCTCTCAGGAGAGTTTTGAGATATCCATAAACTGTTCGCGAATCACATCGAACATGTGCTCGCAGGAGATGAAGGCGTCCACAATATCCGGGTCGAAATGGGTCCCGGAAGAGTTGATGATAATCTCACGAGTGACTTCGGGCGAACAGGCCTCTTTGTAAACGCGTTTGGTGGTTAACGCATCGTAGACATCGGCCAGTGCCACAATCCGGGCAGCCAGTGGAATCTCTGTTCCTTTAAGACCGGCGGGATAGCCTGAGCCATCGAATTTTTCATGATGGCTGGCAGCGATGTCTCGGGCGACTTGCAGAAATCTGGCTTCGGGCATGCGTTCGAGTGCTGAAGACAGCGTTTCCGAGCCTAACGTCGTATGTCGCTTCATGACTTCAAATTCTTCACTCGTCAGCTTCCCCGGCTTGAGGAGTACGCTATCGGGCACACCGACTTTACCGATATCGTGCAGCGGACTGGTGAGGAAGACCAGACGGATGAACTCCGCATCGATCATGTCGCGATAACGCTCTGAGCGGCTCAATTCATCGGCCAGAACTCGTGAATAATGCTGAACCCGTTCCAGATGGTGGCCAGTATCCGTATCCCTGGATTCAGTCAGTTTGGCCAGCGAGTGAATGAGGACTTCACGAGTTTCCAGAGAGAGAACTCTAACTCCCGCTCGTAATCTCACCAGAAGTTCTTCGGGATCAAAGGGTTTGTTCACAAAATCATCGGCGCCGGCAATCATCCCTTCCACTAGAGATTCCCGGCTATTATGGCTGGTGAGCAGCAGCACATAGACATAGCTGACGAAATCCTGAGAACGGACGGCTCTGCAGAGGTCGATTCCGCTCATGCCGGGCATATCCCAGTCAGATATCACCAGTCGACAGGGTTCTTGCGAGAGAATTTCCAGTGCCGTCGTTCCATTATGGGCACGAAGTACCTCGTACCCGGCGGGTACTAAAGTGTGCTCGAGCATTTCGAGGATCATGTCGTCATCATCAACAATCAGGATTTTCATCTCTGACGCTCCTTATTACCGGAGAACCACACGACCACCCATGGACGACACTAGAGAGTCACCGATCCAGCAGCACTGGCTGGAGCATGCTCCGCCAGAAGCTTTCGATCGATCCATTCTCTGACTGTATCAATTTCATTGAATAAGTCATTCAGATTCTGTTCATGAACAGTTAAAGACTCGTCACTGATCTGCTGTTCGAGATTTCCAGCCAATTGGGCCAATCGAGTCGCACCAACGTTAGCTGCGGCACCTTTCAAGGAGTGGGATAACGATTTGAGAGTTTTTGAATCTTCGGCAGCTAAAGCGAGTGCGAATTGTGCCTTATCAGCAAGTATACGTGTGGCGAATTTTTGAAGAACTCTCAGGGCGAACTCGTGATCTCTCCGGCAGCGATTGACCAATTCCTGATATTGCACCGCTTCGATTGTTTGCTGATGAACATCAATGATGGCCTCTGGTATCGCAATGGAATCACTAGAGACTGAAGAAAGAATCGACTTCGTAATATTTTTTGCAGGTGAAATCGTTTCAATAGCCGCCACGACTTGTGGAATTGTTTCTACAGAGATCGAGGACAATTGTGTTACCAGATTCTTGTTGCTGGATAACTCAATATCACCTTTGTGTTCCTGCTGTGGAACCGGCTGATGAGTTGTCAGTATTTGCAACAAGGTGTTACTCAATTGAGCATGGTCAATCGGCTTTGTGAGATAGCCATCCATGCCAGCCTGTCGGCAGCGATCGTTATCTCCCTGAATAGCGTTCGCCGTTAAAGCGACAATTGGAATATGCACTCCGTTCTGAGCTTGTTTCTCGATCTCTCGAATCTTCCGTGTCGTTTCAAAGCCGTCGAGGGTCGGCATCTGGCAATCCATAAGTATCAGGTCATAAGTTTGAGATTTCAGTTTCTCCAGGACAATTGACCCATCAGCGGCTGTTTCTGTATCGAAACCTAACGACCTGACCAGTTCGGTGGTCACAATCAGGTTCACCTCATTATCGTCGGCAATCAGAATTCTCGCAGAAGGTGTTTTGGTTTCTGATAGTGGCTGTTGTACAGACGATTCACGAGCAATTTCTAAAGGGACGTAGTCGCGCAGTTTCTGCAACATCTCGAGCAGACGTCCTGCCCGGACAGGTTTATTGATCCAGGCATCCCACGGAGGGATCCCATCAACTGCTGCATCACTGAAGTCGACACTGGTGAGCATGAGAATGCGCAGGGAATCCAGGTGCGGGTACTTGCGAATGCTGCCGGCGAGCATTTCACCATCAAAGCCTGGCATTTGTTTATCGATAATGGCGATCGAGAAAGCTGGACCTGTGGTGGCTGGTTTACTTAATAGTGATAACGCGGTCTCTGCCGAGAGGCATTTACTGACCCGGCAGCCCCACGCGACCAGATGTTCGCTGAGAATCTCCAGATTGATTTCGTTATCATCGACCAGCAGAACACGCAGCCCGGCTAATGGCTCATGCTCTGGAGCGTCTGTTGAAACCTCAGCAGAGGTTAAGGGCAGGTCGACAGTAAATGTCGTGCCGACACCGACGGCACTCTCGATCTGTATGGATCCCTGCATCAAGTCGGCCAACTGACGGCAGATCGATAGTCCTAACCCGGTACCGCCAAATCGACGAGACGTAGTGACATCTGCCTGGGTAAAGGGCTGGAAAAGCTTCTGTTGCTGAGCTGGCGAAATTCCGATCCCTGTATCTTTGACATGGATCTGCAAGCGATACTCGCCAGTCGGGGATTGAGCCATCGAAACCTTGATGAGGACATAGCCGACAGAAGTAAACTTGAGGGCGTTGCCGACAAGATTGACCAGGATCTGCCGCAACCGTTCGGGATCCCCTTCAATTCGTTGAGGGACATCGGGAGCAATATGGCAGGCCAGCTCGATGCCTTTACCTTCCGCACGATGGACGAACATCTCGGAGATATCTTCGACCAGTTGGTGCAGATCAAAATCAACAAGAGCCAGTTCCATACGACCGGCCTCGATTTTGGAGAGATCGAGAATATCGTTAATTAAACCCAGCAAGGTATCGGCCGATGAACGACAGATGGTCACGTAGCGCTTCTGGCGATCATCGAGCGAGGTAGCTTTAAGCAAGTCGAGCATGCCAATGACACCGTTGAGCGGCGTCCGGATCTCGTGGCTCATCTTGGCAAGAAACTGGCTTTTGGCTTCGTTAGCTGCCTCAGCTTCGGCCTTTTCAGCTCGCCATTGTTCAGCTCGGCGAACCTCGGTGACATCCTCTACCGAGCCTTCATAGTACAAAATGCGGCCAGCCGCGTTCTTCACGGGGTGAGCATTCTCGGAGATCCAGATGGTACTGCCATCACGCCTGTAAACTTCCGAGACAAAACCTTTGACGGCCCCTTCCGTTTCAATCAGACGGCAGAACTCAGCACGTCTTTGTGGATCAACATAGAGATCTTTCGAGATATCGCCAATTGAACCAATCAGATCGTTGGGGGAATCGTAGCCGTAGATTTTTGCCAGAGCAGGATTCACATTCATGTAGATCCCGCTCGGCGAGGTTTGAAAGATCCCTTCGACGGCGTTTTCAAAGATACTGCGATACTTTTCTTCGGCAGATTTCAAGGCGTGTGTGGTTTCTTCGCGGGCACGAATTTCATCCGTCACGCGATCCAGGACGCGGTTGTATTCCGCAGCGATCTGGCCGACTTCGCTATGGGGCTCAACAAAGACATGCTGGCTGAAATCACCGCGGGTCCGATGATCGTTCATGGTACTCATTAGTTCAGCCAGGTCGTTGGAAGCCCCATGTTCGACAAAGTTCAATCCCACAATTTCGTCGCGGGCTCTGACGCGCAGAGGCATGACTTTATTAATCAGATAGATACAGACTCCACCGACACCAAATGCCCAGACGAACGCGACCCCTGAGCCCAGCAACTGCACACCAAACTGCTGCAGGCAACTCATGCCATGCTGGAAATTGTGCTCTGGTGTAAAGAGCGGCCAGAAGACGGTTCCAAAGAGTCCACAACCCGCGTGAACAGGAACTGCTGAAACGACATCATCAATCTTTAGATCATCGAGTAAGTAAGTCACAGCAACGGAAATAACACCGGCACCAACACCCAAGAGGACAGCTCCCCAGAAGGGGATAATGTGGCATGATGCGGTCACGGCCACGAGCCCGCCCAATGCCCCGTTGAGCGTCATTTCGACAATGGCACGTTTCTCGATCCACCAGGCCATAAAGAGAGCTGTTAAACAACTGGCAATCGCAGCCAGGTTGGTAGCAACCAGAATTCGAGGCACCTGTGCATTGAGTGCTAATGTGCTGCCGCCATTAAAGCCAAACCAGCCGACCCAGAGGAGCATGACGCCGCAGGTTGCCAAAACGAGGTTATGTCCACGAATGCGAGGAGCTTTGGTATCAAAGCGTCCGAGTCTGGGGCCAATGATGATGACGGCCGCCAAGGAGAACCAGCCGCCAATGGCGTGGACGACAGTCGAGCCTGCAAAATCGACAAAGCCCAGTTTTGCCAGCCAACCGGTGGGAGATCCTGTATCAGCCCCGCCCCATGCCCAGTGACCAAACAATGGATAGATCAATCCGGAAAGTACGACGGTGAGGACCAGATACCCGGCGAAGCGAATTCGCTCTGCGACGGCACCCGAAACAATCGTGGTCGATGTTCCACAGAACATCATCTGGAACAGGAAAAATCCTAACGCGATGGCCGAGGCTGCTGTGGGGGTACTACCAATGGAGAAGAATTGCTCATCAGGCATGAAGTGAGAAGTGCCAATCCACCCATAGGCAGAGTGGCCGAACATGAGGCCGTAGCCAAACAGCCAGAAGATCATGGCTGAAATGCAAAAGTCTGTGAGGTTCTTCAGCGCGACGTTAATGCTGTTTTTAGTGCGGGTCACACCCGCTTCCAGCAGGCAGAAACCACCCTGCATCATGAAGACGAGAATGGCGGCGCACATCACCCACAACAGCGAAACCGATTGAAACGCATCGAGCATGACACTTACCTGCACGGTGCCAGTCCGAAGAATTGGTGGTGTTGACCGCTGGAGTGCGACAGTGATCACACGTCCCGGGGCTCACTTCGGATGATCCCTGAGGACAATGGTCAACTTAGGTTGCGTTTTGGAAACATCTGGATGACGAAGGACAACTTGCTGAATTCTGAATGAAGTTGAATATGGGAGAGTATCGATTCTTCCATTTTTAACGGCAAAGAATAAGGGCTTTCCCTCACTTTGGAAGAGTTCATTCCGACAGAAGACTGATCGTATGCCATGTGTCTCCAGGGAACCGGGAATGATGAAGCTTGCGAGTTGATCATCGACAGGTTGGACATTGGTCGTTTGTATCGATTGAAACGTGTCGACCAGTAATAACGATTTTAAGTATATAATTTATCTGAGATCATTGAAAACTTGAGCACTCTTTGAGGCTCTCGTCGAGAAACTCGCACTAGACTGAATGCAGTCGATTTGCATCAAGAGGTGAAAGAAAACAGCCGAAGCTTACGAGAATGCCAGATTTGAATCGTGGGGTATAAGTTTCAGGTCTACATGTCAGCAATGTGCCATGCTTGCGGCTCGGAGGAGCAAGCATGCCTGATCAACTCGATTGATGAATTGAAGGAATTCATAGGCATGCCTTGGGGATTATCGAAGCAAGAACTGTTCGCTAAGGCTCTGAGTTCCTCAGGGTGCGGGCCGATTCTGCGCCATTGTCCTCTGTGGAATGGTGTCTTGATTCTGAATTACCATCGAGTCGGAGATGGTTCGAATTCTTTGCTGGATCGAGAGCTGTGGAGTGCTTCGATCGAAGATTTCGAGTATCAGGTGAGGAGAGTCAGTCTCGACTTTGATGTGATTCGTCCCGAAGAACTGACAGAGGCCTTCAGCCGTCGTCGAGGTCGGCATGTCATGTTGACATTCGATGATGGATACATTGATAACTACGAATTTGCTTATCCGTTTCTTAAGGCCTACAACACACCTTGCGTTTTTTTTGTCACGACCGGCTTTATCGATGACTATCTCGT
>JAIXUU010000043.1 GCA_027483405.1 Planctomyces sp. | reverse complement strand
GGCTCACCAGCCAGACACCAGCCGGCAGAGATGTGCATCAAATGCTGGTGAATTACCAGGTGAGGCCCCATGGCGGTGACGGCTGGTTAAGATTGCTCGAATTCCAGACGGATGGCACGATTGCCGTTACGGATTACTCACCCGTGCTGAACAAATCCAATCATTCAACGCAAAGCCATTTCCAAATCAAAGGTTCACCCGTATCTAAAAAATCTAAATAAGACTCTCTATTTATGGGGATTGTTCTATCGTAAGGAATCGTCAATAGGCGGTGCGGAGCCTGGCGCTTCTTGTCAATCAAAAGCGTGCCGTAAGCAGGGTGCGAAGGACGGAAGTATCGCATACGCTGTTGAGTGAAATCGGGGAATGCGCGTTGGCGACTGTTCGCCCAAATCTCTTGCCCCCTTTCCAGTTCCACTCCCCTTCAGTAGGAAAGTTCCTCCAATGCTGGTTCAATAGAGATCGAATCCCGTGCTTCAGAATCTGGGTGTCATACGCTCTGGTGCTGCTCGCTTGGGGAGGAATTCGATCGAACAGCGTCTGTTTTACCAGTGAGATAATGTGACTGCAGATTCTCAGACTTCCGCAAACTCCGGCCAATGGACCATCCGCAAGGTTCTGGAATGGACGACGGCTCATCTGAAAAAGCATGGCTCAGCCACTCCACGCCTGGATGCCGAAGTTCTTCTGGCACATGCCCGTCAGTGTCATCGCATTCAGCTTTACACTCACTACGATGAAGAACTCACGGAAGAAGTTCGCGCCAGCATGCGTGACCTCGTCCAAAGGAGAGCCAGGCAAGAGCCTGTCGCTTATCTGGTGGGTGAACGCGAATTCTTCAGTCTCCCTTTCCATGTGAATGCCGATGTTCTCATTCCACGACCTGATTCAGAAACATTGATCGTCGAAGCGATTTCCTGCCTCAAACCTACACCCGCCGATGACACCGCTTCTGTCGCATCTCGCGCCTGGCGGATTGTCGATCTGTGTACAGGTTCCGGATGCCTGGCGATCACTCTGGCTCGGCAGCTTCCCACATCGCAACTGATTGCGACGGATCTATCCGATAAAGCTCTGGCGGTGGCGAGGCAAAATCTCGCACGTCATTCATTGGCCGACCGGGTTGAACTACGGCAAGGATCCTTATTACAGCCACTGCAGAACGAACCACCCTTTGATCTGATTATTTCGAATCCCCCTTACATTCCCTCTTCAGATATCGAAACACTCGAGGAAGATGTCCGCCGGCATGAGCCAAGGCTGGCACTGGACGGAGGGGCCGATGGCATGGATCTGCTGCGACCTCTCATTACTGAAGGACCAAAGCATTTGCTTCCCGGGGGATGGATGCTTCTCGAATTCACTTCCGAGCAGGCACCAGCCCTGATGAATTGTGCACAAGCCCAGCCTGACTGGTCGCTCGTGCAGGTTGTCAAAGATCTTTCGCAGCTGCCGCGAGTGCTGAAACTGCAGAAAAGATCCTGAATGGCTGATTTCTGAACTCACTTTGGCAGTTTGAACTGTCGATTGCTGGCGGCTGTTATGTCTCGATTTTTTCATCCCGAACTGCTGAAGCCTCTCGATTCTGGAGAACTCCTCCTGGAAGGATCGGAAGCGCATCACGCACTCCATGTGCTGCGTGTTAAAACAGGTCAGCAAATTGTGCTCTTTGATGGGCAGGGAAACTCGGCTACAGCCGAAGTCATCCGTCCCGGTCGGAGAGATGTCGGTCTCAGAATCGTGGGTGGCATCCAGCACTCATCACCACTCGCTCTGCAATTGACACTGCTGGTCGCGACTCCCAAAGGGGATCGGCTCGATTGGATGGTTGAAAAGCTGACAGAACTGGGCGTATCGAGATTTGTTCCGATGATCACTCAAAGATCGGTCGTCGATCCGCGAGAAAGCAAACTGGAAAAACTCCGGCAAACGGTGATCAGTGCCTGTAAACAATCCCATCGCGACTGGCTGATGGAGATCGAAGAACCAGCGCGCTTGACCGACTGGTTGAACAGGAAAGACCATCCGACCCAGTGGTTCGGCAGCTTGCAAGAACCGCTTGTCGCTCCCAAAGCCTCCAACGATTCACAGCCGATCGTCTCTGCAAATTCCCGCATGCCAGTAGAAAATACATCGTTAGCGATTCTGATTGGCCCGGAAGGGGGCTGGACTTCTGAAGAAGAATCGCAATTGATGACCTCTGGTGCACGCCCTGTGCGACTGGGGCAATTTGTATTGAGGACAGAGACAGCCGCCATTGCACTCACATCTCTCGCCCTCAATGAATTCTCACTTTAAGACTGCTGGTGCCTTCGCGAAAACTTTCAATGAACCTCGTCAAAACGTTGCTGGACATCGCCACGGTGTCGCTCAAGGGACGGTTTATCGGCCAAGATTGCCGATCATTGGCACGGATTGAGATCATCCCGTATTCCGGCGAAGTCTCCCGCCTCTCTTTGTCGATAATCTCGATATCGAAACGGGCCGTTGAACGGCTGATGGATCTGATCACTCAAGGAATGTGAACCTGCCATGCTTGCACATGATCAGCAAAGCTGGCTGCTGGTAAAATTCACGTCCAGGCGTGCCATTGCAGGAATGCTGTGGATATCGTTGAGTGCGAGCAGTTCTTCCTGCTTCATGATGCCCGATTACCATCAGCCGGGCGGGTTCAGCAGTACCTATTACAAAGCACTGCAATACCACCAGCATACCGCCATGGCAGCACCCGGCCACGCGACTGTGGTTCCGGGAACCCCACCCCCGGGCATGCATCTCCCGGTTGAAGCTCCATCGGGCGGTCAGTTTCAAACAGGGACTCTGCCACAGGATGGCATGGTCGATCCCTCCATTGCTCAGTCGCCACACTATGGGGCGACTCCCCATAGTGGCTACAACTTTGGTTTCTCATGGCCAGATTTTACTCCACCCCAGCCGCCAGTTGGGCACGATGCCGCCGCTCGACAGAAATCCTACCTCCAGTTTAACCAGCCTTCCCAAAACTCCGACTCTTCAGCTTCCAGTAAGCGGAAGAAGTCCTGAATTACATGGCTCACCAGGATATGACACTGGAATCAGCGTTCTTGAGCTGAGCCATTATTTTCTGTGCACTCACTCCCGGACTTCCTCTCGACAAGATTTGTCGAAACGAATACGTTCCGCCTGAAACGAAAAAAATCGGCAAGGATCGCCTGTTTTTTCGTTCGTCAAATCGTGGAGTTTGTCGACACGGATATCCTTCCTGGCATCACAAATCAGAGAAGAATTTCCAGCAGGCTCAAGGATGAGCCTTCAATGTAGCACACCAAGGATGGTGGGTATGCGACCACAAATCATCGGCATGGCCCTGGCGGTTCTGATCGCCTTCTCCGGGTGCGCATCCTCGAAGGGGAGTCTCTTCGGCTCGAAATCCAAATCCACCGATAGCACAAACTCGAAAATTGCCAGTTCCAAATCCGATGGGAAGAAATCTCCCAAGCAGGAAGAACTGGAAAATTCGCTGGGCTCTCGCAAAGAGACCCCCGTCGCTTTTCGCGGTGGTTCTGGAACTTCTCCTTCAAAGAAAAAAGACTCTCGGCTCGAAAACCCGGATCAACCGTTTGGAGATAACACACGCCTGACATCCAATCGATCGATTCGTGATCTCATGAGAGATGGGGCCAAGTACGAATCGCAACAGAAGTGGGATCAGGCCGTCGACTCTTACGAAAGTGTCCTTTTAAGTGAGCCTCAACACGCAGAAGCTCATCATCGTCTGGCTGTGATTGCCGACCGTCGAGAAGATTACCGTCTGGCTGATCAGCACTATCGCGTGGCGATGCAACGAAAGCCCACAGATGCCAATCTCCTCAGCGATGTCGGTTATTCTCACTTTCTCCGTGGCGAACTCGACCGGGCCGAAGGCTATCTGAAGCAGGCGATCGAATCCGATAATAAACACCGAGTGGCCCATTTGAATCTCGGTCTCGTTTACGGAAAACAAAACCGCTATAACGAATCTCTGGCGATGTTTCAGGCTGTCGCCTCCGAAGAAGAAGTCCAGCGGAATATGGCGACACTCTTTCCGGATGGTCCACCTGCAGGGCAGGATACTCAACTGGCCAGCCATCGAAATGCGGCTGCAGCTCCCGCAGGTCGCACGCCTCGAAATGACCTGATGCCCGAATGGGCCAACACTCCCGCTGGCTCTCAACCTGCAGGTTCGTCATCCACAAACTCAATGATTCCACCGGCAGGCAACCCCACTTCCAGCGATGCCTGGGCACTTTCATCTCCAGGGATGGCATCGAATGGGATGGCATCTCCCGGGATGACATCAAATGGGATGAACAGTTCTCCTGCCAACGCCGGAGTTGCTAACGCTAATTCGTCGAACTCTCAGCCATCTGGCAATGATTTCTGGCAAGGCAACGCTGCCACAAACACAGCCAGCCCTGATTTCCCGCCCCGCTCTTCGAGTGTCCCCTCCACAGGTCTGGCGCCTCGAACACAAATGGCCAATAATTCGCCACCTGCTCAGGGCATGCCGACTGCCAATGGATCGTTCAATTCACCAGAATCAATGGCAGCTCGTTCTTTGGGAACACCCATGCAAACGAACTCAGCCGCTCTGGCTGCTGAACTTGCTATGAACTCGGGCTGGGGCAATCTTTTTCCCACAAGTTCCAATTATGGAACTCCGGCGGCATCGTCACCACCCCAAGGAAGTCCATCAGTACCACAACTTCCCGTTATGACGCAGCAAACGGCCTGGCCTCAAGCTCCTGGGGAATATCGTGATCCGGCCGCAGGCAATAACCTCTCAGGCAATAACCTCTCCAGGGGTGGCAATCCTCCAGCGACAGTCAGTCCGACGGCTCCTGCCGGGATGCCTGGTGATACGAGAAACATGAACCCGCCTGGCACGAGTGCCGCAGCAGGCGTCTGGCCCACCACCAGTGTTCCGTGGAACTCCCCCACCGGCAATCAACCATCCGCCTCCAGTTGGGGAGACTCATCTCAACTCGCCAATAGGCCTCAAGCGAACGGCGCCATGAATCAGGCCCCGCCCTCGATGCCACAGATCCAGGCCGGCCCTTCGAGCAGTTCAACTTTTGGTCCGCAGGGTGTCGCTGACACAGAAAAACCACCGCTGTTCCCCTCAGTCCAATGGGCCTCTCCTCACTCAACTCCCTGGAATTCAACGACTCAAGGCTCAGTCACTCAGTCCGGAAATGAACTCTCGTCGCAAATTCAACCCGCCGGCTTCCAACAGGAAGCTGATCCGCGAAGTTCAACTTCTGGCCAGGGGTCGGCAACCGGTAACATGGCCCGTTCCAATGGAAATTCACCTGAGCCATGGCCCTATGGCCCTGCCGCAGGGAACAATCGACCCAATGTTCGGCCCACTGCTTCCTTGAATGTGGATGGTCGTTCGGGCACTTCCAACAATTCCACCAGCGGGCCGCCCCCCTGGCCTTACGGGCAATAACATAACTCTCAGATGCCGATCATCGTCGTTCCATTCGAGATTTCTGTAAGCTCTCAGCCATGAAGATCCAAAGCCCATTTTTGATTCGCTGTGGTGCATGGTTCGCCATCAGCACCATGCGTCTGATTCTCTCCACCTGCCGTCTCGAGTATCGCTCGCCAGATCCCAAAACACGACTCGATTGTCCTTTTGGCCCTGATGTACCCGAGAGGTATGTCGTCCCTGTCTGGCACGACTTGCTCTTGTTCCCGACCTTCACCGCCCGTCGGAGCGACCTCTGCTGCGGTCTTGTCAGCCGGCACGATGGCGCTTCATTTCTTTCCACCGCCATTGAAATGCTTGGCGGCAAGGCCATACGTGGATCGAGCCGTAAAGGAGCAACGTCGGCTCTCAAGCAGATGCTCACGCAGACGGATGGCTATCACATTCTGATTACGCCCGATGGCCCGATGGGGCCACGTCGTCAGATGAAACAGGGAGCCATTTTCATGGCTTCTAACCTGCAAAGGCGGATTGTCCCCACAGCTTACTGGGCTTCCAGAGTCTGGCGCATTAAAGGCTCGTGGACAGATATCGTGATCCCCAAACCCTTCTCGAAAATCATCATTGTCTCAGGTGAAGCGATCTCTATCCCCCCGGAACTTTCACGAGAAGATATCACTTATTGGACCAATCATCTGCAGCAGGCCATGGATCAACTCCATGCGGAACTCGAAGCTTCTACGACGACAGCGAAGTCTTCGAAATTAGAGGCTGAACAAACAGCATGTTCAGCCTCCCCACAGCTTCAGATATCAGGTTCCGAGCGTCACGCCGCCTGATGGCATCAATCGCAGTGATTCAAAACTCCGGCAGATCGATTAGCAGTCCACATACTTCAAGACACCTGCCATGAGACGAGAATCCACGCTCCACCAGCAACTCAAACTGCTCTACGCCAAATCGGCAGAGCGGCGTGAAGTACGAGTTGGCGATTACCGCGTCGATGCCATTTCTCGCGGTACTCTCATCGAGATCCAGCAATCCGGCCTCTCTGCCATTCGCCACAAAATTCAAACGCTTCTCCAGGATCACCGCGTTCTGGTCGTTAAACCCATTGTGGCGACGCGCATGCTGCGAACTCGACAGAATGCTCAGAGTGAATACGCCGCCCCTCGCAAAAGTCCTTATCGCGGCTCATGGCTCGATGCGTTCGACGAACTCATGCATCTCTTTCGCGTCTTTCCACATCCTCAATTGAAGATTGAACTGCTTCTCGTAGATATTGAAGAAGACCGCACACGCAAGGCGCGACATCGATTCCGGCGAGCCGATCATGTCGTTGATGACCGCCGCCTGCTACAGATTCGTGAGCGCTGTCTCCTGAGGACTCCAGCCGATCTGGAACAACTTGTACCTCCCTTCCCGGCGGCACCGTTTACAACAGCAGAACTCGCCCTGGCATGGAATGTTCCCCGCTGGACAGCTCAAAAGATTGCCTGGTGTTTCCGCACTGTGGGAGCCTGGGCTCCCGTCGGGTTCTCCAAACGCAGCGTCCTCTACCTGCCCCACGCCGCTTAATAATCAAGTCGCCTGCAACTTCAAGCCAATTCTTATTTAGTTGCCATCTATGCATTAGGTAGGGTGCAAGAAGTTCCTACGGATTGCACCATCTTCTATTTCTTTCCCATTCCGTTGGGAGAAGGCCTGGATAAGGGTTACATCGATGTAGATATCTCGGCGTTAGTCGCTACGAAATCTCCGGCGTCGCGGGTTTCCAGCGGAACAGAGCCAGCGATCGATCTTCCAGCGGATAAGGATGAACTGCATCAAAAGCGACATGCACGGCATGTGGGCGAGCCGTATCAATCATGAGATCCATACTCGGCCCCGCCGGCCCTGCCACAGGATACTGGAAGGAAACAGGCGTCGTCCCGGCATTGAACAGCACCAGTAAATTATCGCCTCGAATGGCATTCCCCACTTCGTCGAACTCTTCCACATCCCCAGCCATCAGCATGCCAAAACATCTCACAGAGTCGTGGTTCCAGTAATCCCCCGAGATTTCGTGGCCTTCGCTCGAGAGCCAGTAAACATCTTTCACATTCTCGCCACGAATCCCTTGCCCCGAGAAGAATCGCCGGCGTCTGAGTGCGGGCTGAGATTTTCGAATCTTGATGAGTTTGCGAACAAACTCGAACCAGTCTTTCTCCTTCTCCAGCAAACTCCAATCAACCCACGAAAGCGAATTGTCGTGACAATAAGCGTTGTTGTTTCCTCTTTGGGTCTGACCGATTTCGTCGCCGGAGTAGATCATGGGAACGCCTTGCGATAACAACAGCGTCCCCAACAAATTTCTCATTTGCCGCATACGAACGCGATTGATGGCAGGATCGGTCGTCTCGCCTTCAGCACCATAACCAGAGCTGTGATTATCGTTCGCACCGTCACGGTTATCTTCGCCATTGGCCTCGTTATGTTTGTGTTCATACGAAACGAGATCGTGAAGCGTGAAGCCATCGTGACAGGTAATAAAATTCACACTGGCATATGGCCTGCGACCACTGTGGGCATACAGATCGCTTGACCCGGTGAGCCGGGTGGCAGTTTCACCAATCGTACCACCATCGCCACGCCAGAAACGTCGCATGCAGTCGCGGTACTTCCCGTTCCACTCTGTCCAGCCTGTCGGGAAATTGCCGACCTGATACCCGCCCGGGCCAACATCCCAGGGCTCGGCAATCAATTTCACCCGGGAAAGTACGGGATCCTGATGAATGATATCAAAGAAGGCCCCCAGCTTATCGACTTCGTAGAGTTCACGGGCTAATGCACTCGCGAGGTCAAAGCGAAAACCATCGACATGCATTTCTGTCACCCAGTAGCGCAGGCTGTCCATGACCAGTTGCAGCACGCGGGGATGACGCATATTTAAAGTGTTACCACAACCGGAGAAATCCATATAGTAGCGGCTATTGTCTCCCATCAATCGATAATAAGCGGTATTATCAATTCCGCGTAAAGAGAGTGTCGGCCCGAGCTGATTGCCTTCAGCCGTATGGTTATAGACGACGTCGAGAATGACTTCGATCCCCGAGGCATGCAGCGTCCGCACCATCGACTTGAATTCATGGGCGGCAAACAACGGGTGCCTGACTGAACTGAATCGAACACTAGGGGCGAAATAAGCGAGTGTATTGTATCCCCAGTAGTTAGTCTTGCCACGCAAATGCAATCCATTCTCATCGACATGATGATGGATGGGCATCAGTTCAACGGCTGTGACTCCCAGCCTTTTTAAATGATCAATCGCGGCAGCAGAAGCCAGTCCCGCATACGTTCCCCGCAACTTATCAGGAACTCCCGGCATCAGTTGCGTAAATCCCTTAACGTGCAGTTCGTAGATAATCGTGTTATGCCATGGCGTGCGAGGTGAACGGTCATCACCCCAGGTATATGCCTCTTCCACCACGAGAGCTAAAGGAGCATAAGGAGCGCTGTCGCGAGCATCGAAACTGAGATCTTCATTTCTACTGCCGACCTCATAACCAAAGACGGAGTCATGCCAGTAAAGATCGCGTCCAATCGCTTTTGCATAAGGATCGAGCAAGAGTTTATTCGAATTAAACCGCATGCCATGTGCAGGGTCGTAGGGGCCGTATACACGGTAGCCATAAAGCTGGCCCGGGCGAAGTTCTGGAAAATAGCCATGCCAGACCTGATCTGTCTGTTCAGGAAGTTCAATGCGGCTGGATTCACTCAGAGAATCTCCGGAATCGAACAGGCAGAGTTCCACCTTGGTGGCATTCTCGGAGAAGAGCGCAAAGTTAACTCCCGCACCATCCCAGTTAGCTCCCAGTGGATAAGGTCGACCTGCCCAGACTCGCATCGTTCGTGGCCTTACAAAATGATCTTGAGAACATGGAAATGAGCAAAAGTTATACAGAATAACTCTTTTCAGAAATCATCGGA
Source organism: Planctomyces sp. (assembly GCA_027483405.1). Classification (GTDB taxonomy): domain Bacteria; phylum Planctomycetota; class Planctomycetia; order Planctomycetales; family Planctomycetaceae; genus Planctopirus. Next base: position 2,099 of record JAIXUU010000043.1, on the reverse strand, counting down.
TCTCTCAGCGTTGCCAGGATTTCTTCCAGCGAGTTCATCCTCATGGAATTCTCTCTTCCCGGTAGAGATATCCTAATCGTCCATTGGGAGCAGAATCTCCTGCAATGAACGGGTGATTGCCGGGAATTGCAGATTCTGAATTCTGATCAAGTGAACTGTGGTTCGGCGGGGAGTACCACTTCCAGCGGAACTGCGCCAAACCTGCTGAATTTCGATGGATTCGTTCAGTACTCAGTTGAATAGCGACAAAATCTCTGGACACGACCATCTTTGTCGCTTCCGACGACTTCTCGATGGTTGAATGCTCAGCAGGTGGGGTGGCATTTTCCATCTGGTGAAAAGCGGTTTGCCCGGAATTTCGGTTCCCTGTATCAATGCGTGCCATCGTCTCAAATCCGCACGGCCCGGTTTCAAACTTGCCATCCAGATCCAGCCAGAGTTCCAGGACAAAAGACTTTTCATCCTGTTGCCTGAACTTTGTTTGAATCCAATAGTTCGTTCCATCAAACCCGACAGCTGAGCTTTCCAGATCACACGCAGCAGCAGGTTGCTCGATCCGTGGTGCCCCATAGACCCACGAGGCAGAGTTGCGGGCCGGGCTGTCATTGAGATCATCGAGATAACAGACGTTGGACTTCTGCCAGTCTGCCAGACTTGTCGGATCAATGATTTGATGCGGGATCGAAGCGGCAAACGGAACTCCCGTCCCTTTGAATCGCCGGATCTCGGCCATGGTCTGGTAGAAGTAATGATCGGAGAGCGGGCCGGCTGCCGGTTCGATATCCCGACTGAATTCTTCTGAGAACTGATCGACGAAGAACGTTTCTCCCTTCTGTGTCGGACGCCCCAGGAATGGCTGCCCTCCCGGACTGATGAATCGCTGGGCGATCCACTCATTCCAGCCCGTCATCAGAATAAATTCCGGATCCACTTCATGAGCCCGTTGCCATTGTTCGCGGAAGTGCAGCCCCTCGATGGTTTTCAACTCCTGTTCAGCCGGTTGACGCCCTTTCGAAAAACTGCGACCGATATTCGAAACGGGATGTTCTGCAACAGAAACGCTGATCTGCTCAGGTTTTTTGGGGTCGGTACTCCAGCCATAGCTCTGAGGAGTATGGTCCAGCCACGGCCAGCGATATTGTCCATCTCCAAACCACTTTTGCCCCGTCGTCCATGCCCACGAATGGCGAATTTCAAAACGCTGCCGCATTTCGGGGGTCGCCTCTTCCAACGGCATCAGCAGCAGTGGTTTTTCATGCCAGCGAAACCAGAGTTCCGGGAACTTTTGAGGTAAGTACCACTTCTCCAGCAGGTGCTGCACGGTCTTTTGCGCGTGCGAATTTGCCAGAAATGCGATTTGTGGTGTCTTCTGCCCTGCTTGTCGCAGTTCACTCCAGGTTTCAAAAAGTGCCTGAACCTGCTCGTCGTATGTCAGTGCATTGGTCACATCAATCAGAATGACATCCACCCCCAGATCATTCAGCAGAAACGCATGCTGACGCATCACCCAGCGGTCATCACTGCGGTAAAAACCGAACCGAGGTTTGCCCCACCAGTGAAAGGCATGCACCGGCCCCCATTCCCGCTGATGGGGAGGCTTCTGCACAATCTCTTCAATCAAAAAAGGCTCAGCTCTGCTCTGTGGGGTCAGCCATACAAAGTAGAACATCCCGATAAATCGGCCTGATCGAGCTGGCGGCACCGGATGTTCCGCTGTGCCGGGATCGGGAACAACTTGCCGTCCCAATCCATCGATGCCGACCCAGAGATCGGGATGGGTCTGGCGAAATGACTTCGTTAACGGATGTGTGACGATCGGTTGATCGCTGGCAAGGGTCGAAGACAAGGGGCATGTTGCGAACGCGATGAAAGCCGGCATGATCACAAACAGGCCCAGCATTCGCAGGATTCTTTTGGGAGCGATGTTTTCGGGAGTGGCAGGGGCTGTCATCGCCTGGCGGAACTTCAGGAGGGTTGTGACTGGCAAAATAAAGTCCGGTCCAAGACGAGGGCATCAAAGAGAAAAATCCAACAGATTCACAGAATGCTGAGTTGGTGGAATCATCTTCCACTCGCAGGTCTGGCAGAGAATCTGTGTG
>JAIXUU010000092.1 GCA_027483405.1 Planctomyces sp. | reverse complement strand
ACTTCTCGCTGGGCTATCACCATGCCGTGAACACCAGTGTTTATCCACCGTTCGGGCCGGCAGCCACCAAGGTCTCCGTCCTCATTTGCCCCAGTGATCCCGGCGATCGCGCTCGCTTGAACAGCAGCGGCACTCCCGAGCATTACCCCCTGTGTTATGCGATGAACATCGGCCGGTATCTCGTCTACGACCCCAGCAATGGGCAGAATGGTGGAGCCGCTTTTGCTCCCAATGGAAAGCTCACTACGGCTAGCTTCACGGATGGGACCAGCAATACCATGGCGATGGCCGAAGTGAAGGCCTTTACACCCCGTTTCCATGACACCACTGGCGTTGCGACAGAACCAACAGCTCCCAGCCAGGTCTCGGGAACCTATACTGCTGGCGGTGCCTGGTCTGCAGCCAATGGTCATACGGAATGGGTGTGCGGCAGAGCCATTCACACTGGCTTTACCACCACATTCGGGCCGAATACTTCGGTGCCGCATGTTGAAGCGGGTGTGACTTACGATATTGATGTTTCCAGCAATCGTGAAGGGACCAGCTTTACGGCACCAACCTACGGCATCATCACCTCTCGCAGTTACCACGAAGGGATTGTGCAGTCGCTGTTAATGGATGGCTCAGTCCGTGCGGCCTCCGAAAACATTGATCTGGGAATCTGGCGAGCACTGGGGACACGCTCGGGTGGTGAGGTTCTCGGCGAATTTTAATGCTGACAGCACCTGATGCAGTCATGATCTATGCTTGAACGTGACACAATTCATCGCTGGCTCGAACTAGTCGCATCATCCCACTTAGGGAGAATCGACGGACTTCCGAACAGACAGAAAGATCCATCCGGTGAGAATTCGCCGGCTGGATCTATTCATTTTATCAGTTGTTACATTTAATAAATAATAATAAGCGCGGATATATAGTCACCCAGATTGTAAGAGCCTCTCCAAAATCTTAACAAATCATCGTTTCCTCACGTGACGCTAACACTTTCTTCACAATCCACTCCTAATCTTCCGCGTCTTAACAATTCAACCCTCGGCAATATCGCCAAATGGGGATGTTTTGGATTTCGGGAGTGCAGGCACAGTGCGGAAGTTCTGGGGGAAAGTAACAGGGCAGTTCCGCCTACTGAACAATCAGCACGTCGCTCCCTGGAAGGTGATTGCTGCCGCAATTGTTGTGGCGTCCCTGCTGGTTTGGACAGTGCAGGTCAACACTGCGGTCGCCACTGAGCCCGCCGCCGTCGCTTTACCGAATCAATCTTCGACAGCACGAACTTTGAAACTTCGCCCTCGCGGCGAGGTTCAACTCCAGTTTCTTGGCCGGTTTCGGCACAGTGAAAAGTCAGGAACATCGGCCACTGAGATCACGGCTTTTGATCCAACGACCAGGCAACTTTTCGTTGTCAATGTGGAAGATCAGGTCATCGATGTCCTTGATCTGTCGCGACCGGCCCAGCCAGTACGTGTTGACCAGATCAGCGTCTCAGCTCTGGGAATACCCACATCCGTTTCGGCGAGGGCAGGACGAGTCGTGGCGTCTGTTGCTGCAGAAGATCGTCGCCAACGTGGTCATGTTGTCCTGATTGACCCAGTCCATCGCAAGATTGTTCACCAGATCCAGGTGGGTTATGAGCCGGACTGTGTGGCACTGACGAATGATGGAAAACTTCTTGTCGTTGCCAACGAAGGTTCTGCGAATGAGAACTATGATTTTGATCCTGAAGGAACAATCAGTCTGATTGAATTTCCCGATGATCTGACACAAATAACAAATGCTGAAATCACGACGATTGATTTCCGCAGGTACAACGACAGCCCGGAGAAAATGGGGCCGGGGGTGCGGATCTTTGGCCCGAATGCGACGGTCGCTCAGGATCTGGAGCCCGAATATATCACGATCTCTGCCGATGGTCAGCGAGCCTGGGTCAGCCTGCAGGAAAACAACGCGATTGCCACCATTGATCTCGAACAGAAGTCTTTAACTTTCGTACGAGGTCTGGGCTATAAAGATCATTCCCAACCGGGAAATGGTTTCGATGCCAGTGACCAAGATCAATCGATCAATATCCGGCCCTGGCCAGTCAAAGGTCTTTATCAACCCGATGGTCTGGCCAATTTTGTCTCGCATGGAAGGCGATTTATCGTCACCGCCAACGATGGAAAAGATCGAGATTGCGAAGGCTTCAGCGAGAGGGCCATGGTCAGCGATCTCAAGCTCGACCCGCGCAGGTTTCCTCACGCGAGTGAACTTCAAAAACCAGAGAATCTTGGTCGTTTACGAGTCTCCAAAACTACTGGTGATCTGAATCACGACGGACTGATAGACGAACTCCATGCCTTTGGTGGAAGATCGTTCTCGATCTGGGATGAGCAATTCCACAAGATATTTGATTCCGGCGATCAGTTGGAGTCGATTGTGGCCAGTCAACGACCACACGACTTTAACAGTGATCATGAAAAGCGGGAATTCGACAGCCGAAGTGCAGCGAAAGGGCCAGAGCCCGAGAGCGTGGTCATCACTGAGATTGGTTCAAAAAAGATTGCCATCATTGGTCTTGAACGCCAATCGGGCCTGATGGTCTATGATGTCACAAACCCTGTAAAACCCGTCTTTGAACAGTTCCTCAGCACACGAAGTGAATCCTCGCAGTTGGATTTAGTATCTCAAACGAGCAATGAGGGAGATTTAGGCCCGGAAGGGTTGTTAGTGATCCCTGCTCAAGACAGTCCGACGAAAACACCTCTACTCGTTGTTGCCAACGAAATCAGCAATGCCACCGTAATCTATGAGATCAGGCTGCGTACGCCCTGATCAGTAGTCCCATACGACCCTGTTTTTAAGTAACAACAGGAAATGAGTCTGTAAAGCGGTCACTATTTACTGCATCTGTGTCACTCTGACTAGAAAGTTTTGCGATGCCTTCTGCTGCAAAGCCGTTATCGACGACGAATCGCTGTGGTTTTACTCTGATTGAACTTCTTGTCGTCATTGCCATCATTGCGATTTTGATTGCCTTGTTGCTACCTGCCGTCCAGCAGGCACGGGAAGCAGCTCGCCGTTCACAGTGCCGCAACAATCTCAAACAGATTGGGCTGGCACTCCATAATTATCACGATAACTACAATGCATTTCCTCCTGGGGCACTGGCGATGAATGTCACCACAGGAGTGGCGTATAAGCTGGGTGATGCCGAGCCAAGCCGCTCGAACGTGGGTGGTGGCTGGGGGTGGAGCACCTTTATTCTGCCGTTTATCGATCAGGCTCCGCTCTATTCATCCCTCAGTCCCAACGGAAACAACTTCCCTCTCAACCCCACAGCATTAACCAGAACCATCCTGCCAGTTTATATCTGCCCTTCAGAAGCCAGTCCGAATATTGTCCGTGCTCAGGCCTTGGGGGGTGATGGAATCAGCGATGGTCATGCCAAGCTCTCGTATCCTGCGATCTGGGGCAGCACCACAGTCAACTATGTTGATACCCGCTCGGGTGTCAATAAGGGCATCTTTGCCTACAACAGTGCGACTCGTATTCGCGACGTTACTGATGGAACCAGCAACACCTTGATGGTCACAGAACGACTTTACGACGGCGGTGATTCCGAAACTCGCCGAGGAGGGATCTGGGCAGGTCGATCTTCTGGTGCGACCAATGCCAACTCCGGGAATAAATACTCCAATCTCGTACGTGCTGAGAACCTGCCCGACTGGCTGATCAAAGGGACCAACAACAATGCCCCTACCAGCTTCCACACCGGTGGTGTCCATTTCGTGATGGCGGATGGAAGTGTCCGCTTCCTCAGCGAAAACACCGATGGCAACACTTACCAGCGCCTGGGCCAAATGGCCGATGGCCAGGTGTTGGGTGAGTTCTAAAACTGTTGACGATTCTCCATATATCGTCTTCAAGCGTAGTCAATCCCATATCGGGTAATACAGAGCAGGAGCCCTGTCCTGGGTTCCTGCTCTGTATCTTTATTGATCAATCGCTTATCTCTTATTGATCGCCTAGGTAGAGTGTCCTCTCATGATGATCCGCCATCTGCTCCCGCGTTTATGCTGCTTTTACGCGTTTCTCATCCTTTTGGCAGGCTGTGGTGGTCCTTCGGTCACGCTGGTTCCTGTTGTTGGAACGGTCTATCTGGATGATCAGCCTTTAGCCAACGCGAAAATCGTCTTTACTCCTGCTGAGGGAAGAGCATCCTTTGCCACGACAGATACCCAGGGACGGTACAAACTCCTTTATACGGCTGACCTGGCTGGTGCTGTCACCGGGAAGCATCGGGTCACGATCAGTACGTTTATTGAGCCCGATCCAGAATCATCGATTGAAGAGCGGAAACTCGGCCAGGTCGAGAAAGTTCCTGCGAAGTACAACAAGCATTCGACACTCGAAATGGAAGTCTCCAAGGCTGATCGTGAGCCCATGGATTTCAAGCTCTCATCAAAAGATTAGAGTCGAGCGAAGGGCAATCGCCCTGATCCATAGAATAGAGCAGTTACACACCAATACCCGGCTGGCGGTCGCAGGGAACGAGGTAGCTTTTCAGATCCTGCATTAACAGTTTGGCACGATTCTGAAAAATCGCTTGCGAGTTCGGCCGCCCTTTGGGTTGGATTGTGACGCAGATCGCCTCTGGTGAATTGGGGCCACGCCTCGAGGCATGCCCACGCTGCTCTTCCACAAGCTCTGGAAGCACAATCTCAAGAATCACAGGACGAGTGCTGTTCGTCCAACCCCACATACCGAAAATCGTCCCCTGCCCGCACTGCATTTTGACCCGGCCTGGCTCGACGACCAGCAATTTGGCCCGATGAGCTTCAACGAATCCTGCCATCTTCGGGACCACGCTTTGTCCCACCCCAATGTAAAAACGCTGAATCAATCGCAGTGGATCTTCCTCTTCATCGGTCGAAAATCGATGGGCCGACCGACGGGAATCTGTTGTCATTAAATGGCAGGTGCGATTCCGACCCGTCTGCTTCGCCTGATAGAGCGCTTTATCAGCCCGCTCGACTAGCGAAGCGACCGTATCCCCATTGACGACCTGTGATACCCCAAACGACGCAGTGATTCGCAATGAGGGATAGTCGGCAAACCGCATCGATTGAATACTCATGCGGAAGCGTTCGCTTTTACGAACTGCCAGTTCCACATCTGTCGCAGGACAGAGCACAATAAACTCTTCACCGCCATAGCGACCAATAATCTCGCCTGAATACGATTCGTGCTGGAGCAGTCGTGCCAGTTCGACGAGCACCTGATCACCCACGGTGTGACCATGCTTATCGTTAATGCTCTTGAAGTGATCGGCATCGACAAATATGACGCTGAAGACCTCACTCTGGCTCTCGGAATTGTACTTCTTCAGCAGTTGTTCGATCTGGCTATCGAGCTCGCCACGGTTCGCAACGCGAGTCAGAGCATCGCGGCTGGCCATCATCTTGAGCGCGCGCACTTCAGGCGAAACGTGACTGGTTTCATCGCGATCTGTGCGGCGGTAGATCTCTGCCACAGCCTGCAACCGCTGATTTCTATCAATCAGTGGAAAAGCCTGGAGTTCCACACTCACTGGCTGCCCTTCACCATTAGTCATGTTCAAGGTCGCTGCATAGCTGCTGCCCGTGGTAAAAATGGCTTCCAATGGACACTGGGATGTGGCCAGTGGCACACCCCGGTCGTCGGCATATCCAAAGACCTGCGGCTTCCAGATGGTATTGAGCACTTCGCGGGCAGGCCGACGATGAGTTTTGACCGCTCCACGATTCCAGACCAGCATGCGACGACTGCAATCGATGATACTGAACCCGTCATACAGTTCATCGAGAGTTTGCAGATAGCTGAATAAATGACTGAGATTGGCAGCTTCAGCAAGCTCCGCATCGCTGGCAGGCTGATAGTAGTGAATCAGTGAATCATCATCATTCATCGTGCCGTCAAGCGCGGGCGGCCCATAGGTATGAATCCAGCGCTGCAATGCCGAAACAATGTTCCCATCGAACTGAGTCCCCGCATTCTCATTGAGCAGCTTGAGAATTTCATCGTGAGCTTTCGCCCGACGAAAGACCTGATCATTGCTGAGTGATTCATAGGCATCAGCCACAACCAGAATACGAGCCCCCTGATGAATATCGCTGAATGAGGCATTCCCACCTGGTTCACGCGAATAGCGATGATGGGAATCGGTGATGATGCGGATAATCAGTGGATCAACCCGGCACATTTCCAGCAGATCAACGCCAATCAGATAACTTTTCGTCATCAGGCGAAGTTCATCAGAATTCAGACGAGCCGGTTTGAAAAGAATACTGTCCGGCACACCGACCTTGCCGAGATCGTGCAGCAATGCTGCAATCTGAATGGCTCTGAGATTGCGGTCTTCCCATCCCAGATACTTGGCGAGGCCAGTTGCCAGTCGACCCACGCGCTGGCTATGCCGAAGTGTGGCCGGGTCTCGGAATAAAAGGCTGTTCAGCAGACTGCGAAAAACACGTGGACTGATCAAGCCACAAAGATTCGCATCAGCTCGTTCGGGAGCCGTATCACGTTCAGCCCGACGGACAAGATTGACCAGCCCTAACAGCACACGCGAGGAGTCGAGTGGATACGAAGTGTACGGTACAACATCACCGTTTCCAGCGGATGTTACGAGATCCAATACAGCGGAATCCGACGTTAACGTCATTTACAGTACCGCAATATCTCAAAAAGCGATTCCACTTGATGGTCTGGACTTCGTTTCGACCAAAATCAACAGATGGAACCAGTGATCGTCCGTCCGATGAGATTCAGGTTTCCCAATTGCCACCAGAATTCACCGCGCTAACAACTCAAGCACTGCAGGAACCCTAGTTCCATTCCTGCCATTGTCAAACTTCTCTCCTGAAATGCTGCCGCAGTGAGAAACCTTTAATCGTACCAGAGAGCATGCAGATCATTATTTTCATCGAATGGCAAAAGGGGCGAACATGGGTTCAAAATGCCACTGTTTGATGAAACAATAGAAAGATTGACCGCCGAGTCTCGTAATTCACTGTTGGACAAATCCATTTTGTACAGTTGGATCAACGAATCCGTTTGATCAGGCCGTCTGGCGATTGCCTCTCAGAAGTCAAGATTTATGAGTGCCCTCTTTCGAAAACGTCGCACGCTGCACCTGCCGATTACACTCAGCGTGACTCTGATCGTGCTGAATGTGACTTTAATGGTTGTATGGATTGTGCTGTTCGCCCAGAACACTTGGTGGGCAGCACTCGTGCTGGGCGTGGTGGTTTTCACGCTGATACTCACCGGCCTTTCCATCTACATGGTGCTCATGATCAAAGAAGTCAGACTCAATCAAAGGCAGGCCAATTTTGTCGATGCCGTCACCCATGAACTGAAATCACCCATTGCTTCACTCAGTCTGCATCTGGAAACCTTGAGTCTGCGCAGTCTTTCCGATGATCAGCGGCAGAAGTTTTATGCCACCATGGAACGCGAACTCGAGCGACTCGATCATCTCATTACACAACTGCTCGATGTCGGACGGCTCAATGCGACGGGGACTCAGGCCGCTTCCACCGACTTGATTCTCGATACGCTTTTAAGATCTGTCGCTCAGGAGGTGGCGGGGCATTACCGCAAAGAAGTCACGGAGATCTTCCAATTTGATCTGGATACAGCAGTCCTTCGAGCACCTCAAATTGTGGTAGAAACCATTTTTCGGAATCTCTTCGACAATGCCATTAAGTATGGGGGACATCCTCCGCTGATCTTTGTCGAAGTTCGTGCTGTGGATCATGCCCGGATCGTGATCCGCGTGACCGACAACGGAGCGGGCGTCGCTCCCGAAGATCGCAAGCGGATTTTTCAAATGTTCTACCGTGCGGGTAACGAACTGCAGAGACGAACCAAAGGGACAGGGCTGGGTCTATACATCGTGCAGACATTAGTCCGGCAGTTGAAAGGAAGAATTCACGTTCATCCAGTCAATAATCATTCATGGAGCCTTTCCAGTGTGCGCTCCGGGCTGAAAGATCTGGAAGGCAAACCACTGGAAACTGGCACCACCTTTGAATTGATCCTTCCAGGACGGGTCATCATATGAGAATTCTCGTCGTTGAAGATGAAGAAGCGATTGCCGAAGGTCTGAAATTCAACTTCGAGCAGGAAGGTTATGAAGTTGTCGTCGCGACCGATGGCCACGAGGCTCTGGCTGCTGTCTCACAGACGGATACTGAGGAATTCGCCCTGATTGTGCTCGATTTGATGCTCCCAGGACTTTCAGGCTACGAGGTACTTCGCGAACTTCGCCAGAAACTTGTGATGACGCCTGTCCTCGTCCTCTCCGCCCGGACACTGAGTGAAGACAAAATCCTCGCCTTCGATCTCGGTGGCGATCAGTACATGACCAAGCCCTTCGCCCTGCGCGAGATTTTGAGCCGGGTGAAAAGCCTGATTCATCGTCATCAGTCGATTCGGTCATCCACTCCACCGATCCCGGCTGAGCCTGCACCTGCTGCTGAGCAAACCAGTTCGACTCAGGGCTCATCTCCCGGCAGATTTCAGTTTGGCCGGGTAATCGTCAATTTTCAGACATTCCAGGTCTCTGTCGGTGAGCGTGTGCATAGCCTGACCACGCTGGAACTCGAATTGCTGAAATACTTTATCGAGCATCAGGGCGAAGTCCTTTCACGCACCAGAATTCTCAATCATGTGTGGGATGAACATGCGGAGGTCACCACACGCACCATCGATAATTTTGTGTTGAGGCTTCGAAAATTGATTGAACCCGATCCTTCAAAACCGGTGCATATTCTCTCGGTTCGCGGGACCGGATATCGATTTCTTCCATTCCCTTCGTCGCAAGATGTTACTGATGAAGAGGTTGCGGAATGACAAAAGTTTGACAAAAGCTTGACACTCAACTGACACACCAATCCCGATGATTCATGTATAAGGCTGAAACTTGGTAACTTCGCCAGGTAATGCACGAAAAACATCGGGAAATTGGATATGTCCCCTACTTCGCTCGTCCCACCTGCTCCCAACGAATCCGCGGTGACTGATCACCTCAACCATACAGAACCAGCTCCGTCTGTCGAATGCTCGGCTGTTGATGCTGCGCCATTGGATACAGCACCTCTGGATGCTGCACCCAGCCAGCTGGTGGCTGATACACTGGTCGCTCCTCAGCTCACCATCGAAGATCGTGTCCGGGCTTCTCGTGCCAGTTCTGTGCGAGTGGTCGGCGAAAACAATCCGGCCCTGACAACAATGTACGAATCGTACAGCCCCAGGCAGCTTCGCTGGGATAACATTGACTGGCCCGTGGTCGGCTGGCTCGTGCTGATGCATGCCGGCGCGATTGCTGCTCCATTTTTCTTTACCTGGACCGCCCTGGGTGTCTTCCTGGTCATGCATTGGCTCACGGGAAGCATTGGCATTTGCCTCGCTTATCATCGCTGTCTGTCACATCGCTCGCTGCGGTTGCGTCAGCCATTCCGCTTCCTGTGCACACTCTGCGGAGTCCTTTCAGGTGAAGGTTCGCCTCTTTTCTGGACAGCTACTCATCGCCTGCACCATCAGCGGTCTGACCACGAAGGTGATCCTCACTCACCATTCGATGGACAATGGTGGTCCCACATTGCCTGGTTGTTTGTCCGCCGCTCACCAGAAGCCAAGGCCATGGTCATGCGCCGCTATGT
>JAIXUU010000192.1 GCA_027483405.1 Planctomyces sp. | reverse complement strand
GATATGCCCAGTTTACAGCAGAAGATGCAGATGGGTATCGATGGACTAGAAGCGAGCGATGCTTCGTCGAAACAACTGATCAGCATTTCCGATGGAGATCCTTCACCAGCCTCGCCCGATCTCTTGAAGCGATTCATTGACGCGAAGGTGACCATCAGCACGGTCGCTGTCTTTCCACACGGAGATGTGGATACGCCGACGATGACATCGATCGCACAGATTACTGGGGGGCGTTATTACAAGCCGACCAATCCGAATCAGCTACCAGCGATCTTCATCAAAGAATCGAAGACACTCCGCCGGTCGATGCTTCAAAACCGCGATTTCTTCCCGGAAGTTGCTTCGAGTTCGCCAGTTTTGAAAGGCATCAGTTCATTACCGGAGTTGAAAGGGTATGTACTCACGACCGCCAAGCCCGATGCCCAGGTTGTACTCAAAGTTCCGCCCGGTTCGAAAGAGGAAGAGTCGCAGCTGGATCCACTTCTGGCGATTCGCCAGCACGGGTTAGGAAAGACAGCGGCTTTCACTTCGGAACTTGGCAAGAACTGGGGAAAGGACTGGGTGGCATGGGGCAAGTATGAGGATTTCCTCAATCAGCTCACCACGGATATCGCCCGCATCCGCAAAGACACACAACTCCGCTTGAGCACGTATGTCGAAGGAGCGCAGGGAGTCGTAATTGTCGAAGATTTTGCCCCGGAAGAGGGCTTTCTGGAAATCTCCGGACGCGTCGGTGGCCCGAATGATCGTTCGGAAAGCCTCACTTTCCGGCAGGTGGGGCCGCGTCGCTATCAGGCGCTGGTTCCGCTGTGGGGGCAAGGCCGCTACTACGTTTCGGTGGCAGGTGCGGGAACAAAAATCGGCGTGGACGGTCAACCGGCTGAGCGGAAGGAATCGACGTTTGGCGGATTCGTGCTGGCCTACTCGCCGGAATATCTGCGGTTTGGATCGAATCGCCAGTTACTCGAAGAGATTGCCCAAAGGACAGGTGGGCGCGTCTTGACGGGTGATCCAGAAAGTGACGAACTCTTTCCGAAAGAGCGCGAACCCCGCCAGAGTTCACGGCCCATTTTTGACTGGTTTCTTGTGGCACTGGCCTGCCTTGTCCCTCTCGATGTCGGTTTGAGGCGCATTCAGTGGGATTGGTCTGTCGTGGCAGGCTGGTTCAGACCACGCCGGGAAGTCACTTCGACAATGTCAACTTTGCTCGATCAGAAAAAGTCCGGTTCGCAGCAGACAACCACTGAGACCGGAAAACCTGCCGCTGAGGCATCGTCATCGCGGAAAACACCACCCCAGCGGCCACCCGTCATTCGCAAGCCACCGATGACTCCACCGCCATCACCATCTGCAAAGACTCCCCCCACTTCAGAGAAAACGCAGACCGAAAAGCCATCACCAGGTGCTGCCAAATCGACCTATGAAAGACTGCTGGAGATCAAGCGACAACAGCAGAAGAAAGACGAACCACCCGCGAAAGATTAATCCCTTCCCGCAAAACTGTTCCCTCAAGGGAGTCTCCTCAACCAGTGTGAAATCTTTCCGTCCAGTTGCAGGGATGATGTCTGCAGTTGAAACTACTGAGACGAGATGATTTGCCACATGGTTGAACGTCTGAAGCTACTCCGTTGATCACAATAGGAAATGAAGCAATAACAACCTTGAAGACATGCTTGCTCAGAGCCGCAAGCATGGCACACAGTCACCACTTGCCAGATGCCATCGAGCCATTCTGCTTGATAACAAAGCCTGAGAAATTTATGACCACTCCACCTGTGAATACCGCCCCATCCCACGCCACATCGCCTGTCTCTGCCCCGAATTCCGGCAGCTTCTGGAGCGATATGAAGATCCTGTGGCACATGATTGTGCGGCAAGGTCGCGGGCAGACACACGAAGAACGACTGGAAGATTTCTATAAAGGCCAGGCCTCGGGCTACGACTCTTTCCGCAAAAGATTGCTGCACGGCAAAAAGGATCTGTTCGACCAGTTACCGGCACCTCAAGGTGGCGTGTGGGTCGATCTGGGTGCAGGAACGGGAGAAAACGCCGAGAACTGGGGCGACCGGCTTCAAGAGTTTTCGAATGTCTACCTGGTCGATCTCTCCAGTTCGTTGCTTAAAGTCGCTCAGGCACGCATTGAGCAGCGCGGCTGGCAGAACGTCAAGGCGATTCATCACGACGCCACGACCTTTTTGCCACCAGAAGGCATGGCCGATGTGGTGACGTTTTCGTACTCGCTGACGATGATCCCGGATTGGCATAAGGCAGTCGATCAGGCCATTCGCATGCTGAAGCCGGGGGGCGTGCTGGGGATTGTCGATTTCTATGTGAGCCGCAAATATCCCCCGGAAGGGAATGTGCGTCATGCGTGGTCAACACGTCACTTCTGGCAGATCTGGTTTGCGACAGATAACGTCTTTCTATCGGGTGATCATTTGCCATATTTGCAAAGTCATCTGGAGACAGTCGTCCTCAGCGAGCGGCGTGGCAAAGTGCCTTACATGCCCTTCGTGCGGGCACCCCATTATGTCTACGTTGGTCGCAAGCCGGTGGTATAGAACTTTGCACTTCCGTTAGGATCGGTCCAAAGATTGGTCATTAATCTTCACGCAAGAACCTGCAAAAACAACGGCTTGTGGTGGATATGAAATTTCGTAGCGAGTCTTGGCATGTCCACAATTCCTTCGCTTTCATCCGATGAAGAAGCTCAACTGGCGGAATTGGCCGATCAACTTGTCCGGCGGTTGCAGGAAGGGGGATCGGTCGATCTGGAGGTTGTTTGTCGCCAGTATCCGCGCTTAGCCGGCGAATTGAGAATGCTCTGGGGAACAATCCTGATGACGGAGGGCCTGGCGGCCAGTTCTCATGCGAGCTTTGCTGGTGAACCTGGCGTTGAAAGCAGCGAAGGGAATTCTCGTACCGTCGAGAAAGTCAGGACTGACTCCACATGGCGACATCTCTGGAAGGATACTCCTGATGGCGAGCGAGGTGATGCCGCTCTCCGTTCGCGTGAAGTCGATGATTATGTGCTTCTCGACGAATTGGGCCGGGGTGGCATGGGTGTGGTCTACCGCGCGAGGCAGAAGTCGCTCGACCGGATTGTGGCACTGAAGATGATTCTGCAGGGGCGATTAGCCTCGAGCATCGATATTGCCCGCTTTCGCTCAGAGGCCGAATCGGCAGCCCGTCTCGATCATCCGCATATCGTCCCGGTTTATGAAGTGGGTACGTTCGAGAACCGCCCTTATTTCAGTATGAAGCTGATTGAAGGCACAACGCTGGCCAGACGGATTATTGATGGCCCGATCCCGAATCGGGAAGCAGCCGAGATCATGCTGCCGATTTGCCGCGCGATTGGTGATGCTCATCGGCGGGGCGTGCTGCACCGCGACTTGAAGCCTTCGAACATCCTTATTGAAGTTGATGGGACACCTTATGTGAGTGATTTCGGGCTGGCCAAACGATTCTCCATGGAAAGTGATGATCCCAAAGCGTCGGCCACGTTGACTCAAAGTGGTGCCATTTTAGGAACTCCCGGGTATATGGCTCCCGAGCAGGCTGCTGGCCAGCGCGGTGAAGTCAGTACATTGACCGATGTGTACAGTCTGGGGGCCGTTCTCTATGCGCTCCTCACGGGCAGGCCGCCATTTCAGGCTTCTTCACCTGTGGATACGATTCTGCTGGTGCTGGAGCAGGATCCTGTACCGCCGCGGATGCTGAACCCGAAGGCGGATTCCGATCTGGAAATGATTGCCCTCAAATGCCTGCAGAAGCCAGCCGATCTGCGGTATGCCACTCCCGATGCGATGGCAGATGATCTTGAGGCCTACCTGCATAATGAACCGATTGCAGCGAGGTCTTCGCATTTTACGCAGGTGATTACCCGCGCGTTTCGCGAAACGCATCATGCCCAGGTGCTGGAGAACTGGGGTCTGCTCTGGATGTGGCACAGCTTTGTGGTGTTGCAATTGTGCCTGATCACGAACTTGATGCACTGGCAAGGCGTGGTTTCGCGATGGCCTTATGTCGCTTTGTGGTCGGTGGGTGTGGGAATCTGGGCCTTCATCTTCTGGGAATTGCGCCGACGCTCCGGGCCCATCACGTTTGTCGAGCGGCAGATTGCCCATGTCTGGGCGGCGAGCACTATCTGCAGTACGCTCTTGTTTTTCATCGAATGGATGATGAACCTCCCAGTGCTGACCCTTTCGCCGGTGCTGGCGCTTTTGGCAGGTGCGGTCTTTCTGATTAAAGCCGGGGTGCTTTCGGGCAAGTTCTATGTGCAGGCACTGGTGCTTTACGCCACCGCCTTTGTGATGGCGGGTATGAAGGCCTGGACAGACTGGGATCTTGACTTAACGATTTACGGCATCGTCGTCGCCTGGAGTTTCTTCGCTCCAGGCCTGAAGTATTACCGGCAGCGGCATGCCGTTTAATTGCTTGACGAGAGACCTGCTTTGGTTCGAATCGGTCATCACCGCAAATCGCTGTGTGTTTTGTCTACCCCATTGATACATAACCACATTAGCTGTAGTTTTTCCTGTGATCGGGCGTTGATTCTCAACCGCCATGTTTCATGAAACATACCAAGGCCGCTGAAGAAGACTGCAGAGAACTGATGAGACGATCTGCCATTATGAGACTGTGGTTGGTGCTGATTCTGGTGTTTCAATTCACGAGTCAGCTGGCTTTGGCTCAGAGGGCTTCAACAGAAACAACCAGCGAACGTCGCCCGAACATTTTATTGATACTCTCTGATGACTGCGGACATGCCGAGTTTTCGATTCAAGGTCATCCCCGTTACAAGACCCCGCACATTGATTCGATTGGCAAGAACGGAGTCCATTTTCGACAGGGGTATGTCTCGGGATGTGTCTGCAGTCCATCGCGAGCGGGGTTGTTGACAGGACGGTATCAACAGCGATTTGGGCATGAGTTCAATATCCCACCAGCCTATAGCGAGACGAACGGGCTCCCACGATCAGAAACTTTGCTGCCCCAACTCCTCAAAGAAGACGGTTATCGAACGATTGCACTGGGGAAATGGCACTTGGGCTATGCTCCTCAGTTTCATCCCATGGAACGAGGCTTTACCGATTACTACGGATTTCTGCAGGGCTCGCGAAGCTATTTCCCTCTCAAGAAACCAACTCGTTTGAATCAGATGCTGCGCGACCGGACTGCGATCCCTGAGGAAAAATTCGATTACATGACAGATCATCTGGCCGATGAGGCCATTGCCTATATCAAACAGTGGCAGTCTCAACCGTGGATGATGTACCTGGCATTCAATGCGACTCATAGCCCCAACGATGCCACGGCAGCCGATTTGAAGGCGGCTGATGGCAACAAGATTTATGCGATGACCATCGCTCTCGATCGCGCTGTCGGAAAAGTTCTGGATTCCCTGAAGGAGTGCGGCCTGTCGAAAGATACTCTGGTGATCTTTATCAACGATAATGGCGGAGCAACCGGGCACGACAATGGTTCGCTACACGGGAAAAAAGGCTCAACCTGGGAAGGAGGCACAAAAATCCCTTTTCTCGTTCAATACCCTGCGAAGATTCCTCCCGGTCAGGTGATCGATGAGCCTGTGACTGCTCTCGATCTCTTTCCCACCATCCTCGAAGTGGCTGGTCTTGGTGATGCTGAACTGAAGAAACTCCCGTTTGATCGTCAGAAGCTGGATGGCATCAGCCTGATTCCCAGAATGACTGGCAAAACCCAACGACTGGTCGATCGACCACTGTATTGGAAGTCTGGAAGTCGATGGGCGATTCGACAGGGAAACTTGAAAGCGGTCTCGGGTAACGATGACCAAGGTGATCATGCCCAGTTATTTGATCTATCAACAGATCCTGGCGAGCAGCGAAACCTGGCTGCGACACATCCGCAGGAACTTCAACAGCTTGAAACCCTGTATCGCCAATGGGAATCCACTCTCGAAAAACCCCGCTGGGGGTCATCGCCTGGTAAAAAAAGTGGCAGCGGTACAGACGAGAGTTCTTCCGATAACCCTTGAACGGCGGAGACTTTCGAACAGCCAGTTCTTCTCACTGAGAGCCTGCGTGGATCGCGAGTTGTTCTTCGACTTCCAGATCGGGCAGGACCGATCCTGCAGGTTGATTGAGTACTGCTCGGGCATTGGTATAGAGCCGGCCGATCAGTGTGCCCGTTCCTGCCGATTGCGGGATGAGTTCCAATCCAATCACGGCAGCTTCCCCGGCATCGACCGTGGCGGAAGGGAAGAGCAGCAATTCACCAGCTTTTGATCGCACCTGCCAGTTCCTGCCTGCCTTAGGATCGGTAACGCTGGCCAGCTTCCAGCCTGCCGGAAGTTGCATCCCGACGACGGGCTGACAGGGATCAAACCCGTGATTGCGAACCACAACGATCACCGAACGCTGGCTTTCGACCGATGAGGGTTCCTGACGATCCAGAATATCGAGTGTGACAGGCAATCGGTCATCCGCGAGCGAGACAGGATGATCAAGCTGATCCAGCGGGATTTCATTACGACTGAGAGTTGCCCGCAGACAGCTCTCCTGCGATGGACGACGGCCTGTGAATTCCATAGGCAGCCAGGCGACTTCACCCGGTTGGAGAGCTTCAATCTGCCATTCGATCAGACCCGGTTCGACGACTGTGGCCGCCCCAGGACGAGTGGCTTCGAGGGCATCGTCAAAAGCGAGTCGGACGGCCACTTTCGAGATGGGCTGCGAAGTCACATTCTTGACGCGAATGGTACTTCCCAATGGAGAATTGATCTGGCGATGATGACTGGCCACCAGCTCAAATTCGAGATGACGGGGAATAATCCGCACGGTACTGGAGACTTCATCAAGAGCCTGTTGACCAGCCACCACCCGACAACGAACAACATGATCTCCCAGAGTTTTCGCCGTCATCGGGATCGCGATTTCTCTCGACTCCCCAAAGGCCAATTGATTCACTGGGATATGCAAACTGTGGTGGTTTTGCGAAGAAGCCAGCCGGTGTGCTGCCAGATGATTGTGAGCCCCTTCCTGATGGCCTAGAGGCAAGGCGGGCGTTGATTCCAATTCCAGAGTCAGGCCTGTGGCTGCGGCCACGCCTGTATTTCGCACCTGCACGAGTAAAGTGCCCTGACTCCCCAGTTGACCGACGACGGGCTGCACTTGTAGAGCTGCCTGGGGAAAGGCTAACTCAGGATTCGCTGGTTCTTGCGGCTCAGACGAAGGCTTGCCAAAAGGTGACAGTGACCCAGCAGGTCGGGAATGAGCCCTGGGATCAAGTTCCTGCATCGACTTGGGTGTCAACGTGGCACCTGCTGCGGCCGGTTGACTGGGCAGATCACGATTGGAAGATTGACCTGGCCCGATTAATCCGGCAGAGCCCGGCGTGTTTCTTCGATCAGCAGGCGGATGAACGTAGGCCCCCGGTGGAGTGTTGCCCGACCCATAGGAGTTCTGTGGGTAGCCACCCATTTGATAGCCACCTGGTTGACGTGAATTCGCTCCTGAGGAGTGCTGATTGAAGGGCGGCTGGTTTGATGATCTCTCCACCGGAGGGGGTTGGATCTGATACAGACCCCGTTGAGGTGCTGTGGGATTTCCCTGCGGAGGCATCGCAGGGGCAGACTGTCGATAAGGCCACGCCTGATAAGAATATCCCGCCGCTGGAGGTCGCGCAGAAGGGTTGCCTCTCGACGGGCCAGGTCCGTATTGAGTTGCATGATGGGGACCAGCACCTGTGGCAGGAGGACCCATTTCATACTGAGCCAGACTGGTGTTCGACAGACCGAGACAAACCAGCGGCGTGACAAGCCCCCAGAGAGTCTGCCTATGCAGGAATCGCCGATGGACAAGGGACTGGAGTTCCATCATCGCCTGCTGAATGAGTGATGTCAGAAACTCGTCGTATGGCATAGCCTCACCGATTCCTCAATCGATTGATCATTCGAATCTCATGAACAGGAACGAGACAGAACCACTCACTGCTCATTGTGACCCAGAGCTGAAGAGAGCATCTGCGTGCCGGGTCACATTCAAAAATTTAACCTCAGAAGTGACTCCTCATGAGAAAGACTTGAAACAACCTGATGAATTCTCGAAGAGACTTTTCATTGACTGACCAACACGCGAACAAGGCAAGATTGACTCAACAGGCAAAGCTTGCGGGCTGGGAAGACTTTCCTGAAGGAAGTGCTGTGCCTCATCGTCAGTGTCCACGGGGAGCTGGTTCGACAGGAGTGTGAGACGATGACAACTTGGAATTGAGCGGAGAATGGTTCAAAATCCAGTCTCTGGAGAAAATCTAATGCATGGGGGGAAGCTGCCTCCCATCAGAAACGATTAACAGACATCGATTTCCGGGATCGACATGGCTTTGGAACTTCAACCGCTGAGCGAGAAGCTGAGAGTCTTTGCGATTCAACTGGAAACAGTGGCAGAGGCCGCTCGCGAACGGCTGGAAACGGACGACCAATACCAACAATCGGAATGGTATGGGCTGTTGAGCAATAAGCTGCTGCCACAATTGACTGGCGAACCATTTCTGGTGGTGTCGATTGTGGGAGGGACGAATACCGGCAAAACCACCATTTTCAATCATCTGGCGGGTGAAGCAATTGGCGAAGCAAATCCTCATGCGGGATTTACGCGGTATCCGGTCTGTCTGGTGCCGACTGACTTTGCGAAGTCAGCTTCACTGCACGCCATCTTCCCCGGCTTTCAGGTGGCGTCTCTTCCTGAGAATCGGATGGTACAACAAGAGCGTCTGACAGGCAGTACCTTCCAGTCCAACTCTGAGCGGTTCGGCGATGCGGACAATCTGCTGTTCACCACGATTGGCAATCATCTTCCCGTTAATCTTCTGCTGCTCGACACGCCGGATATCGACAGCGTGGTGACGGAGAATCTGCATCGGGCCTCCATGATCTGTCAGGCCAGCGATGTCTTGATTGGTGTCCTGACCGATCAGAAGTACAACGACGCAGCCGTCAAAATGTTTTTTCGAGAAGCAGCCCGCCAGAAGAAAAGCGTGATTGTGGTCTTCAGCAAGCTCGACTGGCCTGATCCTGAGAAGACCTGGGAGCAATGGCTGAAAACGTTTATCGCAGAGACAGAAGTGAATCCTTTGGCAGTCTTTGCTGTGCCTCGCGATAGTTCGAAAGAGAAGCGGCAGTTGCGCGAGCTGAAGCTGGAGTTTATCCCACTTGCGGGCGAACTTTCTGAGCAGGCGATGAGCCACGGGCGTGAGATTGAGGCCGGTCGGAGTGAAAGCAATCAGCTTGTTCGTCTTTTAAGCGATTTGCATTTCAGTGAACTGAAGCTGCGTGCGACTCGCGGAGCTCTCGAAAGTGTGGTGCTGGGGAGCAGTCAGTGGCTGGCGGGGTTTCGCAATAAAGCCGAATCACTGCGGGATCTGGCCTCAATTCTGGAAAACTCTCTGAATGGACAG
Source organism: Planctomyces sp. (assembly GCA_027483405.1). Classification (GTDB taxonomy): domain Bacteria; phylum Planctomycetota; class Planctomycetia; order Planctomycetales; family Planctomycetaceae; genus Planctopirus. Next base: position 15,717 of record JAIXUU010000192.1, on the reverse strand, counting down.
CGGTTGAATTGGCCGGCGGCTCCCAGGCCAATCGTCATCGAGACCTTGTGGAGGATCTGGGCCCAGGAGCGGGCTCCTCTGATTCAAAGGATTCATTGGGGTTACGGTAAAGTGGGCGAAGCACTGCTCGCACCCGCCAAATGGCTCATGTCATCTTCGGCTAAACCTGCATCGCCAGTGGAACAGTATCGACGAGATGAATGGCAGGTGATGTCGTTGGCGACAGCCAGGCTGTTTGAAGAAATGGATCGAGCCACGACTCTGGTTTCTGAACGGGCAGAACTCAAGGAATTCCAGCATCGACTCAAAGCCGTCCTATCGAGTGCAGGCCGCGAGAAAGTGCTGAAAGAGTTGCAGGAATCGCATCAACAATGCGACCTGCACCAGGAAATTCAAGAGCTGGTTGAAAAAGACTTTCATGCGTTTTTAGCTGCACAGCCGGGCTTGAAACTGACTTTGCAGGTGTTAGATCAGGTAGCCGCTTTTGGCCGCGTGGGAGTGACCTTTGCTTCGATCATGTTGGTTCCCGGATTGGTGGATGTCGCCACACAGGGAGTGATACATCTGACAGTGGATGCTGCGGCCACGGCGGGGGTGGCGGGAGGAGCGGATGTCGCGGCCCGATTTGTCTCTGGTCAGTCGATCGAACAGCTTCAGCGATGGCTGCTGCAGGTCGATCAAAAATTTGTTGAACGACGAATTCGCTGGTATGAAGCGGCACTGGCTAAAACTGAACTGGGTCAGCTTAATGAGAGACTGGGGCAAGCGAGCAAATTGGCCCATGCCAAGCCATGGATCGACTTCTCCCAGACGATTGCCAGTCTCGATCAGCTGTTACATCGAATGTAGTTTGACGCACGGATTCTTGTGGCAGGCAGCAATCGATCCGCGAGAACCGAGCCAACTCCACATTGCGGCGTAGAAGCCTCAACCTCTTTTTGAAGCAAGGCTCTTACGCCACCTGAACATCAGATGCTTGTGGCATGTGAATTAGAAATCACCCAGTGATTGACCATCGGCCATGGTGCTGAGATTGCGCCAGGTATTCAGGTCGATGTTTTCACTGACAAAGCGGGCTGAGCCATCCCCCAGCAGCACATGAACACCACCCGTATGTCGGCTGCGAGCAGAGAACATGATGGGATTGGCAGTATCGTTGGCAGCACAGGGAAGCTGAATCGCGGAGTTCGTGGCGACGCAAAAACCAGCTGCCAGTCGATCGGGTACAGTCGTGTTAGGGGGATTATGAGCCGTAAACCCGACGAATGGCACATACCAGATCAGTCCACGAAGATCGGAACCATTCTGTCCCTGGCGAATTTCGGCAACCAGCATCACGTTGGTTGTACCATCGGTGATTTCTGACATTTTGGTGGTCTTGCAGTTTTTGGATCCTGCATTCGCGCGATTGGCATCTGTCGTCGTGTTAAAGGGTGCCGCCATGTAGGTCACACCGTTAAAGGGAGATAAACGAGTAGTGGTCGTGTTTCCCAGGTTGACGGCATAGTTGTAATTGGGAACGTTGTTCCAGGTTCTTGAAGCCGAATCGCTCGGACAAAGGAAGACTGGATAGGTGACTCGAAGAATGTTCACATTATTCCCGGCTGCGTACTGGATATTCTGATCCCAGCTGTTGTAGACCGGTGCGAGGTCAATGTAGGGCATAATGGCCCGCATCCAGACGTGGCCGCTCTGGTTCTGATCGGTAATGGCGTTGGCATCGGCTCCATTCCCGCCCATTGGGAACGAGTTGAAGACATCATGATAGTTGTGCATCGCCAGGCCGAGTTGCTTGAGTGAACTGCGGCATTGCGTTCGGCGAGCAGCTTCGCGGGCCTGTTGTACTGCCGGCAGCAGCAGCGCAATCAGGATCGCAATGATGGCAATCACAACGAGAAGCTCGATCAAAGTGAAACCATTACGGGGATTCTTGGACATGTTTCAACTCTCAAAAGAAAAGATGGCTTGTGACCTGCTCAGAATTGAAGCGGGTTGAGGCCGTGACAGTGCTAGTCAATCGCATGAGAAAAGGAGCGTGATTGAAGAGAGCGAATGGATTACTTCTTATTCAAAGTATTCGCAGGAGGCTTCTCAGTCAGATCAAAAGGGAACATATTGGGGCCATTGGGTTTCACTTCAACAACCAGCTCTGTGCGCCGGTTGTATCGTTCCGGAATCAATTGTTTGGGTACAGGTTGCTTGCTGACCTGTGACATGGCCTCGACAGGGTCAGAGGAAGTTGGCCCGCTGGTATCTTCGGAAGCTGTAATCGCTACGGAATATTTCCCCGGGGGTACGCCCTCAGTCGATGAGAGTGCAAACTTGCCGTCGCGGATGGTGGCGCCTGCAGCCGTTCGTTTATCCCCGGGCTGGGTGTCAAAGGGTTCGAAGCGAATCGTTCCGGTTTTTAGTGGCGAGCCCTCCCATTGCACGGTTCCTGCAATTGGCAGCCGACCTAAAGGGTCACCCGATCCGCAACCAGCAATCGAACCCAGGCAGAAAAATGTGAGGACAATCGCTGTTTCGAGTGGGCGATAACGCCACGTCGATAAGCTAAACAGGGAAGACATGGTGGGGTGACTCACGTTGCAGAAGGGCAACAGGGAAAAGGATTACAAATATCTGATATCATTATATGGTGATTTGTTCCGCTCGAATATGTGTGAGTTCAAATTATTTGTTGAAATACTTTGTTGTAAGGCCATCAATTGCATTTCAGCACACAAAAGCATGTCTGTTTTTGGTGTAAACACTGTAAAACGAGGTGCTTATACCAGTAATAAGTAAACCATTTTGTCCATGTGTATATTTACCAATCCGACATTTTCCGTTGCGAGAAATCATATGTTACTGAACACCTAGAGGGATTGGCTTAATCCCTGAATAGCAGAAGCCTGCCGTCACTTTGCATCTCTATGCATCTGGTGATTGATTCCTGCGGTTTTTGGAATCTGTTACGGAGTTGCTTCGGCACAAAAAAACAGCTCCCCGGCCACGTTGATCTGCCGGGGAGCTGCTTCTCGGATGATTCCGGATTTCAAGCCATGATCAGCCCGTGGTGATCTCCGAATTTTTGAGCCCCAGGGACTGGAGAATCTGGCTGGTGGCATGGGCTTTATTGAGCACATAAAAGTGCAGGCCCGGTACGCCATGATCGATCAGATCCTGACATTGCTGCACGGAGTACTCGATCCCGATTTCCAGTTGGGCGGCTTTGTCATCGCGGAGATGTGCGGCTTCGAGTTGTTCAAGCAGTTCAGCAGGAACCTTCGTGCCGCTAATTTCGACAATACGCTTCACCCGGGAATACTCAGTGATCGGCATGACCCCGGGAATGATCGGCGCATCGATACCCTGCTTGAGGCACATTTCCCAGTAGCGATAGAAGGTTTCATTATCGTAAAACAGCTGCGTAAAAACGGCATGACCACCGGCGGTGATCTTTTCTTTCAGAAAGCCGATATCCGCTTCCAGCGAGGCGGCTTCAGGATGTTTTTCGGGATAGCCGGCGACGCCAATTCCCATCTCGGGAAACTCTCTTCGAATGAGTTCCACAAGCTGGCGGGCGTGGCTGAATCCTCCTTCCACAGCCTTGAATTCCGTCTCGCCTTGAGGAACATCTCCGCGCAAAGCCATGATGTTCCGCACACCCAGTTGCCACGCCTGACCGAGCCATTCAATCAGTTCGTCGCTGTTGCTTCCCACACAGGTAAAGTGGGCCGTCGGTGCTACACCCACCCGATCGATAATCTCACGGCACCAGTCGAGTGTCCGGCCTCGAGTCGAACCACCGGCTCCGTAAGTACACGAAACAAAGGCCGGGTTGTAAGTGGAAAACTCCTGCAGCGCCTGTCTGAGAGCAGCATCACCTTCAGCGGTTTTCGGCGGAAAGATCTCGATCGACAGGGCAAACTGTCCGCTGGCGTATAAAGAACGCAGATTGGTCGACGGCAGAGCGTTTGGAGTCGTCAAAACGGTCATTCTGGCTATCCTTGCACAAACTTGTTGACGCGTTCAATCGCTTCCAGCACATTGGCCCGGCTGTTAAAGGCACTCAAGCGGAAGTAACCTTCACCGGAGGCACCAAAGCCAGAGCCCGGCGTACCGACCAGATGTGCCTTCGACAACAATTGATCGAAGAAGTCCCAACTGCTGAGTCCATTCGGTGTTTTCAACCAGACGTAAGGGGCATTCACACCGCCATAAACGGTCAGCCCGGCCTGCTTAAGGCCAGCACACATGAGACGGGCATTTTCGAGATAGAACTCGACAAGCTGCCGCACCTGCGATTGACCCTCAGGAGTATAGACAGCTTCGGCACCCCGCTGAACAATGTACGAGACACCATTGAATTTCGTGGTGTGACGGCGATTCCAGAGGCCGTGGAGTTCTACCTTTTCACCTGTCGATGTGCGGGCCGTTAAGCCTTTGGGAACGACGGTAAACGCACAACGGGTTCCTGTGAAACCGGCGGTCTTGCTGAAACTGCGAAACTCGATGGCACATTCGCGAGCTCCTTCGATCTCGTAGATCGAGTGAGGCACATCGGCTTCGGTGATAAATGCCTCGTAAGCGGCATCAAAGAAAATAATGGCTTCGTTCTTGCGGGCGTAATCGACCCACTTCTCCAATGCCGATCGCGAAGCAGCCATACCCGTCGGATTGTTCGGTGAGCACAGGTAGACAATATCGACCTTCTGCTCAGGAAGGGCCGGTACAAAATGATTGGCCTCAGTCATCGGCAGATAAACCAGACCGGCATAACGACCACCGGCATCTGCTTCGCCTGTATGACCTGCCATGACGTTGGTATCGACATAGACCGGGTAAACAGGATCGGTTACGGCGATCACATTCGACTTGCCAAGAATGTCGAGAATGTTGCCCGTATCACACTTCGAACCATCAGAAACAAAAATTTCGTCGGCCTGGATCTGGGCACCACGCGATTGAAAGTCATGTTTGGCGATCGCTTCTCGCAGGAAATCAAAGCCTTGTTCGGGGCCGTACCCTCGAAAGGATTCCCGGCGAGCCATTTCATCAACAGCGGCGTGCATGGCGGAGATACAGGCTGCGGGCAGTGGCTCGGTGACATCGCCGATCCCCATGCGAATGACTTTTGCCTGTGGATTTTCCTTGGCGAACTTGGAGACACGACGGCCAATCTCGGGGAACAGGTAACCAGCCTTGAGCTTCAAATAATTGTCGTTGACGTAAGCCATAATCCCGTAATTCTCAATCACTCAATGAGGTTTTCAGTCGCTGGTTCTCAAATGAACTGTCACGATGAGACCGGCGTTTGTCAGATTTTAGAAGAGTGATGCCGAACATGCACATCACTTTGACTTTGTTGCAGGCATGATTCATGGAACATCTTGCAAGGCAGGTGGGAGATCATCAGCTGGAAATGACTTACCTGCCTCGCATGAGATTCTTGAAAAAAACTTACAGTTTACTGAAGCGATCCTCAGCAGGGGTTTTGCCTGGATGTCGGACGATGCCTCGTGAAGGATTAGCCGCCAGATGTCGCAGGATGCCATAAATCGATTCGACATCTGAGGCATTCGCCAGCTTGGCCACTTCATCGGCGGTGAGTGAAGCTTTACTTGCTACAACCACCTCGACCGCCTGACTCTGCAGGGCCAGAATCTGGGCAGCGGCTTTCTTGCCAGCTTCGACACCTGGCTGATGATAGGCGTTGATATTCACCAGTTCGGCATACAGGCCCACGGCCCGCTCATACAAAGCGATCAACGCTCCGACCGAGTGCGCATTGACCTCGTTGACAGTAATCGTGATCGAATCACGTCCACTTTCATACAACGCTTTGCGGGTTCCGGCATAGAACCCGTAGAGGTAATCTCCCGAGGTAACACCAGCATCCACTTCGATCGAATCTCCCTGACGATCCTTGAGAACCTCAATAAACGTGGCGAAGAAGTTGTTCAGACCATCGCGCAACTGCTGCACATAAGCGTGCTGATCGGTCGAGCCTTTGTTGCCGTAAACGGCTATGCCTTGGTTGACCTTCTGGCCTTTTCGATCGAGTTCTTTGCCGAGAGACTCCATGACGAGCTGCTGCAGATACTTACTGAAAAGTGCCAGCCGGTCTTTATAGGGGAGGAGCACCATGTCTTTGCTCCCTCGGCCCTGTCCGCAGTGATACCATGCCATCGCCAGAAGTGCTGCAGGATTTTCTTTGACTTGAGGAACCCGAGTGAGCGAATCCATCTGCCCGGCACCTTCGAGAAGGCTGTCGATATCGAGCCCCTGGAGTGCAGCGGGAACCAGCCCCACAGTGGACATGACAGACGTTCGTCCGCCCACCCAGTCCCACATGGGGAAGGTCTTCAGCCAGCCTTCGCTTTGTGCTGTCTGATCGAGTTTGCTTCCGGCCTGGGTGATTGCCACAGCCTGAGGGGCAAAGGGAATTCCAGCCGATTGGAAGGCCGCCTGGGCTTCCAGCATCCCATTGCGAGTTTCAGGTGTGCCCCCGGATTTGGAAACCACCACAACCAGCGTGGTTGCCAGGCGGCTGGCGAGTGAAGACAACACCAGATCAATGCCATCAGGATCTGTGTTGTCAAAGAAGGACATGTGGAGTTTGTCGTGGCTGCTGGCAAGGGCTGTCGCAATGAATTGCGGGCCCAGAGCTGACCCGCCAATACCAATCAGCAGCACATTGGTAAATTTGCCACCACCGCCAAGAATTTCGCCCTCATGCACAGCATGGCAGAAGGCTTTCACATCGAAAATCGCCTGGAGAATGTCCGCTTCCAACTCCGGCGTTGGAGCCAGTTGCGGGGCACGCAACCAGTAATGGCCCACCATGCGGCCTTCGTCTTTATTGGCAATTGACCCCGCCTCAAGCTGTGCCATGGCGCTGAATGCCATAGGGAACATTTCGGCAATTGCCGACTGCTCGGCAGGACTCATATTGACTCGACTGAGATCGAGCGAGAATCCCAACTCCTCGTTGCGATAAAGACCCGTACTGTACCTGGCCCACAATTCCGCCTGAGGTGTGATCGACAATTCTGCTGACATCGCCTGTCCCTGCATGAGAACGTGTACCAAGAACATTAAACTGATGGGCACGACAGCAGCTGGAAGATTCGAACCGGTGTGCCACTCGCATTGAAAATGCTAACAGGCAGAAACGGAAATCAGTAGAGCGCACGTTTCTGAAAAACTCGCTCTTCCACACTGAGGCATGACGAGACGATCAGGTGGTCATGAGGAACATGATCAGCATGGCGATCCACACGGCATCGAGAAAATGCCAATAAACAGCAGTCATTTTCACACTGCTGTAGTACTCATGATCAAATCGCCCTTTGAGGCTGTAGTAAATCACGGCGTACAGCACACCCAGACCCGCCACAAAATGGACAGCATGCAGCAGGATGAGCAGGAACAGAAACCCCCAGATGCGGGTTTCCTTCAGCACCTGCCAGTGGATTTCAAGCAATTGCCAGAGGCTGATGGTTTGTGAGATGAGGAACAGTGTGCCCATAACCCCAGCCGCGATGAGCCACTGACGAAACGGCTTTTGTCTCTCGCGTTTGACGGCTGAAAGAGCTTTCTGAATCGAAACACTCCCTGCCAGTAGAAACGCCGTCGAGATCCACAGCCCGATGGGAAAATCGCCAGAATCGGTGGCAGTTTCAGGCAGGCGATTGCGAACGATCACAAAGGCCGCGATCCCACTGATAAAGAAGATCGCCAAAGAGGCAATCATCAGGTAGACACCAATCTCTACCTGCACTATGACACGTCGGGCAGGCATGGCAGGCTCTCAACCCTTTCGGCTGATCATGGAAGAATGATCGTCGCCGCTTGGACAATCAACTGATAATTTCCATCACTACAGATTCTATAACTTGAAGCCACTGTCGTCCTGCGATCCGTCTACAGCACTGAAAATAAATCAAAAGAGCCTATGACTTTAACCAGCCATAGGCTCTTTTCGTGAACCAAGATCACTCCTGTGGGACTTATTTGGCCTTGTCCAGCATTTCCACATAGGTGCGGGCCGCAATGTTCGGATAGTACTCCATCGAGTCAAAGAGGAGCAGACCGATGAAGAGAGCCACGAAAACCAGTGAGAAAGTGCAGATCAAAACGTTCAAAGGTTTGTCGTGCCGCATATGCATGAAGTAAACCGCCACCAGAAGTGCCTTGATGGTAGCGATCCCCATCGAAACAAAAATTTCTGCTGTTCCCAGAGCAACTCCCGATAGAGCCACGGTGAGCGCAGTCAGTGCAATCAGGGAGGCGAAGACTGCAAACAGAATCCACAGCGGCATGATGTGCGAGTAACTGGGCACACCTGGGTAGTGCCCGTGCCCATGATGCGCGTGTCCGTCATGACCGTGTGCGTCATGCCCGTGTCCTGTATGGTCGATCGTTGCAGCTGTCATCACAAAAACCTTCCAGGAAAACCGACGCAGAAACTTCAATACCATCGAGCGATTAAGTCTTGATCAACCGCACATCACGGAAGCAAAATTGAGATTAGTGAATCAGGTAAAGCAGCGGGAACAGATAGATCCAGATCAAGTCCACCAGGTGCCAGTAGAGTCCCACATATTCCACGGGCCCAAAATATAACGGGGTGAAGTGCCCTTTGATCGAACGGACGAGAATCCAGGAAATGGCTGCAATCCCCGCGATAATGTGAATCCCATGCAGACCTGTGAGGCAATAGTAAATGCTGAAAAAGAGGCCTGCATTGGCTGGCACCTTGACAGAATCGACCATCGCCTGTTCGGCAGCTGTTAAACCGTTTTTATTCACCTCTTCATGAGCGTGGTCACCGGCCTTAGCGTCATGGCCGTGCGATGTGTCAGCTGCATGTTCATCATGAGCACCGTCTCCGGCCGCATGTCCCGCAGCACCGTGAGACTGAGCATCGTGAATCATGTGAGCCGCATGCAGGAGCGCTTCCGGGGTCGGGGCAAAGTACCGGGCAGGAAATAGACCTTCGCGGAACTTGGTGGTGTACTCCACATACTTGATCCCCATGAAGACAAAAGCACAGGCAATCGTCACAACGAGCATCGAAATCAGAACCTGACGCTGTCCTAACTGAGCGGCCCGTACTGCCAAAGCCATGGTCAGACTGCTGACGAGGAGCACGACAGTGTTGATGGCTCCCAGTTCCTTATTCAGGAACAGGTGGCCGAATGCGAAGAGCTCAGGATAGAGCACTCGGAAGACGACATAAGCACAGAAGAGACCGCTGAAAAACAGGACTTCGGTCACCAGGAATAACCAGATTCCAAGCTTACCAGCATCGAACTGCTGCTCGTAGGACTCGAAGTGGTGAGCCAGGTGTGGTTGATGACCATGTCCATGATCATGCCCGTCACCAGAGTGAGCGTGATGCTCTCCCGGTGCTGTTACAGGGGACACAACGTCTGCTGTCGACATGAATTCATCTCTCCCGGGCACACAAAGGCAAACTTCAAATTCATTGCAGAGTGACCGTCAATCTTCGAGCAATAGAACTACTCGCAGACCAAACGACTAATGATCTTTCGAGGGGACGTAGCTGGGGTTTTTCACATACCCACGCTCGCTGTCACTCCACTTCACAGATTCGACGGCATAAGGATCACCCACTTCTGGGGTCGTTGCAAAGTTATCATGAGGAGGTGGCGAAGAACACTGCCATTCCAGAGTGGCAGAACCCCAGGGATTGGCAGGAGCCTTGGGGCCAGTCCACAATGATCTCACGAGAATGCCGACGGCAGCCACCAGTGCGACACCCAGCACGAAAGCACCAATCGTCGAAAGCTGATGGTAGAACTCGTACTCCGGCAGATAATCGGCATAGCGGCGAGGCATCCCGCGGGCACCCATTACGAACTGTGGGAAGAACGTAAGGTTAAACCCGATGAAGACACCAATGGCGGCCATCTGGCTGCTGAATTCATCGTACATCCGGCCTGTCATCTTCGGCCACCAGTAAGTCAGCCCACCGAGGAACGCAATCAACGTGCCACCCATCATCACGTAGTGGAAGTGGGCCACGACGAAGTAGGTGTCATGCAGGTGAATATCGACCGAAAGTGCACCCAGGAACAACCCGGTAAGGCCACCGATACTGAAGAGGAAGATAAACGACAAAGCGTAGACCATTGGTGTCGCAAAGCTGATCGACCCCTTGTACATCGTGGCCAGCCAGTTGAAGACCTTGATGGCCGACGGAATCGAAACACTGAATGTCAGGAAACTGAACATCGTGGCTGAAACGGCGGACTGACCACTGGTAAACATGTGGTGTCCCCACACCAGAAAGCCCAGAAGAGCAATCGCAATGGAACTGTAGGCAACGAAGCGATAGCCGAAGATATGCTTGCGGCTGAAGGTGGAGATCAATTCGCTGATCACACCCATGGCCGGCAGAATCATGATGTAAACGGCCGGATGCGAGTAGAACCAGAAAAAGTGCTGGAAGAGCACGGGATCACCACCCAATTCCGGCTGGAAAATTCCGATGCCGACAGCACGTTCGGCAATCAGCAGCAGCAGCGTGATTCCCAGCACGGGGGTCGCCAGCACCTGAATGATCGCGGTGGCGTAAGTGGCCCAGAGGAAGAGCGGCATGCGGAACCAGGTCATGCCTGGCGGACGCATCGTGTGGATGGTGACGATGAAGTTCAGTCCGGTGAAGATTGAGCTGAAGCCCAGAATGAAAACACCCGTAGTGGCTAGAATCACACTGGTGTTTGTCGTCGTGCTGTAGGGGGTATAGAACGTCCACCCGGTGTCGAGCCCGCCGAAAATGATGGCTGCCACGAGGTAAATAGCTCCGAAGACCCAGAGATAGAAGCTGCCCAAGTTCATCCGCGGGAAAGCGACATCTTTAGCACCGAGCATAATGGGAAGGACAAAGTTCCCTTGAGCCGCGGGAATGCCCGGAATGATGAACAGGAAGGTCATCACAGCGCCGTGCAGCGTGAACATGTGGTTATACATATCCGGGCTGAGGAACTGCTTTCCAGGGAAGAACAGCTCGGATCGCAGGAGCAGAGCCATGACCCCGCCGACGAAAAAAGCACCGAGAGTGGCGCACAGGTACATCACGCCAATGCGTTTATGATCGAGAGTGAAGGCCCAGCTCTTCCAGCCTCTGGTAAAGGTCAGGTAATTATCGACCACGGGCTCAGCACCGGGGCTGCCGCCGGTCAAACTTGGATTCTCAACTATGGTGGCCACGAATGCCCTCCTGACTGACTCAGACTTTGATTATGTATTTGGCGGTGTTATCTGCGATTAAAACGACGAACGATTATTTGGAACTGCTGTTCTTGAGCGACTTGATGTAGGCAATCAAACCCTCGATCTGCTTCTCACGCAACTGGCCTTTGTAAGAAGGCATCTGGGGATTGTAGCCAGCAGCAATCTTGGCCATGGGTTCGAGAATCGATTCTCGAATGTAATTCTCATCGACGGTGATCTTTTCACCCGTCGTAATGTCGTGTGTGGTGCCGAACAAACCCAGGAAACTGGGGCCGACTTTCTTGCTGCCATCAATCGAGTGGCACTGTATACAGCCGGACTTCTCGAAGGTGATTTTTCCCAATTCGGCCGGATCCATCTTATCTATGGTCTCCTGAATCTCGGCCAGCTTCTTTTCGACACCACCTGCTTCGTAAACAAAGACCTTTCGATTCATGCCCGAGTGTTCTCTGCCGCAATACTCAGTGCAAAAGAGGACATTCTCACCCGTTTTGGTCGGATGGAACCAGAGCTTGTTGTATCGACCTGGGACCACGTCCATCTTGGCGCGGAAGGCAGGGATAAAGAGGCTGTGAATCACGTCATCCGAGGTCATTGTCAGGATTGTCGGCTGATCCACAGGAAGATGCAGATCTGAATCCGGCAAACCACCGGGATAGGTGAAGTTCCACGCCCACTTCTTCGCATTGACCTGCACTTCGTAAGCGTTTTCCGGGGGAGTTCGCATATCGACGACGCCGACAAAGCCCCAGCCGAAAATGACGAAGATGAGAGCGGTGGGAATGAGCGACCAGGTCGCTTCCAGGGCCGTGTTATGGCTGGCAGAAGGGGCGACCACTTCGGTGGTGCCAACGCGGCGATACTTGAGTGCGAAGTAAGTACCCAGGCCCACGATCAGCACGAAAAAGAAGACACTGAGCCAGAAGATGAACATGAAGAGGCCATCGACCTCTGGTGCAAAGGTCGAATTCGGCTCAGGCAGCCAGTAGCTGCTGGTCAGTTGTGCCGGCACGAAAGAAACAGCGAACTTCGACAACCACATAACCCACACTCCACAGCATCCAATGACACCCTGAATCGGTCACTGATTCAAGATGAATTGCTTCTCAATCAACTGCAGCCGCCAACCATAGACTCAATTTGAAAACCAACTTCGTACGACAGGAAGAATCACAATAATTTCGTAAACGCTTTTCGTATATCACAACAGGCCAGTCGTCGCTGACGCAGCAGCGGGATTGGCACTGCCTGTTGCTGAACTTGGTTTGGAATGTCGCCAATGCCATGTCAGCCAGATGGCCAGCACAGCGGTCATGAATAACCCACCCAACTTCATCAGATTCATGGCTGCAGGCCCATATCGCCCTGCTTTGGCATCGTAGTGAAAACAGTACAGGAGAATCCGCTCGAAAGGTGCCCCCACTTTACCTTCAGAGGCTTCGACCAGTGAAAGCTTGAGTGTTCGGGGATCCTGCTCAATTCCGTACAGATATCGAACGATTCGCCCTTCAGGACTGCACAGGACAGCGACAGCCGTATGTGCATACTCTTTGCGGTCGGGAACGTAATGGTACTTGAAACCGATTGAGCGCGTGATGCGATCGATCGCGTTCTGATTCCCTGTCAGAAAGAAGAGACCATCAACGCCGGAGGGGCGGCCGTATTCCTGCAGATATTTCTGTCGGGTCTCAGCCGCTTTCTCGGGTGATTCTCGAGGGTCGATACTGATGGAAACCACGCGGAACTGTTCGCCAATATCCCAGTCAACTTTCGAAAGACCTTTCATCAGCCCGGTCAGTTGCAAGTTGCAGAGCATGGGGCAACCACTGTAGTTCAGCGAAAGAATCACCGGGCGGTCGCCACGAAAGATTTCCTTCAGCTTCAACATGTCGCCATTGGAGGCCAGAAAATTGAGGTCGAGCGGAATCTGGTCACCCAGATGTTCATCCACACCGACATCATCCAGGGCTTTCGGCTGACGATCATTCAGAACTGAACGCACTTCGCCGCCAGTTGCCAGACCACCAGAGACGACATCTCTGGCTGAGACGCTCTGGGAATTGATCAACGACAATGTCACGAGAGCCATTGTGTAACAGATGACTGAGCAATCGTTGCGGGATATGGCAGACCCACATGTCGCCAAGGCAGACACAAAGCGACGATCAACGGGTAAAGCCAGTGGCCTTCCAGTTGGTCGAGATCGCTGCGCTGACTTGTGACAGTTACCGAACATCCGCTGTTTCCGCCTTTACGTTCTTCGCTGCTTGTTCTTTCACGACGATCTGCATCGCTTCTTCAATGGGAATCGCGACAATCTGCTTCTCTTTATCAATCCAGCCGTACTCTTTGAGTCTGGTCTTCTGCTCCACAATGATGGAGTCGTAAGTGGCATTGCGGGAGTCGATGATCTTTTTCACATCTTCGCGATTGCGGTAATCGAAGAAGAGGGCTTGAGCACCCACAATGCAGACAAAGACGATGATTACCGAGGCGACACCCGCGACGGCAATGTCCTTCACATTCAAATCGTCGTATTTGGCCATGGTGCCTGCGATTCCTTGAAACGACCTGATCGACTCAGGTTGTCATTGAATTGTATCGATTTGCTCTCGCCCGACTGGCGAGACTCTCATTTCCCGAGCAAATTCCAGAACTTTAGAAAGCCACTGAACAAACCTATCGCCTCATATCTGTCACGGCATCCCCAACACTGACGGATCACTTCTTAGATATTGTGGAACTTGAGTGACTCATCCAGACGTGGATCATTCAGTGGCAGCAGGCTGTGCTGGCCAGCGGCTTTAACCAAAGCTGCCACAAACAGTCCCACCAGTCCGACCAATGCTCCGATCTCAACCAGACCAAAGACGGGCGATGGTGCAAACTGTGGATAGATCAGCCAGTACAGATCGACGTAGTGCATGACCAGCAGCCAAACCGAGACGAAAGCCAATTGGCTTTTGCTGCGCTTGAATTGCCTGCGGAGCAACAGAAGTGCAGGGATGAAAAAGTGTCCAAAGATCAGTACCAGAGAGACATATTCCCAGCCACCATTCTGGCGGGCCTGGAACCAGAGAGTTTCTTCCGGAATGTTCGCATACCAGATCAGCATGTACTGCGAGAAACCGATATAAGCCCAGAAGCAGGTGAAGCCGAACATGAGCTTGCCGGTATCATGCCGATGCTCCACCGAGATGGGAGAGAGCAGGCCGGCAGGCTTTTGCAGGAGAATAATCAGGAGATTCAACAGGGCAAAAGAACCCACCATGGAACCTGCGAAGTAGTAGACACCAAAAATCGTGCTGTACCACTCCGGTGCAAGAGACATCATCCAGTCGATGGAAGCGAAGGTGCAGGAGAGAGCAAAGAGGAAAATCAGCGGGCCGCTGCGCTCTTCCAGCTTAATGGTGATCGAAGGATCGGGAGTCTGATCCTGCTTGAGAGAGTTCCTCAGGAGGAACCGGGTGATGAAAATCCAGATCGCAAAATAGGCCACAGCTCTGACTGTAAACCAGCCGGAATTCAGATAGCTGGCTTTGGCTTGGACCAGGGGATGATCAGCCACAAAGGCAGGATTGTTCCACTGGTAAACTTCGCCATTCCCCATCAGGACAGCCACCAGGATCGGCAGAAAAAGGATCGAAAGGGGCAAGACGGCTGAAGCAATCAATTCCTGCATCCGGCGAATCACCACACCCCAGCCGGCTCTCGTCAGATGCTGGACGAGGACGAAGAGCATCGAGCCCAGTGTGAAACTGAGGACATACATGAAAGCCGTCAGATAGGCGAACAGGAACTGCCTCAAACCACCAGTAAAGGCAGCAGCGCCAGCAGCCACCACCAGGCCCGCCACTCCTGTCACGAGAGCAGGGAGCCAGATCTTGCCGGCAAGGGCTCCCAGCGTCTGATGCTCCTTCCAGGAACCTGCCTGAGCGTGGCTGCCAGTCGTTGAGTGTTCAGGAGTCAAGGCGTGAGACATGCCATTCACCGTACGCGTTCGAGATCGATGGACTGTTTATTCGACTTGGCCAATGTGTTCGGATTTGGCGTTTGTCAGCGATTCAATCGTTGATGGAGCAACATTCTTAAGCGACCCCTGAAGATCAGGGAGCGACGTCTGTCAGTTGATTCACCTTTTCTGGCGGAACATCGGACAGAGGAGCATATTTACTTTTCTGCAGCGCCCGGACATACAGCAGGATCGCCCAGCGGTCACGTTCGGGAATTTGATCACCATAGCCAGGCATCTTGCGGACACCGTTGCTGATCGAGTGGAACATGCGCCCGATGGGTTGTTTACGTAAACCTTCGGAATGGAAGGTGACGGGCGGAACCCAAGTTCCTTCGGCCAGTTCAATCGCACGGATCGTGACCAGTCCATTGCCTACACCACCCAGGCCGTGACATGTCGCGCAATAGATGTTGTAACGCTCCTGGCCACGCTTCATCAGCTCGGGAGTGACT
>JAIXUU010000195.1 GCA_027483405.1 Planctomyces sp. | reverse complement strand
TGCGATCTGGAAGTGGTTGAGTTTCACGATGAAGATTTTGTGGAACTCGTCGAAACCAGCGGACAGCTACTTGATCTTCCCCTGGGAGATGCCGCGTTACTTCCTTTACTCAAATTGAGCCGCGTCGCCAGCCAGACAGTCAAGACAGTGCTGACAGGTGATGGTGGTGATGAACTTTTTGGTGGATACCGCAAGTACCGCGAGTCCGCGCAAGTTCCTCAATGGTGGCAGAATCTGCATAACATCTGGGGAGCTGCGCTCCCTGTCGGGCGACTCCTCTCTGTCGACGGCTCATTCAGCGTATTCCGTCATTTCGTCCTCTGGAGTGCGCGGAACATTTTCTCCAGTCGGCGGGCCGATCTTCGCAAGCGAGGTTTTGATCCTCGGCAGCGTGCCAGCCTTTATCGATCCAACGTCAAGGCATTGCTTGGAGAGACGTTTGAGCTACCTGAGCGAAGTCGCCATGAGGGACTGACGTGGCTCGATCGGGCATTGCTCGACGATCAAGGCACGAATCTGGCCGATCGACTCCTCTTCAAGGGAGATCGCGCGACGATGGGCTATGGCGTCGAAGCCCGGGCACCGTTTCTGGATCATCACGTGGCCGAGTTCGCTGCCACGCTTCCGGCGAACTGGATGATTCGCGGCAAAGAAACCAAGTACGCTTTGCGTGCACTGGCCCGCCGCCATTTACCCGCCGAGATCACCGAGCGACGCAAAAAGGGCTTTTCGTTGCCCATCAAAACCTGGTTTGCCACATCGCTGGCCGATTGGCTGCATGAAAAACTGCTGGCTCCTCACTCACTCTGGGATGAACTCTTCGAACCTGCTGCCATTGAGCAGCTTTTGCATGAGCATCGCTCAGGCCGCGATAACCACGCCGACAGACTATACAGCCTGCTCGTACTCAAAAACTGGATGTGCCAGAAGGCGACATGTGCAGCCACCAATCAGCACTCGCCGAGCTTTATGCCCGTGGAAAAACAGGCCGCATAGAGCGATCTACCAGTCATCAAGGCGTCAATTTGCTCGCCTTGCGATTCACTTTGTCGCACAAGAAACGGGTTTTGGCTCGACAGTGACAGTCCAAACTTGCATCATCGTAGATTGATGTGAGTCTGGCAGTTTCCCGTTAGCGATTCTCCAGCCCGCATCAATGTGTCTCCCGCTACGAAATTTCATTTGAGATGACGCGTATAGAGACATGTAACAACATGCTTGCCCCAGGCTGCCAGCATGGCACACAAAGCAGGATCGACCGCGCGAATCACTGATTTTCATCTTTGAGATCACACTTTTGAGTTCACAGTCGTTGTAGGGCGAGGGTTATGGCCGAGCGTTGTTATCTGGCAATCGATCTGGGTGCCGAGAGTGGTCGCGTCATCGCTGGCCTGCTGGATGGCCGTAGAATCCGTCTCGATGAACTCCACCGGTTCGCCAATGGCCCGGTTCATCTGGGCGATACGATGCGCTGGGATGTCGTGCGCCTGTGGTCAGAAATCCAGACGGGTCTGGCCAAAGCCGCCCAGAAGTATGGCGACTCGATTGTTTCTGTCGGCGTTGATACCTGGGGTGTCGATTATGTCCTGCTGTCAAAAAAGGACGAAATCCTCGGCCAGCCCTATCACTACCGCGATCCGCGGACACGCGGCTTGATGGATGCCGCCATCAGCCAGCTCTCCCGCAAAGAGATTTTCGAGAACACAGGTCTTCAGTTCATGGAGATCAACTCGCTCTATCAGTTGCTGGCCTCCCGCCGATCCAGTCCCGAACTCTTCGATGTGGCCGATCGTTTCCTCATGATGCCCGATTTCTTCCATTGGCTATTGTGTGGCAGCCGCGTGGTGGAATTCACCAATGCCACCACTTCGCAATGCTTTCACCCCACACAAAAGACGTGGGCGTTCGACATGCTGCGCAAGCTCGATATTCCCACGCACATCTTCCCGGAAGTGGTCGCACCCGGGACATCGCTGGGCCAGCTTCGCGAAAGTGTCGCCCGTCGCTCGGGCTTACCAAGGCTGAATGTCGTCGCACCCGCGACACACGATACCGGTGCTGCCATTGCTGCTGTTCCCGCCGCACTCACAGGAAGTACAAAATGGGCCTATATCAGCTCGGGAACGTGGTCACTCATGGGAATTGAA
Organism: Planctomyces sp.; assembly: GCA_027483405.1. Lineage (GTDB taxonomy): Bacteria > Planctomycetota > Planctomycetia > Planctomycetales > Planctomycetaceae > Planctopirus. Next base: position 8,571 of record JAIXUU010000195.1, on the reverse strand, counting down.
TCGGCTCATGCCATTCTCACACCTAAGGCTCTCGAACTGAACATCACGAACGAAGGGGGCATTGATAACACGTATCGAGTTCTTAAAAACATCATGGGCATGTGGCTGGTGCAGCAGTGCCGCAAATCGTTTGAGAGGCATGGTGCGAGCTACGATTACGGGCTCCTGACACAGATTGCCCGCGATGCGAAATCGTTCCGGGCCTTTATCAATCCCGATTCTCCCCTCTTCGTCGCCCCGGAGGATATGCCCGCAGCCATTCGAACCTACTGCCAGAAGACCAATCAGGAAGTCCCCGATGACGAAGGAGCCGTCATCCGCTGTGCGCTCGAATCGCTGGCACTCAAATACCGGCAAGTCCTCGAACGGCTGGAAGGTCTCTCGGGCGAAAAGACCGAAGTGATTCACATTGTGGGAGGTGGCTCGCAGAACGAACTGCTCAATCAGTTCGCTGCCGATGCCTGTCATCGCCCCGTGATTGCCGGCCCGATTGAAGCGACGGCGTTAGGGAATGTCCTCGTCCAGGCACGCACTTCCGGAGAACTCTCAAATCTGGCCGATTTAAGAGCCGTGGTGCGCGAATCGGCCAGTGTCCGGCATTATGAACCTCAGAACTCAGCGGCCTGGGATGACGCCTATGCCCGGTTTATCAATCTCCCCGCTCTGCCAGCCTGAAACAATTCGTTGAATCTCGGACAAAGATCAGCACACTTTCGACCCTGCTGCATGATCCGCACTCCAGCCGAGTCCGTATCGAAAGAGAATTTATGAATACCCTCCGATTACTCACAATTCTCAGTCTGGGTTGGCTCGTTCTGTTCACTCCTGCTGTTCAGATCTCGCCTGCTGTAGCGGCAGAAAAGTCGGCACCGCCCAACATTCTGTTCATCTTCAGTGATGACCTCGCTTATCAAGCCATTAGTGCCTACGGAGACGACCGCAAGCTCCACGAAACACCACATATCGACCGTGTGGCGAAAGAAGGGATCCGCTTTGATCGCTGTGTCGTCACGAATTCGATCTGCGGGCCTTGCCGGGCGACCATTCTGACAGGCAAGTATTCGCACAAGAACGGGTTCTACAACAACACCAACTCACGCTTTGACAGCACCCAAACGACATTCCCTAATCTGCTCAAATCGCAGGGGTACAGCACAGCACTCATTGGCAAATGGCACCTCATCAGCGAACCCACAGGCTTTGATCATTGGGAGATCCTGCCAGGGCAGGGCATCTATTACAACCCGCCGATGATCGCCAATGGCCAGAAGGTGCAGCGAGAAGGCTACGTCACCGACATCATTACGGATCGATCGATCGACTGGCTGAAAAATCGCGACAAATCCAAGCCCTTCCTGCTGATGGCACAGCATAAGGCACCGCATCGCGAATGGTCGCCTGCCTTGAGGCATCTGGGGTTCAACAAAGACAAACCGTTTGCCGAACCCGCGACGCTCTTTGATCAATACAAAGATCGCGCTCAGGCAGTCGTTGATCACGATATGGGGATCGACCGCACCTTCACCAAGCTCGATGCCAAACTCGTCCCACCTCCCGGCATCAACAGCACTCAACTCGAAGAATGGAACAAGTACTACCTGCCGCGTAATAACGCCTTTGAAGCAGCCCATCTTCAAGGTCAGGATCTCGTGCGCTGGCGCTATCAACGGTACATGCACGATTATCTGGCCTGTGTGAAGGCCGTCGATGAAAGTGTGGGCCGGTTACTCCAGACGCTCGATGAAGAGGGCCTGGCCGAAAACACACTCGTGGTGGTTTCATCCGATCAGGGCTTCTATCTGGGTGAACATGGCTGGTTCGATAAACGCTGGATCTTTGAAGAATCTCTGCGGACACCTTTGCTCGCACGCTGGCCAGCCGCTATTCCTGCAGGCCGCACGAATGGCAAGATTGTCTCGCTGCTTGATATTGCCCAGACATTTCTCGATGTCGCAAAAATCGAGGCACCGAACGACATGCAGGGGGCCAGCCTCCTGCCACTGCTGAAAGGGGATACGCCCGCTGACTGGCGAAAATCGCTCTACTATCGCTACTACGAATACCCCTCACCTCACCGAGTCAAGCCGCATTACGGTGTGGTGACTGATCGCTATAAACTCGTGCATTATGAAGGGACTGGCGAAGGCGAATGGGAACTGCTTGATCGACAGGTTGATCCGCAGGAAGTCAAAAGCTTCCATAATGACCCGGCCTATGCCCAGACCATGACGGAACTCAAGGACGAAATTCGACGTCTCCAGAAAGTGGTTGACGATCAGACACCACCACCGGCCAAGGCTTATGGGAATGCTCCGCTCGAATGGTCCCCCTTCGGTGCGTTGAAGTAAACTGCTTGTGTCACGACACTGCTTAAAGACATTCAGTTCTTCATCTCAGCCGGAATTTTTGCTCTCCACCATGACTGATTATTCGCAAGAGCTTTCACTGGCACTTTCCGCGGTCCGCAATGCTGCAGAAATCTGCCAGCTTGTCCAGCGGCGGATTGGCCATTCTGCCATGGCCAAGTCTGACAAAAGCCCCGTCACGATGGCTGACTTTGCCAGCCAGGCTGTCATTCTCGAAGCCATTGGCCGAGCCTTCCCGAACGATTGCCTTGTCGCGGAAGAAACTTCGACCGAACTGCAGCAGGAGCCGGAGCTGCTTGGTGAAGTGACGGCTCTCGTTCAGAGATTTCATCCCCAGGCGACCAGCCAAAATGTCTGCGAGTGGATTGATCGTGGCGACGGCGAGGGAGGTTCTCGCCGCTATTGGACACTCGACCCGATTGATGGCACCAAAGGCTTTCTTCGTAAAGAGCAGTACGCGATTGCCCTGGCCCTGTACGATGATGGGCAGCTCGTTCTCGGTGTGCTGGGTTGCCCCAATCTCCCGGCTGATCCCGCCCGAAATCTCATCAATCCCGAAATCACTCCCATCGATCAGGCTCAGGGAGGATTGTTTTATGCCGTCCGAGGAACAGGGGCTTTTGTGACCTCGCTCGATGGCCATCATCTTCCCCGGCCCATTCATGTTTCCACTTCTGCGAACATCCACGAGTACCGCGTGTGTGAATCCGCCGAGGCCACTCACAGTCGGCATGATGCTTCCGCCACGATTGCCCAGTCCTTAGGAGTCGCGGGCGAACCCGTACGAATGGACAGCCAGGCCAAGTATGCCTGCGTGGCCAGCGGCCGGGCCGAAATTTATCTCCGACTTCCCACTCGCGCCGGCTACAGGGAATGCATTTGGGATCATGCGGCTGGCGTCATGGTCATCGAAGCCGCTGGCGGCAAAGTGACGGATACCACAGGAAAAGCACTCGACTTTTCTCAAGGTCGGCATCTTTCCGCCAATACCGGAGTGATCGCTACCAACGGGATTCACCACGACAAAATTCTTGCTGCCGTCATGGCTCAACAGCAGAGTTTGGCTGCTCAGCAATAATCCCTAGAGAGTACAATCCGGCGACAGTCTTCATATCTGTGGCTATTGGTCATCCTTGGCTTTTTTGTGGTTTTTTTGAGTTCTGACCCATGTCAACATCGCGTGCTGAAATCCTGAAGGCAATTCGCCGACACCTGCCGGAATCCTCCCCGTTGCCACCTCTCGACGGGCCGTGGATTCAGTATCCCGATCCCAGGGATCAATTTGGCAATGTGCTGCAGATGATTGGCGGCAGGATGGTGCACGTCCCCCATCTGGAAGCTGTCGCGAACGATCTGCAAAACCAGGCACCCTTCGCTCAGTCAAAAAAGGTGCTGTGCGAAGTGGAGGGTTTAACATTCTCTCCAAGTGCAGCGATGAGCCTTGTGGACGTCGACTCCGTGGTGGCTGCCGGCACCATGGCCGATGTTGATTTTGCCATTCTCCCGGGTGAGTTCGCGGTGGCCGAGAATGCCGCCGTCTGGTGCGAAGGGAGCAAGGTGCGCCATCGGGCCGAATACTTCATCTGCGAACATCTGGCTCTCGTGGTGCCAGCGGAAAAAATCGTCAATAACATGTTCGAGGCCTACCAGCACCTGAGCTTTCTCACACGCGGGTTTGGTGCCTTTATTGCCGGGCCATCGAAGACGGCTGATATCGAGCAATCACTGGTCATCGGTGCCCATGGCCCGAGATCGCATACGGTCTATTTTGTCGATCAACTCTCAGAGAGATAATCGAGGTTCATCAGCAGTTGTCTGCCATGCTTGCAGCTCTGGGCAAGCATGTCTTCGCAAATAACACCGCGCTGTGATTTCCACGAAAACGTGTAATGCAATTAAGGGGCTGTGGTGGCCAGGTTGTTTTGCACGTTTCTCACGCCGGGCTCCAGCCTGACTAACTGTTCGGCCAGACGCCTTTGATCTTCACTGACCACGTTGCCCGTCAGTACCGCGACACCGTCGGCATTCATGGCGATCTGCACACCAGCCAAAGCTGGCTGCTTGTATGCCAACTTATTGAATCGGGCTTGCGTGTTCAAAATGATCTGGTTGGCGACAGGCTTGGGGAAATCAAACGCAATTCGCTGCTGAGGGCGAATGACAATCTGCTGGCTGGCACCACCACCGTTCTGCCCTCCAAAATTGTTCTGACCACCAAAGCCACCACCATTGAGCTGCTGCTGAATCGCGCGATCAACGCCGCCCCGTTGATTATTCTGGTTACCACGCTGGTTTTGACCCTGACCATTGGCGGCATTGGCCTGACCGACAAAGTTAGTGGCGCCAAAGTTCTGCCCCACGAAACCACCGGTCCCCGTCCCCTGTTGTCCAAAGGCCGAGAGACCAGCCCCAATTCCAGTGAGTGGAGTGCTCCCAAAACCTGTCCCTGCAGCCGACTGGGTACTGCCGCCACCGCCACCCATTCCCGGCATGGAGCTGCCACCAAAACCCGAGGCCTGACTTGCTCGCGGTGCGGAAGAACCACCGGTCGTACTACCGCTCGAACGATTCATTTGCTGAGCGTGACAGGTCGTCATGAAGGCTGAGGTCATGGGCAGAAATAAGGCTGCCGCTAATCCGCAGTTCAGGATTCCTCGAACCATTTTGGCATTCCTACAACAATTCGCACTATCCGCGACCAAAATCCCGCACGTCTGACATTCAGCACTACCTTCATCGGATAGTCTCGCGCGCGATCCCGGATTTGAACACCTGAATTCGGCCTCTGTTTCGAGAATTTCCTGCAGTCGCCCCATCACTCACTCAGGTTGATCACCCGAGAGTCACACCGTGAGGAATCTTATTATCGACAATTCGTCGGCAGCATTCGTGGAATGGACACTGTTTTGAGTGTTTGCACAATCATGCCTGCCCAAAGCTGCAACCATGGCACAAAAATTGGTCCTTGTGTTGTAACATTACGATGATATTGAGGTTGCGTGAATTTATCTTACTTGATTTGGTCAATCAGAGCTGCGGTTTTCTCGTCATTCCAGAGGTTGGCCTCAATCTGGAATTTGATGTCGATATCCCCCACTTTTCCCGGGAATCGAGCCGTGATTTGCACATAGCGTGTCCGGGAGGTCATCGCTTCCCCTTCGAGAATTCGAATGGGAACCTCACGATTGCCAATCAGTCGCTTCACAATCTGCTCTTCGGGAGCATTGAGTGGCTCCAGTTGTGGATAATTACTATCGACCTGTTCGAGAGCCGCTTCGAAAGGTGTTGGCTTTTTGCCAATATCCGGGCCAATGGCTCGCGGTTGGAATTGGAAGATCCTCAACCAGCCCCGTCCATCCTGCTGGCGGTAGAAAATGGCCCGCATCAGAAAGAGAAAATTATCCATCGACTGTGCAGAGTCAGGTGTAAACCCTTCTGGCACATTGAGTTCCATCACTTTGGCGAGTTCTTCCTGAACCTGCTCAGGCTGATTCACCAGACTGGGATTCATGACGTTATTGAAGATCAGGCCCATGCCGCAGCAACCCACAATCCCCACGCCACCGACGATTCCGAGGATCATCAATGTGCGACTGACTCGGCGTTTGGGCCGCGGTGCCAGAATCACGTCTTCGGTTCCCGTCGCCATGTCGAAATTCCTTCGTAACATTTGATTGACAAATGTTTTATATCGATTTTCAGGTGCTGAATGCTGCTGATTTGTCGCTGCCGGTGACCCTGTTCAGTTTTTTCAGATCACTTTCATGGAGCATATCGCCCCTTGCCAGAGGCTGCCAATCTCGTCCGCACTGCTGGGAGTCTTCGTTTCGTCACTCGTTCAGCGAACAGGGAAACGTTCAATCTCATCCAGGATTGTAGCCCGCAGGTTTTGTCGAGAACCTGGCACAGGCTTGTGGCGTCTTTTTCTATGGAGGGGAAGGGCTGTCAACGTAGGCCAAATGGCTTCCAGAGACAGAAGTTCCTTGGCGATCTACAATTCTTGCGGTTTCGCAGAGCGGTTTGCCCCCTGCATCAAGAACTGAGACAATGGTAAATCGACCTTCCGTCCCGAGTTTTTCGAGACAGGGAAAGATGATTCCCTGTTCAAAATCTGGGACGAAGTACAACTGGAAATGACTCACAAAAGTTAGCAAGACATGCTGGCCCCCAGCTGCAAGCATGGCATACAGCACTGTTGGCTTGTTTCCCGTTGGAATGCATCGAAGTTTTCACGAGTCTTTGACCTTCAAGGCCTGTTATGAGTCTTTTTCTGCCGCATATTGAACGAATTTCTGGCTATGTCCCGGGCGAGCAGCCTCAGGAAACAGGCTGGATCAAGCTGAACACCAACGAGAATCCATATCCCCCTTCACCCCGAGTGGCAGAGGCCATTCAGGCTGCGGCTACCAGCCGGTTGAATCTCTATCCCGATCCTTTAGCCACCAACTTCCGCCGCATCGCTGCGGAAGTTTATGGCGTTGATCCCGATCAGATTCTCCCTACCAATGGCAGTGATGAAGTCCTCACCATCATCACCCGTTCGTTCACCGGGACGGGTGATCTCATGGCTTATCCCTATCCCAGTTACATTCTCTACGAGACCCTGGCTGATCTGCAGAATGTTTCTCACCAGCGGCTGATTCTCGATGATCAGTGGAACTGGTCGAAAGAGCGTGTCGGGCCAGTCGTTAACCGGGCCAAGGCCGTCTTTGTCCCCAATCCGAACAGTCCTTCCGGGAACTGCTGGACCACCTCGCAGATTGCGGAACTGGTGCCGCCGGAAGGTGTGCTGGTACTCGATGGGGCGTATGCCGATTTTGCGGATGAACCACAAACGGCAGAGATCCTCAACGCCGATTTCGGCGACCGGGTGGTGATGACACGCACCTTCAGCAAATCGTATAGCCTCGCAGGGATTCGTTTTGGCTTTGCCATCGCCCGGCATGACATGATTGCCGGCCTGCGAAAAGTGAAAGACAGCTACAACTGCGACAGCATCTCGCTCGCAGCCGCCACCGCAGCCATTGCTGATCAAGCCTGGATGCGGGCCAATGTCACACGAATCCGCGAAACACGAGCCTGGCTGACAGATCAATTGATTCAGCTTGGGTTCACTCCCACGCCCAGCCAGGCCAACTTCGTCTGGACGACACATCCCAGCAGCAAACATCACGACATTTATCTGGCACTGAAAGCTCGAAAAATCCTTGTCCGTTATATGAAGTTTCCCGGCGTTGATTGGGCAGCAGATCGCTTGCTCGACGGCCTGAGAATCACTATCGGCACGCGTGAAGAAGTCGCCGCCTGTGTCGATGCGTTGAAGCAGATCGTCTAGCTGGAACGCGCCAGAGAGAGAAACCACAGGCTTTGAATAACATCAACATGAATCCTCCTTCCTGATGAATCCCCCGTCGGGTAGTCTGCCGTGTAGTCCGCAGCTGATTGACCCGGGACGGAAAAATCTCAAATTCCTTCAATGAAAATCGAGTTATGTCTTCTCCACGCCAGGCCACCATTGAACGCAATACGTTCGAAACGAAAATTCGGCTGTCACTCAACCTCGATGGCAGTGGCCAAGCCCAGGTGGCGACTGGCGTCGGTTTTCTCGATCACATGCTGACGTTGTTTGCCAAGCATGGTCTGTTTGATCTCGAAGTGACCTGTGATGGCGATACTCACATCGATGACCATCACTCGACCGAAGATATCGGAATCTGCCTGGGCAAAGCCCTCCTTGAGGCTTTGGGCAACAAAGCAGGGATTGTCCGCTATGGCAGCATCACCTTGCCCATGGAAGAAACACTCGTCACTTCAGCACTCGATTTGTCGGGGCGTGTGAAATTCATCTACAAGGTCGAATTCCCCACGGAGAAAATCGGTACGTTCGATACCGAACTTGTGGAAGAGTTCTGGCAGGCTGTGGCGGCCAATGCACTTATGAATCTGCACGTGGTGCTCCATCACGGCACCAACAGCCATCACATCAGCGAGGCCATTTTCAAAGGGACCGCCCGAGCCCTAAGACAAGCGGTGGCAATCGATCCTCGACAAACAGGTGTCCCCTCTTCCAAAGGGACGTTATCGACTTAGACCTGATTTCAAGACCCTTTCGTGAAGTCTGTTCGCTGACTGCCCGGACGAGTCATGGTCGGGTTTTGTACGAATTGCGCACCGGTCATCCACAAACCGTACTCGCCCCCCCATT
>JAIXUU010000190.1 GCA_027483405.1 Planctomyces sp. | reverse complement strand
TTGTGGGTGTGTCGTGCGATCAATCCGGTTGCCCCTTCTGACGGTGATTCATTGAGTTGATTTCGCAACTGGTCGTGCATGACATACCCCACCAGTTGCCTCAACCTTTCACGATACATATCAATGCTGCTCATCAGGTTAACACCTGTTTGTCTATCATGATGTAGCCAGAACACTCCCACAACCATGACAAGCTGCAGTGTTCTCTGTCCCTGCAATTTTCAACAAACGGTGTCTTGTTTTCTACCTGGCAAACATGCCCCTGTTTGTCACTGAAACCAAAGCCGCCCAGGAGAGCTGCCGGAGATTTCTCAGGCAACCCCAAGATCTCATTTCTCTGTGTACGAAGAAATCTTCCAAACAATTGGGAAAACTCGTCGAAACAATCGATCTGCAGCATCATTGCCGACGGACGGGTCTCACCGGTTCACGGCAATTCGTCGTACAAGTGTGGCATCCTGACACTGCAGCAATTCATAAACACTTGTTTTCACAACTAATCGACCATACTGCAAAGCCCGCGCTCAGGCAAGCGCCGAATCGAGACAGGCACCGAGGCTCTGTGTGTCCGGCGAGCACTCGACAGCCAACACTCGCACGAAACGAAAACAGCCGAGACCTTTTGCCAGGTCTCGGCTGCAAATTTCCTTCGATCACAAGCTGGTTGCTACGCTGAAGCCCTGAGTGCAGCAGCACTTTCCCCCAGATGATTGAGCAAGCTTTCAATTCTTGCTTCCAGTTCTCGCTGGGCAGCGCGTGTTCGCTCATCGAGATCCACTCGAAGATCGTGCAGGTCAGCTTCTGGATGTCCGACCTCATCGATCCCCGCTGCCAGATGAGTCTCAACTGGCAGTTCGTCTGCCATTTCGAGTGCATCGGCCGCTTGCCCACGCTGCGAAGAAAGTGCCGCACGCAAGAGTGCCTGGACACCTTGCGGAGGCAAGGATCGTGGGGAATCTTCCAGACGCTGGGTCGATGATGTCTCGCCGCTGGTTTTCCAGTTCATCAGTTCGAACAGCTCACGGATTTCCTGCTCGAGCAATTCTCTAGAAACAGCCGCGTTTTCAACTTGCGTCGCTGGTTCGCGATTGGTCTGCAACCTGACGGACCAGACCTCGCCACCGAACTGCAATCGATCACCGTCTCTCAAGGCTCGTCGCCGATAAGGGCGGCCATCAATCATCACGACGGAAGAGAACTCAGTCGCTTCAATCCAGGCAGCTCCACCATCCAGACGAATCCTGGCAGCAAAATCGGCCACAGCAGGATCGGGTATCACCAGATCGCAGAACTCGGCTCTGCCAATCACAAACTCATCCTCTTCAATGGCAACTTCACGAGTGCCAAGATTCAGGATGATGCGAGAAACCCGGATCGGTTCAACCTGGGGCTGAGCCAGCAGGCTGGTGAGCATGGAATTCATCGAGATAACTCCAACGTCCTGTTGGCGGGAATGGCTGATGGCACCAGCGATCAATCGGCCAGTGTAAAGTAACAACTCCTCAGCCATTCAGAAAATCGGTTCGCCATCGCACCAGACTCCATGCCCGTCTCAGACAAATCGTAGGGAGCACCTGCAAAATTTGCCGCTCGATCCCTGCTGTTGGTAAGGTTATTCGGCTGCGCAGACTCGGCAGGCACAAACCACGGCTCTTTTGACACCTTCAGGCAAACTACAGAGAATTTCCGGGATAGGTGGTGCGATCCTGCAGTCTTACTCTCAAATCTTTTTGTAGCTCATGAAACCCTTCCAAACGCTTCAGACGACCACCTTCCAGACGACTTCTGTGCAGTACGCAGGAACCTCTTTGAAAATCGTTCAGAAATGTGCAAATTTTTTGAGGGGAATCAAAACTTCATCCTTCACTCACTTCGACTTGGTGAGCAGCCTGCCTAGAATCTGACAGATGCTCTGAAAGTGAACGGGCTTTCCGATTCTGAAGACAGGTGTGGCATGCTGGCTCGAAGAGAACTTTTCCCGAATATCCTCGAAATGAACTACCAGTTCCGACAGCGCATGGGCTGCTCGGTCTATGTCGTTCACGATGCCGGCGAATGGGCTTTGATTGATATTGGTTTTGAAGACAGCACTGACGAAATCATCGACGCCATCCGCCAGATGGATTTTGCCCTGTCTCAGTGCCGCTATTTGATCTGCACCCATGCCGATGTCGATCACATCCAGGGAATGAAGCGGGCGAAAGAACTCATGCCTCAAGCCCGGCTGGTGGCTCATCCCCATGCCCGGCTACTGATGGAAAAAGCGGATCGAATCGAAACGTACGCCGAAATCAGCGCCCAGGGAATTTCCATCGATTTGAGCCCCATCCCTGTGGATGAATCCATCGATGAAGGGGATCTCCTCACGGTGGGGAACTTGAAGCTAAAGGTCTGGAGTACCCCAGGCCACGCCAATGGCCAGCTCGCTTTTGAAATGGGCCCTTATCTCTTTTCAGGCGACAACATTTACCGCGACGGTGGTGTCGGCAATATCGATGCCCACCATGGTTCCGACCTTGTGGAATTCATCAAATCGCTCGAACGCATTCGCGATTCGAAGATCGAATGGCTCCTCCCCAGCCACGGCCCTGTCTTCCGCAAGCAGCCAGCACATATTCAAAAGACGATCGACCGCTTGAAATCTTACCTCAACCTCGCCGACTTCGGCACCTGCGCCACAGGCTGGCCACTCCTCCAGGAGTGGGAAGAAGAACTCATCCACGGCTTCGACCCCACAAAAGCATAGCCATTTTCGAACTGGAAATGCCAAATCGTGTGCCACTGCTTGCTCGCCAGCAGTGCTCCTACCTACCGGCCCACTAAGCCAACGAAGTCGACGCCACTTCCTCTTGGAAACCCTCGCGCCTTCGCGAGAGAAATTTACTACTCAATTGCCGCCTGACGCGATGTCCCATCCCGGGCAAGCAGGAAATCGCCCTCCAGTTCCTCGAACTCACTCAATCGCGATATCTCGTCCAAATTTTTCTCCACCACCATCACGCCAGAATTTCGCGGATCACATTCCCTTCCACGTCTGTCAGGCGGAAGTCGCGGCCCTGGGAGCGGTAGGTCAGTCGCTCGTGGTTGATCCCCAGAAGATGCAGAATCGTGGCGTTGAGATCATGAATATGCATCTTCTGATTCTCACTCACGATGTTATAGCTGAAGTCGTCGGTCTCGCCGTAGACGGTGCCGGGTTTCATGCCGCCACCGGCAAACCACATCGTAAAGCAGCGTGGATGATGATCGCGACCATAGTTTTCTTTCGTCAACGTCCCCTGGCTGTAGATCGTGCGGCCAAATTCGCCACCCCACACCACCAACGTATCGTCCAGCATCCCTCGCTGCTTCAGATCTTTAATCAAGGCCGCACAAGGTTGATCCGCAGATTTCACCAACTGCCGGATCTGCCCTGGCAATCCCCCATGATGATCCCAGCCCCGCAGGAAGATCTGCGTAAATCGCACGCCACGTTCTGCCAATCGACGTGCGAGCAGGCAGTTATAGGCAAAGGTGCCGGGCTCATTCACTTCGGGCCCGTACATCTCGAGCGTTTCTTTCGATTCATCCTTTAAATCGACAAGGTCCGGCACAGAGGTCTGCATGCGGAAAGCCATCTCGTACTGGGCAATACGGGCGGCAATTTCGGGATCACCCATTTCCTGCAGATGCTGCTGATTGAGTTCCGCCAATCCATCGAGCATCGTGCGTCGAGATTGCGAACTGACACCTTTCGGATTGGATAAATAGAGCACCGGGTCACCACTCGAACGCAAGGCGACTCCCTGATGTTTCGTGGGCAAAAATCCGGAACCCCACAACCGCGAGAAGAGGGCCTGTGTCTGTGCACCGGCGGCAATCTTCGAGTGCAGGACGACGAACGCCGGTAAATCCTGATTCGGACTCCCAATTCCATAAGAGAGCCATGCCCCCAGACTCGGTCGCCCGGGAAGTTCGCTCCCGGTCTGAATAAATGTAATCGCGGGATCATGGTTGATCGCTTCGGTGTACATCGTTTTGACGATTGTTAAATCGTCAACAACGCCGGCAATATGAGGGAGCAGTTCACTGATATAGGTTCCGTTTTGCCCATGCTGATTGAACTTGAATACCGAGGGTGCAATTGGAAACCGCGATTGACCCGAGGTCATCGTCGTAATGCGCTGACCGTTACGAATAGACTCGGGAAGATCTTTATCAAACCAGTCGACCATCTTGGGCTTGTAGTCGAACAGGTCGAGCTGAGAAGGGCCATCCGCCATAAAGAGCCAGATCACCCGCTTGGCCTTTGGCGCATGATGCAGCCCTGGCAATGCCCCCAGCGATGAAAGATCAGGCGGCACTGCACCGCTTGTGTCTGGATTCGCAGCCAGTGCCGGCATCCCGGAAAACAACTGCGGATTCAGCAGCGAAGCCAAAGCCGCCCCACCGAGCCCGGCCGCCGATCGCTGGAAAAAGTACCGACGAACCATCTGCTGCCGAAGCTGTTCATAAACCATGTTCTGAAGCGACATATTGGCCATCCAAAGGAAGTTTTTTCAGGTATCTGGTTTTACAC
>JAIXUU010000021.1 GCA_027483405.1 Planctomyces sp. | reverse complement strand
TCAATGAATTCTCACTCTCCGCAGCCGCCGTCATCAGCAGCACCACCATCAACGACGTTCCATCTTGACTGGCTGTGCTGGACTGCTTTGGCGTTGACCTTGATCCTCCGCGTCGGCTGGATGGTTGTGAAGCCCGAGTCTTTAGCGATTGATCGGGATGCTTATCTGCTCCTGGGTCAAAATCTGGCTGATGGTCTGGGCTACTGCGGGCCTGGCGGAGTTCCCACAGCGTTTCGACCGCCGCTTTTCCCGCTGCTTCTGGCACCGCTGTTATGGATTGCGAATGCCACGTGGGCTGTGGCCATGCTGCAATTGTCACTCTCTCTGGTGCTCACCTGGGCTACGATCCGAACAACTCAACTGTTGACGATCGATCTTGCCAGCGATGGACTCAAAAGAAATGGATGGCATCTGGCGGGTGGCTGGGCTGGCTTGATCGTGGCAATAGATCCTCTGCTGCTGCTCTACTCAACCCAGCCGATGACTGAAATTTTAGCCGCAACTCTGATCATGCTGTTGTCGCTGCAGTTGGCTCAGGCACTGATTCATCCCGCATCTCTTACGCTCAACAGGCTGATGTGGGCTGGCCTCTTGGCAGGGCTCGCCCCAATGGCCAGACCGGCCCTGCTTCTGCTGCTACCATGGTTCCTCATCTGCATGGGATGGATCGGCAGCCAAAACGCACCATACCATTCACCGCGATCATTTCTGCGAATCGTAATGATTCTGGCCGGATTTTCTTTGATCGCTCCCGGAATCTGGATGTCTCGAAATCTTGTCGTGATGGGTGCTCCCATCGTGACCACGACACATGGAGGTTATACCCTCTGGCTGGCGAACAATCCTGTCATCCAGGAACTGGAGGAAACTCGGGGAACTTCCATCTGGCCCGAAGAGAAGTTTCGTGCATGGGAAGCCAAAAACCGCGAAAAACTCGACGGGCTCAGCGAAGTCGAGCAAGACAGACTTCAGCAGGCCTGGGCCTGGCAAACCATCCGCAGCCATCCTGAAGCCTTCACTCGCAGCGCCCTGCTCAGGATGGCATTTTTCTGGAGCCCAGTGCCCCAAAGCATGTTCCAGAACCAAGTTCCCCGTGGGCTCATGGAACTGCTGTTCTTCTGCTACGGCCTGTTTGCCATTCTGGCCTGCTTGGGAATTATCGAACTCCTTCGCTGTCATCGAGTTTTTGGCGTCTGGTTGATTGGTACTGTCTGCCTGGTGATGCTGCCGCACATCTTCTACTTCAGCAATGCGCGTATGCGGGCCCCCATTGAACCTCTCTTGGCAATTCCAGCTGCGATCTATCTGGTCAAACACTTACAGCGATGGATCCCCCAATCGCACAATCGTCAGCAGTGATCCATCACGATCGAAGTCACGACCGATTCTCGGCAGCGTTCAATATCTGGCGAGCAATCGTGACTGGATTGTCCTCGGGATCGATAGGGATTTGCCGACATTCTTCCAGATTACGAAACCACGTTTCCTGTCGCTTGGCAAATTGTCGTGTGCGATCGCGCATGGTGATAAACACAGCTTCAGGGAGAGAGAGTTCCGGGTGTCGAGCTTCAGGCCTCAGGGTTTCGAGCCAATCGAGAATCTCTTTGTAGCCCAGTGCCTGTCGGGCGGTATGGCTGAGAGGGCGTTCGAGTTCCATGAGTCTGAGATTTTCCGCCACCAGCCCTTGCTGCACCATCTGCATTAATCTCCGTTCGATGCGTTCAGCTAACCAGTCTCGAGGGGGCATCAACGCAAACGCTTTGTGGATCCCTGCGACAGGCAGCTGATTCTGTTGCGCAGACAACGGAATGCCCGTGAGCTCAAAAACCTCTAATGCACGGATCACTCGCCGCAAATCATTCACATGCAATCGAGCTGCTGCGGGAGGATCGCATTGGGCCAGGAGATCATGAACGGCCTGATTTCCCGCAGAACTCGCCAGAGCCTCCCACTTCTTGCGGAGTTCCCAATCAGCAGCCGGGCCATTAAAAACTCCCCGCAGCAGGCTCCTCAGATATAACCCCGCTCCACCGACAAATAGCGGGGTCTTGTGACGCTGGACAATCTCTTCAGCCACCTGACGGGCACTTTTCAGATACTCCGCCACACTGAATTCCTCCCACGGATCAATGACATCAAATAAATGGTGCGGCGTGGCCAGACGCTCCGAGATGGATGGCTTCGCTGTACCGATGTCCATTTTCCGATACAGCGTCATTGAATCCAGAGCAATAATCTCTGCATCGAGCCGTTCTGCCAGTTCGAGAGAGACTGCGGTCTTTCCACTGGCGGTCGCCCCGGTCAGAAACCAGCACTGGTTGAGAAGTTCTGCGGGAAACTGCATAGCGAGTGGTTTTCAACAGCTGGTAGGTGGCATACACTGCACTCAGTTCGCAGGGCAGCATTCTGCCCATCATAACAGTGGCTGTTGTTTGCTGAACCTTGAAAGGGACCGCATTCAACGGCTGTTGTTGAACCGAGGAACTGCAGGATTATTACGAAGGTTTTGACATGCCACAGTTTGAGAGTCAGGTTCAGCTTCCTGCAGCCCCGGAAAAAATCTTCGATTTTATCTCGCGTCCGAAGAATCTCGCCTCGCTGAGTCCTCCAGAAGCTGGTCTGGTCTTTGTGGAAGCTCCCGAAGTGTTATCTCTCGGCAGCATCATGGTCTGTCGAGTTCAGGCTTACGGCGTCGTCCAGCAACTGGAGCAGAAGATCACGGTCTTTAATGCTCCCGTGGGCTTTCGTGAAGAACTGATCAAAGGCCCCATCAAAAGTTACATTCACGATTACATTATCGAACAGCAGGATGACGAGTTGTGCGTACTGAAGAATCGTATTGAGTTTGAGCCACCGGGAGGCCTGATTGGCCTGATGGTCACTGCCGACAAGATTCTCGATCAACTGGAAGATGCCTTCGCTTATCGCCGTCAGATGCTGGTCAAGGCGTTTTCGTAATCACTCTCGAGTCGATCATTCAAAACACAGCCTGAGGTAGACTTGATGAGTGATTTGCTCAAGCGGCTCGAAGCACAGTTGGAGCACCGGCTCAAGGAACTCCCCGCCGGTTCTTATGTGACAGAACTCTCAAAGGCGGGCCATCATATGATGGCCACGACGCTGGTCGAAAAGGCCTATCAGATGGTCGAAGCCTGTGCAGAAGAGGATGCAGGGAACCCGGGCGATGTTCCTGCAGCAGCAGCCAATGTATTGTTCCACTGGATGCTGCTGCTCAAGGCCTACGGACATGACTTGAGCATAGTTGAGCGAGAACTGTTTCAGCGTTTTGATGTGCGTTGAACAGTCTCTTCAAGTGAGTGTTGCAGGTCAGTGAGTGATTATGATTTCTTGGCAGAAATCGCCTTGAGCACTTTCGTCCAGTTACTGCGGAGTTCTTCCTCACTCAATCCGCCAGAGTTGTCGGCATCGATCTGCTTGAGAAACTGCCGATGGCCAGGCTGAACCTCATTCTCGTCGACTTCTCCACTGCCATTGCGATCGAGAGCTTTGAGAAGTTTGCGGGGCCCTTCTTTGGAATCGAGCCAGTCAGTCATGAGGTTGGCACTCCCTGCGGTTGAGCGAGGGATCGCGATATCGAAGTAGCCAATCATCATCTCTTCCCAGGATTGATCCCCCCAGGTGACGACCTGAGAAGGGTCAGGATTGGCGAGGTTATCTGGTGAATTATCAAATGTTGCCGAGGCATACAGAGTCGAGCCACGAGCCACTTTGATGGGTTCTGCGAGACGATATTGCGTCTGCCAGTTGAAGTCGTAATGGGGAACATTCAGTACGACTTGTCGTTCCCCACCGGGTGACTGCAATTCGTAACGGAACGATTTCCCCCGGAGATGCATGTGCGGTGACATCGACAGCAATTCCAGCTCGACGGGAGCTTTTGTCGGCTTGGCGTCGACACGCTGATTGTCCTTGTACGGTTCTAGCCGAAAACGAAGTTGAGCCACACTTTCGGTTTTGACTTCATGCGTCACTTTGGCAGGATCAGCGAAGATCAGCCCGACTTTTGTGCGATCTTCCTGAGCTTCACCATTCGGAGTGTAATGCACCTGAAAAATGAACTTGGAACCCTTCGGGATCCGCTTCGCATAGCCTTCCGGGAGTGGCTTCAATCTCAAGCCAGGCACATACGCCACCAGAAACTGCTTATCGTGATCAAACTTTTTGCCATCCTCACTCAGGAACACAATGACGTGATGGACCACAGCCCGGTTCCCGGGTTGCACCTCAACACCCGAGATCCAGCGATCTTCAGTGATTCCAGGATCTGCCGAGAAATATTGATATTTGACTTCACCGGTGGATTTGACAGAGAACGGCCGCTCGCTCATCCACACCACCTGATCCGGCTGACGTGGCAATTGCCAACCATTGGTGAAAACTGGCAAAGGAGGTCTTTGCGAAACGTCTCCGGCCGGAGTCCCCTCAGCGACCCATTGCTTCAATGTCTCAATTTCTTTTTGAGTCAGGCGTCGTTCATTGAGAAATTTGCCATGCGATTCTTCAGCATGCCAGGGAGGCATTCTTCGCTCACTGGTCACTTCAGCAATCATCTCGGCCCAACCGGCAGTCTCTTCGTAATTCACAAGGCTGAAGGGCCCAATTTCACCGGGTCGATGGCACTCGACACAGTGCTGGTCCAGAATAGGCGCGATATCTTTGGCCCATGTTACTTGAGGTTCGGCCTTCGGTGAATTCAACCGGCCAATCAGGCAGCCAATGACTTCGGTCTTGCTGATTTCGACGTTTTTCTTCGCCAGAATCTGTTCGACAGCCAAAGCCAGATCTTCACGAGTCGGAGCTGGCCTCGATTTCCCGACACCGTGCTGATCGTCGATCCGACCGCTGTAGCGAATCGTCCTGTTTTGATCGAGAACCACCACTTGAGGAGTTCGCTCAGCCCCTAACGCCTTGAGCCAGTCTTGATGTGTATCCTTCAGAATCGGGTAGTTCAGTTTCTGACGACGGGCTTGAGCCTGAATTTCGGCCAGAGAATCTTGAGGATTGGCGTTCACTCCCACGAATTGCACGCCTCGATTGGCATATCGTTCGGCCAGCAGATTCAACGTCTTGGCATACTGCAAAGCCAAAGGACACTCTGTTCCCAGAAAGGCCACCACCACGACGGGTGATGTTTCCGATTTCGGAAACGTCCAGACGTTTCCTTCCACATCTTTCCAGGTTTTATCAGTCAGCTCGGAAAGACTAGCCAACTTTCCCTGCGGGCTCCCTGCTGTGGCAGAGGCCTGCGGCACATTTTCCACCGCAAAAGTCGGGAGTAACGCCAAAGACCCTGCCAGTAATCCCCCGACGCACACCAGCGGCTTCAGAAAAGATGGTGTCGATCCGCTCATAACTGATGGCCCTGAGATTTGTTCACTACCGTTTGATCATTCCACCAAGACCTGCGCGCACAGTTCCCTGCGGCACAAAAAGACTTACCCATGAAAAGTGATCCTGGTTTCACTACAGGAACACCTAGCCGACTGGTGGGTTCTCCAAAGTTTTCTGCCATCCAGTGAATTTTGGGAAGAGCGGAATGTGAGCGTACAGGGTGTTTCGACACGCTAACTTTCCTCACCGGGCGGGAAACTGCTCTTTGTGGGTATGGCCACGCTGGTGGAAACATTCAGCCATGGCCTTCCTTCGGCATTCGCAATGGCCCGAAAAATGCCTTCCCAGGTGAATACACTGGCTTCCGCAGAAATCGATAACCCAGCTTCGAGGGCGGCTTGTGTCGTCACGGGACTGATGCTCACAAATCGCGCCGCATTGATGAACTCTGACGCATTGCGACCAGACTCTCTCAGATAAGCATCAAACAAATTTTTCCAATTCCTGGCCATCGACGGGCTGCTCAAGGCAATCCAATCCACTTCTTTACGAGAGAGTTTTTCCCAGAAATCTGCCGGCCAACTGGTCACATCCTCGTTGCGATACACCACAGCCGTTTCCATTGACCAGCCCGCTTTTTGAAGCTGCTCAGGAATGACTTCTCGTCCACGATTCGCCCGAAACCAGATGGCTCTTCCTGAAGGGAATTTCTGCGTGAGTTCTTCTGCAAGGACTTCACCGCGAAACTGAGAGGGCACAAAGTCGGCACGAAGATGCCACTTCTCCAGTTCAGCAGCAGTGCTCGCACCAATCACAGCCAGTCGGCAACCCGCCAGCTCGCGACCATCCAGCCCGCGTTGCCACAAATGCTGCATGAAACAACGCACACCATTGACACTGGTGAAAATGATCCAGTCGAACTCTGCGATACGGTCGATGATTCCATCGACTAGAGTCCAATCATCGATGGACGAGATCGAGATGGTGGGCATCAGGAGTGGTGAGCCTCCCAATTGCTCACATTCCAGAGCCGTCAATTCCCCCTGTTCGAGTGGTCTGGGAATCGCAATTCTCAGATGGCGAAGTGGTCGCTCTTCAAACCAGGCAGCAGGGGTGCGCCACTCAATCGCATTTCCAATCATGGCGAGTGATGGCGCCAGGAGATTGGCCTGTTTCGCCTTGGCAGCAATGTCCGCCAGAGTCGCTTCCACCATTTGCTGACGAGATGTGGTCGCCTGACTCACAACCATGGCCGGTGTCTCTGCCGGCTTTCCGGCTTCAATAAGTGCTTTGGCGATGGTCTCCAGGCGATGCAAACCCATGTAGAAGACGAGCGTGCCAGGAAAGTTCGCCAGAGACTGATAATTCAATGTCTGTTCTGTTTTGTCTGGATCCTCGTGCCCCGTAATGAATGCCACCGCAGAGGCACACTCACGATGCGTCAATGATAAACCCGAATAGACGGCTGCTGCTGTGGCTGCTGTAATGCCCGGGACAACTTCAAACGGAATCCCCGCATCAGCCAGAGCAGCAGCTTCTTCACCTCCTCGCCCAAAGATAAAAGGATCGCCGCC